>JAOTUU010000210.1 GCA_029863705.1 Gammaproteobacteria bacterium
ATCGGCGCACTGGCCGATGCCGGCTTTGACCCGCACGGGATGGCATCATTTTTTGAGGTTATGGCGCGCCTGCAACCGGGGACTCCCGACACGCGAATACCCGACTTTCTTCGCACGCATCCTGTAACCACAGCCCGTATTGCCGAAGCTCGCAATCGCGCCAGCGAGCACGAGCGGCGCCAAAGCAACGACACAACCAACTACGGCATAGCACGCTCGCGCATGATTGTTGACCGGCATGAGACGGACGAACAGGCCATCAGCTATTTCGAGCGACGGGACTATCGCAACCAGACCGATACCGAGAAGTACGGTCGCGCCGTGGCTTATCAACGTGCCGGGCGGCATCTGGAGGCCAATGCGATCTTCGAGGAACTGGCCGAGAAGGACCCGGAGGTTATCGCTTACCGTATCGGTCTCGGGCAATCGCAACTTGGCCTGGAGCAGTACGACGCAGTTCAACAGACATTTGATCGCGCGCTGGAATTATTTCCACGCAACGTGCCGCTAGTCATTCATTACGGCGAGATACTGTTACAACTCGGCAAAGCAAATGAGGCACACGCCATGTTGCTCGATCTCATGAACAACGTGCCGCCGACGCCTGAGCAGGTTCGCCTGATTGCACGAGCGGCAAATGAAGCCGGTGATGAGGCTGAGTCGTATTACTATATGTCCGAATTCCGATTGATGACTGGTGACCTCATTGGCGGTATCGGTTTTTTGCGCCGGGCTCTGACAATACCTGAGTTACAGGAAATCCAGCGGATTCGGTTTGAAGCCCGGATCGATTTTATTCGTGAGTTCATGACCGAAGACCAACTCAAACAATTACAGAGAAGCCGCCCTGTCAGCGTGGCCTCGCAGGCTGGCAACTCATGAGACCCTGTCGAACTTCAATTTTCAGAACAGCACGGCAATCGCCTTTGCTGGCAGCGCTGGTGATCAGCCTGGTGTTGCTGTCCGGATGTGCCACAACAAAGGGTGATCCCGATGCGGTTAGCTACGACCCATTGGAACCAATGAACCGCAAGATGCACGGTTTCAATACGGCGTTAGACAAGGTTGCGTTGCGTCCACTGGCAAGAGGCTACAAGAAGGTCGTGCCATCACCGATGCGCAAAGGCATAACCAACATCTTCAGCAACCTGACGACGCCCCGTTCTGCCCTCAACAACTTCCTCCAGGGCAAACCGAAACGCGGCTTTAGTGAACTGGGACGGTTCCTGTTTAACAGCACGCTTGGCCTTGGCGGCTTATTCGACATTGCCGGTGCTGGTGGAATTGAACGCTACGATGAAACTTTCGGCCAGACGCTATCTTTATGGGGCGTTCCCGACGGCCCGTACATCGTTCTGCCATTGTGGGGGCCAAACATGGCCTCTGACGTGTTCGCATTGCCTGTCGACTACTACTCTGATATCTGGACTTACTACGACAACTCGTCGGTGCGAAGTAAAGTCTGGGGATTGCGCCTGGTTGATTTGAGACACCGTTTGCTGTCAGTTGACTCAATTCTCGACGACTCACCCGATCCGTACATCACCGTGCGCGAATCGTATATGCAGAATCGAGACTTTCGGATCTACGACGGCGAGCCGCCGGAAGAAGAGGACTACGAAGACGAATTTTTTGACGAGTTTTTTGAAGACGAATAGCGCCAGCTAGCTGCTGACGAGGTCTTTCAACTCCGCGGTGTGGGCGATCGCCAGAACGCTGGTCGGGATTGCCACAAAGTTGAACTTCGCCACACCCTGTTTTTCCCAGCTCATCCATTCGAGCAATAATGCGAGGCCTGCCGAATCGGCCTTCTCAACCGCCGACATATCAACCCGCACGTTCTCGTGTTGCGCAAATACTCGCTGACTGACACGCAATATTTGTTCGGCCGTCTCGAACGACATGTCACCTGAAACCTCGAAATTTCCATCGCCGAGATCCTTGAGTTCAAAGTCACTCACTCGCGACCAGTCCTGCTTCGGTTTCGAGCCGTTGAATGACTTTCTCGAGACCCGAGTCACGAATCTGTGAATCCAATTCCATTTTGTAATTACGAACGTAGGAAACACCCTCGATCGTTACATTGAACATCCGCCACTTATCTTCACGATTGACCAGCGTGTAGTGCACTGGAACCTTGGTGGAATCATCAAGGCGGACGTTGGTCTTGACCGTCGCCGTTCGTTTGGGTGCGCCACGAAACGGCAAAATCTCGACCCTGTCAGTGTCAAATTCGAGAATTCCGTCAGCATAACGATGGACCAGAGAGGAGTAGAACGCAGCAATGAATCGACTTTTCTGTTCATCCGTCGCTGTCCGCCAGTGCGTGCCAAGCACTGCGCCGGCTGCAAACTCCCGATCGAACCTCGGTAAAAGAATGCCATCAATGAACGCATACAGTGCATCTTTGTCTTCGGCAAATTCGTCTTTGCGGGCATCAAGGCCTACCGTCAATAACTCGACCGCGTCTGTAATGACCTCAACGGGCGTAGCCGCCCACGTCGGACCAGCTGCCACAGCAAGACATATCAAAACCGTTGTAATCGTTAGTCGCCGCATCGCATCAACCTCGTAACGTCTACTCGTCATCGCCTTCCGGACGACCGCCAACCAGGAACTTGCCAATAATATTTTCAAGAACAATGGCCGATTGTGTGTACAAAATCTCGCTACCCTGCTCGAGGGAGAAACTCGATCCGCCGGGCTGCAGACCAATATACTGACTACCCAGCAAGCCGGCCGTCAGGATACTGGCATCGGAATCGTCCGGTATCTGGTCGTATTTGCTATCAATCACAAACGTCACCACGGCCTCCAGTGATACCGGATCAAATCGAATATCGGTGACCCTGCCGATCGTAACGCCGGACATAGACACCGGAGCACGTGTTTTGAGGCTGCCAATATTCTCGAACCTTGCCTGAACTTCGAAAGTCTCATCCGCATCGAAATCATTCTGACCCGTCGTCTGGGTCGTCAGAAAAAACAATGCACCTATTCCCAGTAAGACGAACAAACCGGTGCCAAGTTCCATCGTGCGCGTCTGTTGCATAGTGTTACCTCAAAGATACGGCAGCAGTAATCATGAAATCGAAAATCAAAACAGCGATTGCCGTGATCACGACCGTCCGTGTTGTTGCCCTGCCAACACCCTCTGCCGTTGGGATCGCATTATAGCCCTCCCAAACAGCCAGTAAGCTCGCAATAACCCCAAAAACAATGCTTTTGTAAATTCCTTCCAGCACATCTTCCATGTCGAGTGCCTGCTGCAGTTGTTGCCAGTAAGCGCCTACGTCGACACCAAGCCACTCGACGGCCACAATATGTGCCCCGGCCAGACCAACTGTCGTGAATACAGCGGTCAAAATCGGCATCGAGATCACGCCGCCAAGAAACCGGGGAATCACGACATAACGCAGCGGGTCAACGGCCATCATTTCCATCGCCGACAACTGGTCCGTCGCTTTCATCAGACCGATTTCGGACGCAAGTGCCGTGCCGGCCCGCCCGGCAAATAACAACGCGGTAATGACCGGGCCGATTTCCTTGATCAATGCGAAACCAGCGAAAATGCCTGTCGTGTCCTCCGCATTGAACCTCTCCAGGTTCGAATAGGCCTGTAGCGCGAGAACGCCGCCGACGAACAACCCGGACACCATAATAATGACGATCGACAAAGCACCGGCGTTATAGACCTGTTTAATAACAAGTGGAAAGCGACGAAAAAATACCGCCGGCGAATACCAAGATACGCGCACGAAAAAAAGCACCATCGCGCCGAAAGTGCGCAGGAACTGTAGAAACGTATCCAGTATCTCGCGCAGCATCTTAATTACCCCTGCCCTTGCCAAGCAATTGTTCTTCGTAATCCGGAGCATCGTAGTGAAATGCAACCGGGCCATCGGCCAGGCCGTGCATGAATTGTTCCACAAGCGCCGATGTCTCGGCATTGAGTTGGTCGGGACGGCCGGATGCTGCTACTGCGCCGTCTGAAACTACGTAGCAGAAATCTGATACTTCGGAGATTTCTCTGACATCGTGACTGACGACGATGCTGGTGATGTCCAGCGCGTCGTTCATTTGACGAACGAGCTTGGCGATGACACCCATTGAGATCGGATCGAGACCGACAAAGGGCTCATCATAGATGAGGATATCCGGATCCATCACCATCGCTCTTGCCAAAGCAACACGCCTCGACATGCCACCCGACAATTGCCCCGGCATCATGTAAGCGGCTCCACGTAATCCGACCGCGTGCAGCTTTGTCAGTACGACGTGGCGAATCAGTCGCTCGCTTAGTTTTGTATGTTCACGCAGCGGAAATGCGACGTTTTCGAAAACGCTCATATCCGTGAGCAGTGCGCCGTTCTGAAACAGCATCCCGAAACGCTGCCGCAATTTGTAAAGTCCGGATTGGCTGAGCGTCGCAATATCCACGCCATCGACGATTATCCGGCCTTTGTCGGGCAGCAACTGACGCGTGATCAATTGCAACAGCGTTGTCTTGCCAGTGCCACTGGGGCCCATAACGGCTGTCACATCACCACGTGCGATGGTCAAACTCAGGTTTTTGAAGATCGAACGCTCGCCGCGTGCAAAGTCGACGTCGTGCACTTCTATGAGGTAATCAGACAGTTGCCGGCTCCATGTCATTGTCCGGCGGGCACTGCCGGAGCGGCGCTAGCATAGCAAAAAAAGCGCACAAACTACTGTGAACTGGCTGCCTGGCTATAGCCTCACGGTGTAAATAGGACTAAAATAGTCCTCTATTGTCTGCGAGGCGGAAGAATCGCGTGCTCAGAATCAGCAAACTCACCGACTACGGTACCGTCATGCTGGCCCATTTGGCTGGTAATCCGGGTGCTGTGTGCAGCGCTGCAGATGTCGCCGCGACCACAGGAATAGCATTGCCAACCGTCAGCAAGCTGCTCAAGTCACTAGGCCATGCCGGCCTGGTCACATCAACCCGCGGTGCCAACGGTGGCTACAAACTCGCCCGTGCGCCCCAGCACATCAGCGCTGCCGACGTTATCGATGCCCTTGAGGGCCCAGTCTCGATCACCGAGTGCAGCGCAACTGACAGCAACTGTGAACACGAGCATGTCTGCAATGTCGGCGGCTCCTGGCAGCAGATCAATGTCGCTATCCGAAGAGCACTCGAAGACGTCAGCCTGCTGGATCTTCTGAAAACAAACAGCCCGGTGCCGAGATTCAGCTTCTCCGGCATGCCGATTAACGTAGAAAGAAAGATCTGATCTATGTCAACTGAATCCGACAATATCGAAAGCATCGTCAACCGGCGATATGAGCATGGCTTTGTCACCGACATCGCCACCGACACGATGCCTCCCGGACTCGACGAGAACGTCGTACGTGCCATCTCTGCCCGCAAGAACGAGCCTGAATTCCTGCTTGAGTGGCGTTTGCGCGCCTACCGCCAATGGCGCGAAATGCAGGAACCCGATTGGGCGCATGTGCACTACCCGCCCATCGATTTCGAATCGATTTCCTACTATGCGGCACCCAAATCGGATGACGATCGCCCCAAGAGCCTCGAGGACGTCGACCCGAAACTTCTTGAGACTTACGACAAGCTTGGCATTCCGTTGCATGAACGCGCCAGGCTGGCCGGCGTTGCTGTCGATGCGGTATTCGACAGCGTCTCGGTGGCG
>JAOTUU010000209.1 GCA_029863705.1 Gammaproteobacteria bacterium
ACACCTCGGGGTGGCCGAAGAACCAGAAGATGTGCTGGAACATGACGGGGTCGCCGCCGCCGGCCGCGAGAAAGAAACTGGTGCCAAAAAACTGATCAGTCAACAACATCGTAACGGCGCCGGCCAGGACGGGCATTACCGCGATCAAAAGGTATGCCGTGATCAACCACGTCCAGACGAACATCGGCATCTTCAACAGCCACATGTCCGGTGCCCGCATGTTGAGAATGGTTACGATGATATTGATCGCGCCCATGATCGAACTCAGGCCCATCAAGTGAACCGAGAAAATAAGAAACGGAAAGGCATCGCCAGTCTGTAACACGAGCGGCGGATACATTGTCCAGCCGCTTGCGGGTGCACCGCCGGGCATGAACAAGGTCGAGATCAGCATTCCGAAGGCAACCGGAAGGATCCAGAATGACCAGTTGTTCATTCTTGGCAACGCCATGTCCGGCGCGCCGATCATCATCGGGATCATCCAGTTGGCAAGGCCTACAAATGCGGGCATGACGGCACCGAATACCATCACGAGAGCGTGCATCGTCGTCATTGAGTTGAAGAACTCGGGATGAACGAATTGCAGTCCCGGCATGGCCAGCTCGGAGCGAATGATCATCGCCATCGTGCCGCCGACAAAGAACATGATCAGGCTCAGAACAAGGTACATCGTGCCAATGTCCTTGTGGTTGGTCGTAAACAACCAACGCCTTATGCCTTTAGCCGGGCCGTGATCGTCGTGCGCATCATGCGCGTCTGCTACAGCGGTAGTCATCCCTACTTCTCCATCCGCGCGACCTGGGCGCCGTTATCTGTGCGTGTCTCAACCCAGGCCTGGTAAGCATCGACCTCAACGACCTCAACAACAATTGGCATATAGCCATGATCTTTGCCACAGAGTTCGGCGCACTGGCCCCGATAGGTTCCGGTTTCATTGGCGCGGAACCACGTTTCGTTAACAATGCCGGGAATGGCATCTTTCTTAATGGCCAGCTCGGGCACCCACCAGGCATGCACGACATCGTTCGATGTCAGTAGCAGGCGCACTTTCTTGCCTTTCGGCACGACGAGCGGTCGATCGACGTCGAGAAGATAATTTTCCACGGCAAATGGATCGCTGCCGGAACCTTTTCCACGCGCCTCGACACTTGGCCGCGCAAGGCTCGAATAGAATTCGAGGTCTTCATCCTGGTATTTGTAATGCCACTTCCATTGATAAGCAGTGATTACGATTGAGATGTCGGGGTCGCGCGAGTCTTCGAGTCTGATCATCGTCTCGGCGGAGGGGATCGACATGGCCAACAAAATGACAACGGGAATAACAGTCCAGATTATTTCGGCCACGGTGCTGTGCGAAAATGTCGCTGGTTCCACACCTTTCGATTTGCGATGCATCATCAGCGACCAGATCATCGCGCCGAAAACGATAATCCCGATCACTACGCAGATCCAGAAAACCAGCATATGCAGGTCGTAAGTTTCTGCGCTGAGGTCGGTAACGCCCCTGGGCATGTTGAGTTCCCAGTCAGCAGTCGCCGTACCCGCCCAGCCAAGGCCGAGCAAGCTCAAAATAGTTTTTCGTATCATCGATTGTTCACCCAGCGTCCCCAGAGGGGCGCTCATGTCCAAAAATCCGCAGGTGCAGGGTTGTTTTGCGGCGAGTCTTGGCTCACCGGCAAAAAAGCCAGCGAAGTTTACTGAAACAGCTCCGGCCATGCAATCCTAGAGTTTCCGCGCGCTTATCGAATAGTCCTGACTTTACAAAGGCTTACGAACATCCTGGTCGGGGCTGCCGGAAGAATTGTTGCGCTGCAACCAAATTAGCGCTTACGTCGGCCGATTTGACCGGCGTTGATGCGCACTTCACCGTCCGGTGGCGGCGCCCCTGAAGCCCAGCAATGGCCGTAAATGAGTTCCAAATCGAGCGTCAGTGTGCGCTGATCTGCCAGGGCCGCTTTCATTGCCCCAAATCGGGCCTTGCCGGTCAGCGAACGTGATCGATTTTGCAGACTGTTGCGCCCACCGAGCGCCGTCAGGTCGGCAAAAAACGACTCCGGTTTTTCGTAGCTGACCCGCAAGCGGTCAACGTCGAGCACCGGATCCCGGAACCCCGAGCGCACGGCGGCATCGCCGATGTCATGCATGTCCGGAAAGCGATTAACGTGCGCGTCATCGCTGACGCCGTGCCACGCCTCGCGCAATTCCCTCAGGCTGTCGGGTCCGAGCGCCGAAAAATGAACAGCCCGTCTCTTCGCAAGACACGACCAAGTTCGCTGAATAGCGTGGTCGCGTCACTAATCCAGGGCAGCAACAGGTTGGCAAAAATAAGGTCAACGCTGTGCGCAGCCAGCGGTAATGCTGCTGCGTTCGCCTGAATCACAGACCTGCGGCCCAAAAGGGAGCGTCTTTGCTGCGCTTGCCTCAGCATCTGTTGTGACAGATCAATGGAAATGATGTGGGCGCGTCGAAACTGTTTGGACAGCGCCCGACCCCCGGCTCCAGTCGCACAGCCGAGATCGACAATGGTCTTTGCGTCGATGAGCATGGGCGCAAGTCGCGTTAGCAGTCCTTCGCGAGTCGCGGAGTGGACGAAGTCGACGGCATCAAAACTGGATGCGGCACGATCGAAGCGGCGCCGGACATCTCTTAGGTTCAGCTGCGAGTTGTCGTCCGTGGGGTTCATTGCGCGTACTCGTAGGCTATCGCGTTACGTTATCACGCTTTATCGACGAATCCCCCGCTTACGCGGATGGCACAACCTGCGTGACGGTCAGGATAATACCGCGATGAAATGCAGACCTGTTTTCCAGCGAGCCGCAAATTTCCTGTCCGGCGTAGTTCGCAACATCGATGAGGCGCTGATGCCGAAGCATTGCGTTTTCTGTGGCATGGGCCCGCCGCCGGATGAGGCCTCTATCTGCAGCGGCTGTTATGCGGATCTTGCGCGAGTCGAATACAGCTGCGGGCGCTGCGCCTCGCCGGTCAGCGCAACATTGCCGGAGGGCATACACTGCGGCGCGTGCCAGGAAAGTCCGCCGCCGTTTGTCTCGGCGGTCGCAAGGCTCGAATACGCGTTTCCGACAGACGCAGCGATTAAGGCGATGAAATTCAATCGCCGGCTGGACTACGTTCCAGCGTTTGCAGGCCTGCTGATAGATTCAATGGCTGATCTGGCGGACGACATCGACGCGCTTGTTGCAGTACCACTGCATTGGCACAGACAGGCCACGCGCGGCTTCAACCAGGCCGAGGAGCTATGCAAACCACTCATGCTGAACACGGGGCTGCCGATATTGGGCAACGTGAGACGAACGCGGGCAACGCCGTATCAGAGTGCGCTGGACGCAAAGCATCGACACGGCAACCTGGACTCCGCCTTTGCCGTACGCGGCAAGATCAGTGCGCAACACGCGTTGATCGTTGACGACGTGATAACGACCGGGGAAACCTGCGGCCAACTGGCACGCGTGTTACTCGAAAACGGCGCTGAGCGCGTCAGCGTGCTCGCTATAGCCCGGGCGTAAAAGTGTAGTGCAAAACAATGCCAACGAAGACGACGAAGCCAATGGTGTGATTGTGCGAGAACGCCGCAAAACAACCGGCCGGCTGACGATCGCGTGCGAGCCATTGGTGATAGGCCATGAGTGCAGCGGCGCCGACGACGGATGCGAAGTACCAGAAGCCAAGCTCGGCGCGCAATCCAACGAAAGTCAGTGCGACGAGCATCAGTAACTGCAAGCCGGCGATGACAAAAAGATCGACCTCACCGAAAAGCAGCGCTGTCGATTTGACGCCGATCTTGCGGTCGTCTTCGCGATCGACCATGGCATAAAACGTATCGTAGATCACTGCCCAAACAAGAGCCGCACCAAACAAGAGCCAGGCGAGTTGCGGCGTTTCGCCGGTTTGTGCCGCGAAAGCCATCGGCACGGCCCAACCAAAAGCGGCGCCCAAAACGAACTGCGGAATAGACACGACCCGCTTGATAAACGGGTATGCAAGCGTTAGACCGGCGGCGACAATTGCGAGCAGGCGCGCTGGTCTGTTGAGCATCGTCGCAAGGCCAATCGCTATCAACGACAAGGCAATAAACAGCACAAGTGCTTCGGCGGGCGCAACTGCGCCGCAGGCAATCGGCCTTGTCCTGGTCCGCTCGACGTAGGGATCTATCTTGCGGTCAACATAGTCGTTAAGCACGCAGCCGGCAGATCGCATAATGAAAACGCCCAGCACGAAAACGACAAACAGCCATTGATCGGGGTGGCCTTTTCCCGCCAGCCACAGGGCCCATAATGTCGGCCACATCAGCAGCCAGATGCCGATGGGCTTGTCGATGCGCATAAGCTTGGCGTAGTTGCGTAGCTGCGTGATTACGCTTTGCTTTACCTGTGGGGAGAGGACGCTCTTCATCGCGTTACGTTACCAGAAGTCAGACCTTTCCATAACGGCCGGCATCACCCAGCCAGCGGCGCACAATTGCTGCGGCGCTGTCCGGTGCAAGACGACGCACCGACTCCGCCGCCGCCTGCACCTGAGGCATCAACTCCGCATCGCGGACAAGGTTGGCGATTCGGTATTCCGGCAAGCCCGTCTGTTTCGTGCCGAGCAATTCACCCGGACCGCGCAGTTCGAGGTCGCGTTGGGCAACAACAAAGCCGTCATTGGTATCGCGCAGTACCGCGAGCCGACTGCGTGCCAGCCGTCCCAGCGGCGGTTTGTACAAAAGGACGCAATGACTTTGCGTGGTACCCCGCCCCACGCGTCCACGCAGCTGGTGTAACTGCGAAAGACCCATGCGTTCAGCGTTCTCGATGATCATCAGGCTCGCGTTGGGGATGTCGACACCAACCTCGATGACGGTTGTGGCCACAAGCAACTGGATGAGGCCGTCTTTGAACGCCTGCATGCCGCGTTCCTTTTCGGCGGGACGCATGCGGCCATGAACGAGGCCAATACGCAGATCAGGCAGAGCCTGCACGAGCATTTCGTAGCGGACCTCGGCGGCTTCGAAATCCAGGACTTCAGACTCTTCGATGAGCGGGCAGACCCAATAGGCCTGTTGACCCGACTGACACGCAGTTCGTACCCGTGCGATAACGTCTTCGCGGCGCGTGTCGGGAAGGGCAACGGTAGAAACCGGTTGCCGCCCGGGAGGCAATTCGTCGATTATCGAAGTGTCCAGATCGGCATAAGCAGCCATCGCCAGCGTGCGCGGAATAGGCGTTGCCGTCATGACGAGTTGGTGAGGATAGCCGTGCTCCGTGACGCCTTTCTCGCGCAGGGCCACACGCTGATGAACGCCGAAGCGATGCTGTTCGTCGATAATCACAAGCGCAAGATTTTTAAATTCCACACCTTCCTGAAAAAGGGCGTGCGTGCCAACGACCAAACCGGCACTACCGTCCATAATTGATGCGAGGGCTTCGCGTCTGGCAGCGGCTCGTTGACTGCCACTGAGCCAGGCCGGCTCTATGCCGAGCGGACGAAACCAGTCACTGAAGCTACGCCAGTGTTGTTCGGCGAGTAACTCAGTAGGCGCCATAATCGCCGCCTGCACGCCGCATGAGATCGCCTTCAGGCACGCAATGGCGGCAACCACGGTTTTACCGGAACCCACATCGCCTTGAATTAAACGCATCATCGGATGCGGCTCTGCGAGGTCATGAAGAATTTCG
>JAOTUU010000211.1 GCA_029863705.1 Gammaproteobacteria bacterium
TCGATTCGATGACCAATGGCGCGAAGGACTTAGTCGTGCGGTAGACTCCCTCAACATTGACAGCGTAGACAAATGTCTGGTCCTCGATCGGCGTGTCGATAATGCCGTCACCACCACCGACACCGGCATTATTGACCAGGCCATACAGGCCAGTCCCTTTCTCTCTGATCATCGCAACAGCGGCGTCGATCTGATCTTGTTTGGTTACATCGAGTCGTAATGCGGTAATGTTTTCGATCGCATTCAGTTCTGCGAGGTCCTTGTCCTTTCGCGCGCCCGCATAGACGTGGTATCCATTACTAGCGAGTGTTTCCGCAAGATGCCGGCCAATACCCGTGCTGGCTCCGGTTACGAGAATGGACTCGTTTTGTTCGGCGATGACGGTCTGCGGCGCTGCAATAAACGCGGCCGTTGCAGCGAGTAACGAGATAAGCTGTAAGACTTTTTTCATGGTGTGTCCTTTGTTGTTATTTGCCGGGACGAGCCTAGCACAGGTCGTCGCGCGCCTTTGACGAAAATATCTTGAGCCAAGCTCTGATGCTCAAGCTACAATCGTGAGCAACTGATCGCGCTTCTCAAAGAATTGAGATATGCGGAGCAAACCAACAAAAACGAACAGGGCGTCAAAGATGCAGATTGACACGATACAAGGTGTCTAGCCGGATTCGTAAGCTTGCTGACCCGGTCAAGCCAGTTCTGCTTGTTGCGAGCTTGACGGTGCTTGTGTCGTGCACAGTGCAGACGACGCTTCCCGATCCGTTAGCAGCGGGTTGGAACGGCGCAGCTGTTTGCGAAAAACTGCACGAAGATTCAAGCCAGAGAGTACTTAGATGCACGTTCCCACCTGGAGTGGGACATGAGCGCCATTTTCATGATCAGCATTTCGGCTATACGATTGCCGGCGGCCGCATGGAGATTACCGATTCAAATGGGACTCGCGAGGTGGACCTCGCTACGGGCATCAGTTTTGCGAGTGACGGCGTGGTCTGGCACGAAGTACTGAATATCGGCGATTCAACGACGGTGTTCCTTATCATTGAACCAAAATAACGACTCGAATAAATCCCGCAAATAGAAAAAACACCCGGAGCTTGCGCTCCGGGTGTCTGGTAACTCTTTCTTCGTTGTTACGGTGCGACTACACAAGCGTCCAGTGAATCATAGTCGACGACCAGCACCTGAGGACCCACCTCTTCGCCGGTGGCATCGCGAGCAATGATGTCCAGTATCTGGCCCGGAGTCGTATCGAATCCAGTTACAGAAATGGCAGGTGTCGCATCGCCCGTTGCCGTTACGTAGACGTCGTAGTTGACGCTTGGGTCGATCGACAGAACGCCGGTATCAGCGCCGAACGGTACGTCAGTGAACGCCGGATCAGCGCCCTCGTCACCAATCATCGTGCCTTCAGGCAGAAGGTAGATGTCGACGTTAGGTGTAGACGGTGAGCCGTGCGTCAGGCGGATTTTCGCCTCGGTAAACACGCTGCGGCCGTCGATTGGCAGAGCAATTGCCTGCAAGGTGCTCGTCGAGAGCAGCCCGCTTACGACAACCGCTGTTGCTTCATTGACAACGGCGCTGTACGGAATATCAAGCACACTGGTTGTGTCACCTGTCGCAACGACACTCAGCGTGTAGTCTTCAGGAGCACCAATGCTCTCGAGTGCGCAGAAGTCTGTGTACGAAACGTTCTCGACGAGCTTAAGCGCTTCTACCTCAGCAGTGGAACCGACATCTGCCAGAACATCCACAGCGGGTGCATCCGGAGACAGGTGCACAGCGAGTGCTGCAGCAGGCGTAGCTGCGTCATACAGCACCGTTGCGGCCGTGCCATCGAGTACCATCAGCTGCACAGCTGATTCGCCGAGGAAAACATTTTCGGTTGCGACGATCATCAGGTCGGCGCCGGCTGATAGCGAAATCTCGCCAGAGTCGTAGACGACTGTAGGCTCACCGCCAGCGTTAGGTACTGCGACGCGAATCTGGTAGTCGCCTGCAGGTACTTCCAACTGACCTGTGCTAACGCCAAATGCCAGTGGCGCTGCTCCATTTACGGGGTTTTCGAGAGCACCGTCCAAAGCGGTTACGTACACATCAACGGCCGGGGCGTTCGGCGCTGCGTGAACAACCTGCGCACGGAAGTTACCATCGGCAATCGGCGCGCCGATTGGGTTGGTTACCAGGATCGGGCCAAAATCTGCGCCTTCGATCGTTCCTGAGGCGATGACGGTGGTTTCCGTGCCAAACTCGAGGGGAAGATCAGCATCAAGTACGACGCCGTCGTCACCGGGGAGAATAGCTTCAACCTGCACGTTAACGTCTGCGCCTGTCTCGGTTACATTTTCAGCCTGGCCGACCTTCACAAATCCAGAACCTTGGTTGAAGTCCACGCCAGGAAGTGCAGGCACGCCATCAATCCAGATGTTGACAAGCGGGGCGTCGGGAGACGCATGCAGAGCACGCAGCGTCGGAGTTACCGCACACTCGATGAATTCTTTTGACAATACTTCGTCCTGATCGAGAACGTTGTTGCCGTTCGTATCAAGGCCGCTTTCAAAAGCCTGACCCCCACCGATGCAGTCAACATCCCCAACAGCGAGATCACGGAATGCGACGAGCGAATTCAGGCCGTTGGCGCCATCGGCACCATCGGCGCCATTAACACCATCCACACCGTCGTCGCCTTCGCAAGCAGCGAGGAACAGAGTAGTCGTTGCAAGTAATGCAACATGGGTAAATCTTTTCATTTCGATCTCCTAAAGATTGTTTAGTTGTAGTTCACTAACGATTCAACGGGGGATAGTTTCACAGAGCTTGAGGCAGCAATGGTTTCGCAGCGGTTTCAGAATGTAACTAGATGTATCGAATCGCCTGTCTCCGCGACTATCTGCGTAACACCGGTTATCATCGGGTCATGACAAAGGTGCTGTTAATAGATGATGATCGGAAGCACTCCGATTTAATGCAGGCGTACTTCAAGCGCTACGGCATCAACCTCTTGTGTGCGCATGACTCGGTTGAGGGTTTCAAGAAGCTGGCCCGAGAAGAGCCGGACTTGCTGTTGCTGGATGTCATGTTGCCGGGCAAGGATGGCTTCGAGATTTGCCGTGAGGTACGCAAGTCCAGCAACATTCCGATAATCATGCTCACCGCCCGTGGCGACGTAATCGATCGCGTGTCAGGCCTTGAGCTGGGCGCCGACGACTATATTGGAAAACCTTTCGAGCCGCGTGAGCTGGTTGCTCGTGTACAAGCAACGTTGCGCCGGTCCGAACTTAGAGGATCAACCGTCGGTGAGCTGAATTTTGAGGGGCTGTCTATCGATACCGATGCTCGAACGGTTTGCGTTGATGGTGGTTTGGTTGACTTGACATCGATGGAGTACGAACTTCTCTTGATTCTCGCACGCAGGCACGGGCGTAAGCTTTCGCGCGACGATATTCTTAGCGAACTGCGGGGCATTGATGCGGCAATTCTGACGAGATCCGTCGATATCATGATTAGCCGCTTGCGCCAGAAGCTTGGTGATTCGGTCAAGCCGCCACGCTTCATACAAACGATATGGGGTCGCGGCTATTCGTTCGTGGGCACACCTCTGACCGATGCTTAACCGTCTGACGCGTTCCTTGTCGTTTCGCCTCCTGGTGATATTTCTCGTGCTGGGCGGCCTGTTCGTATTCGGCACGTTCAAAGCGATCCAGCGTTTTTACAACAGCGATGAAATACGCGGGCTTATCAGCGGGCACTTGTCCCTGCATGTGAGCTACGTGCGCGAAGACATCGGTGTTCCACCGCGCATCGACCGTGCGATCGCAATTACGGAAAAAGTCCCGGTCGATATTCGGATTCTGGGTCCCGATATCGATTGGGCGTCGGATCCTGCATTTCCAAGACTCGAGCAACTCACTTTTGAGCCCAGCCCCAGGTTCAGCAACGATCCGGGCGCATGGGCTGGCGAGCTTCAGGGCGTGGACTTCGCCGACCTGGACAACCACGATTTCCTCCGCATGCGACAGGGCGATTACGAAGTCGTCGTCGCGACGCCACGAATCTCGGACGTGTCAGACGGGCCAGCGCTTGTCCCACTCGTACTCGGTCTTGGCTTGTCTTTTCTGCTGGCGGCTTATGCGGCGGTTACGTGGCTATTTCGGCCGATCCAGACGATTCGTGAGGGCGCGGAGCACATAGGACGGGGTAATTTTGACTTCCGTATCTCGAACGTACGTGGCGACCAACTCGGCGATCTTGCAACGGATATCAACAGAATGGCGGGCGATGTGCAGAGCATGTTGGACGCGAAGCGATCTCTGTTGCTCGGAATTAGCCATGAGCTGCGCTCGCCGCTCTCAAGGATGCGCCTGCAACTCGAATTCTTCGACGACACAGAGAACATCGCGAGCCTAAAAACCGAAATTGCCGAGATGGAGACAATCGTGGTCTCCCTGCTCGAGGCCGAGCGGCTCAACAGCCGGCACACGCAGCTAACCCGCACGCAAGTAGTCGTCGGAGAGTTGGTCGATGAATTGTTGGATAATTACTTTGCGCGGGAAGTGAGCCGGATCAACGTTAGCCTGCCAAGCGAGCCTGTCTACGCGTATGTCGACGAAGCGAGAATCGGCTTGCTGCTAAAGAATCTGATCAGCAATGCGTTGCGGTACTCGCAGCCGGAGGACGGTTCGGTGGAGCTGACGATCGCGGCGACAGATAGCGAGCTTGTTATGACGGTTACGGATCACGGCCCCGGTCTGTCAGAGGGCCAGGTAGCGCATATCGGCGAACCGTTCTATCGCGACGACGCATCGCGTGCACGCGAGTCCGGCGGCACGGGGCTTGGCCTGTACCTGGCGACACTGGTGGTCAAAGCCCATTCGGGCTCACTCAAGTTGCTCCCGACCGATGATCACGGGGCGAGTGTTGAAGTTCGCATTCCCTTAATAGACTGATACGCCTCCAGGGCTGTCTTTCGCGCGATGCCATGATCGACGATCGGGCTCGGGTAGGCCGACTGCGTTTTTTCGCTCAGCTCCGGAATCCACCTGCGCACATAGTCACCGTGCGGGTCGAATTTCTTGCCCTGCAGAGTCGGGTTGAAGATTCGAAAGTACGGAGCAGCATCCGATCCGCATCCGGTAACCCACTGCCAGCTCGCCGAGTTATTGGCAAGGTCGGCGTCTACTAAAGTATCCAAAAACCACGCAGCGCCTGATTGCCACGGTATTAGAAGGTCCTTTACCAGGAACGAAGCCGCGATCATGCGCACACGATTGTGCATCCAACCGGTTTGCCGGAGCTGGCGCATGCCGGCGTCGACAATTGGGTAACCCGTCATCCCGTGCTGCCAGGCCTGCAGCTGCGATTCGTCTCCCGACCACGGAAAGTGTTCGAATTCGGTGCGCAATGGCTTATCCGGCAGAGTCGGGAAGTGATATAGAAGGTAGGTGCTGAATTCGCGCCAATAGAGCTGGCGTAGTAGCGCTGAACTTGCAGTCGCAGACCGAAGCAGTAACTCCAGCTGGCGAACTGCGTGCCAGGCCTGGCGCACGCTGATCTCACCAAAATGCAGATAGGGTGACAGCCGGGATGTGCCCTCTATATCGGGTCTGTCACGATGGCGATCGTAGTGACTCAGTATCGACTCGAGTTCGTCGACGCGGCTCAGAGCAGCAGATTCGCCG
>JAOTUU010000212.1 GCA_029863705.1 Gammaproteobacteria bacterium
GCGGAACAACAACCATGCAGGTCGTGAACGCGACAGAATCGCGTTGTGCATATAGTCGTGGTACGTAATGAAGGCGCGCACCATGAACAGCGCCGATAGAACGGAGAACGATAGTCGCAGTGGCCACGCCGGTGCGACGGCGGCGCCGACAAGCGATGCGATCAACATCAAGTACGTCGAGCCGACAAGCCACCAGCTAGTCCTCACGGACTCGACGGCGAACGGCGTGGTCGCTTTAAAAAGATCCCTGCCTGTCCGTGTCCCGGTTTGTGTTTCCGGGGAACCCCGGTCCGGCTGCCGCACTTTGTCTAGCACCTCTTGCTCCAAACTCTTATATGTGGGCAAATCTGCAAAATTCCAGACCCTGATCATCTTAACCTGAATGGGGACATTCTGCTTTTCTACAAAAAGCAGAATGTCCCCATTTTCATCCAGTTTTATTGGCGGTGCAGTGAGTCCGATGCGGACGATGCGAAAATCAGTGCCGCAACAGCGTACGAAACCAACGCGACCATGATCACGAAGACAAAGCCAAATTCGATTGCCAGCAGCGTGGCGAGAACCGCGCTCATGACCGAGGCAAAGCCATTGATCCCCCAGGCCCACGGAATGAAATTGGGTGCGGTTGTAGCAACGTGCTTGAGTCCCAGCGGAAACGGCATGCCCATAACGATGGCGAGAGGCGCAATCAACACGGTCGAGATCACTATCTTCACGGGGTCGGAATAGCCGATGCAGCTCTGAAAAATCAAGGGCAGCAGGATCACGTACAAAATTGTAAGCAACGCAATGCCACTGACGGCAACGGCGACCGGTGAGCGACCGTTTCTCTCGAGGTACCCGGCAAGACTCTCCGACCAGGCGCTACCGAGCCCGGCGAATACGAGAAAACCACTTAGAACAACGCCAACCGAATACAGCGGACGACTAAGAAACAGAATGAACTTCTGGATGAACGCCATTTCGATGAACAGAAATGCCAGGCCGAGCAGCAGAAAGTAAGCGCCCATGCGCGGGCCTGTGCCGGCGGGCCAGTTACGCTTGACGCTGGAAAGTGGCAACAGGATCAGTACGAGCCCGGCGAGCGCCGCCTGCATCAGGGTTGCGAGCAGAATCAGGTAACTCCATTCGATCAGCCCCGCACCACCGACCCGACGCAGCGCAATCACTTCAGGAAGTGTCGCCCATTTGAAAAAGTGAAAGTAGTACGGTCGGTTGTCCGTTGCAGGCTGAATGTAAAACTTGTAGCGCTCGACGAATTCGTCGGCGCGCGGTCCGAGTAGTGCCGTGGTGCCATCGTAAAAATACGGCTCATGCAGCAGATTGAATCGATTAGCGTCGCTCACCAGAATCCCAGGAAACCAGGCTGTATCGAATGAGCGCGACTGTGCAAACTCTCGTACCGATTCGATGTCATCAGGCGTCAAAGCGCCATTCTTGATGAGCACCGTGCTGGTGTTCCAGCTGCGAATAACAGCAAGCTGTTGCCCTGGCTCGCTCACTCCCATCGCGCGCAGTGCGTCAATCGCGGTCGCTACGAGTTTCAGGCCATCGCGCGGCGGCAATTTCAACCAGCGCGTAATAGCGAGCATGCCTCCGGGCGTCGTGTGGTTGAGGTATTCGCGAATGGCCTCCACCGTATAAATGTAGCTTTCACTTTGCGCATGCACACCGGCGCCGGATGCACCGAAGGAATCGAGCAAGCCGATGTGGATCAGGTCATACTTGCTACCGCTCTGAGCGACAAAACCGCGGGCCTCATTGGTATGCACGGTGACGCGCGGATCGTCATAAACAGAGCCAGCAAAATCCGCGAACGTCTCTCGGACGAGTTTCGTCATCTGCGGATTCAGTTCTACTGCGTCGACGCGATTTGCGCCGTGATACAGCGCGAGCAACACGTCGCTGCCACCGCCGGCGCCGAGAATCAGGACCTCAGGTTTATTGAGCAGAGCGTAGGGTAAGGCCGCCGTGACATCACCCAGATAGGCGACTGAGTTGAGATCACCATCGAAGCGCGTGATTGCACTCATACCGTCGGCATCTGTAAACACAGCAAGCTGCTCCGGCGGAATATGAGGAGTATTGAAACTCAAACCCGGCGCATAGCGGATGGGCACTGTCGGGCTCTCGACGACGGTGAGAAGCCCTAGCGGACTAGACGATTCATGCAGCACCTTGCTGTCGATGACCTGCAGCGTCTGACTCAGCCCCTTGTATTCCGAGATACGCAGCCCAAGCTGACTATTCGGAATGCCGCTGACTAGCGATGCGAGCCATAGAAGTTGAACAACCATTAATGGCGCACGAGCGGAACACCGTGCGCTCATGATGACCGACGCGATGAGCGGCAGCGTCATCAACACAAGGAGTGCATCCTGAGGAATGAACGCGAAAAGCGTGCCGATAATCAGAATGGCTCCCAGCCCCGCGCCGAAAAGGTCAAAGAAATAGATGCGACTGATGTGCGTGCGCTGATACGTAAACGCGAGGCCGATACAGGATGCGGCAAAAAAGAACGGCACGAAGAACACCAGGTAAATGAGACCTAAGTGCAGGAACTGCCGCGAGTCCCAGACGACCTCCAGCGCGTTAAACGGCACACGTTGGCCAAGCGCGAAACACACAACCATCGTTACACTGAAAAGCAGAGCGCTCGTTGCAAATGCGGTCTCGAACCGATGCGCCAGTCGAGACTTGAACAGCGCAATAAATGTGCCGCTGGCACCATAGCCGAGCAAAGCGAGGCTGATAATCATGTACGCAAAGTGATGCCACTGCACTATGGACAGGACGCGCATCAACAGCAGTTCGTAGCCAATTGCCCCTGCGGAGACGAGCAGCGTTGCAGGAAACAGGCGACGCACGGGGACGTGTCTAGTGTTGGCCGGTCAACGGCACAAAGCGGACGGCGCCGAATTGCCGGGTAATGATCTCTCCATTTTCGGTCTTTTCGAGCAGCAACAATGTTTGCGTCATGAAGCGACCGCCCACCGGAATGACCATCCGGCCACCCGGCTTCAGCTGTTCAATCAGCGGCGGTGGCACGTGGCTGGCGGCTGCCGTGACGACGATAGCGTCGAACGGTGCGTGCTCTTCCCAGCCGTAATAACCGTCACCGAGCCGGGTCGTAATATTCTCGTAGCCAAGTTTGCCAAGATCTGATTTCGCGCGCGTAGCAAGTGCCTCGATGATTTCGATGCTGTAAACGTGGTCGACGAGTTCGGCGAGGATCGCCGCCTGATAGCCCGAGCCTGTGCCCACTTCGAGAACGACGTCATCGGCATCGGGCTCGACGAGTTTCGTCATGAGCGCAACGATGTAGGGTTGCGAAATAGTCTGGCCATACCCGATCGGCAACGGTCGGTTCTCGTAGGCGGAACGTCTATCTTGCTGCGGCACAAGTTCGTGGCGTTTTACGGTGCCCATCGATGCCATCACTGCGTCACTAATCCTGGCGTCGTCCGAATCGTCCACGAATTGCGCGTAGAGCCACAATTCTTCAACCATGGCGGCGCGGGCGGCGGTGTAGCTGGCCTCTTCTGCGAAAGCGGCAATCGATACGAACAACAACAGGTATGTCAGCAACTTCATTCAGACAAACATCCATGCGCCATAGCCCACAACCAGACCCTCGGCACCGGCCGTATCCGCGGAGTTTCTCAGGTCGAGGGTTGTCACTTGCATACCACGGCGTTTTGCGGCGATAAGCAGGCCGCCAACCGGCGTCGCACCGCAGGCCATGTCATGATCGATCTGCCCGGCGTCGAGATCTTCGATGGCTTTGCATGTCACAGCATCTATTGCGCAAGCGTCATCGTATTTCAGGTAATGGCTCAAGTCCGAACTGATGACGATCAGCGTTTCCGGCCCGCCCCACAGCGCATCGAGAACCTGTGACACTAATTCGGGCTTCGCATCGCCAACGACGATAGGAACGACGGAAAAGTCCCCTAGCAGCGCTTGCAGGAACGGCAAGTGCACCTCGAGGCTGTGTTCATTCCGGTGCGATTCATCAAAGATCTGCACGCCGGGGAAATCCAGGCTCGCAATCGCAGTCTTGTCGAGTGGCACGTCGCCCATAGGCGTGCGATACACATCGGCGCTGCTCAGCGCCAGGCCGTAAACAGGCGTTCGGTGACAGGGACCCAGGAGAATTACCCGTCGATACTGATCGCGATATGGCTGCAGCCGGGCGTAGGCATTGGCGGCCACGGGCCCTGAGTATATGTAGCCGGCGTGGGGCACGATCAAGGCTTTGGGCGCCGGGGTATCCCAGTCCTGCGCCTCCTTCAGCAGCGTCGCCACGGTCGCGCTCAAATCTCCGGTATTCCCGGAGTAGAACTGACCGGCAACGGCGGGTTTTCGGATCGACGTCATAGCCGCAGTTTCCGATCCACACATGGACAATTGTAGACCCCGTAACTCCGCTGGCTATAGGTAGGTTTACGAGCCCCGGCATTGATAGCGCGTTGCAGGCCCCCATACACTGTAGGCAGGCATCATGGCAAAAACACTCGACATTGTCGGCGTTTCAGGCCGGTATTGGCACCGTCTCAGTGATGGTCGATTGCAGTGCGACTTGTGCCCGCGTCTCTGCAAACTGCGTGAGGGCCAGCGGGGCCTGTGTTTCGTCCGCGGCCGAGCCAATGACGAGATCGTCCTGACGACGTACGGCCGCTCGAGCGGCTTCTGCGTCGATCCAATCGAGAAAAAGCCACTCAACCACTTTTTGCCCGGCACGCCCGTGTTGTCATTCGGTACGGCCGGCTGCAATCTTGCCTGCAAATTCTGTCAGAACTGGGATATCTCGAAGTCGCGTGAGTTCGATCGGCTCCAGGTGAGTGCGACGCCGCAGGCAATTGCCGATACCGCTGTCAAAACCGGCAGTTGCAGCGTCGCGTATACCTACAATGATCCCGTGATCTTTCTCGAGTATGCGGTGGACGTTGCCCAGGCTTGTCGTGAGCAAGACGTAAAAAATGTTGCTGTCACCGCCGCCTATATCACCGAGCAGGCGCGCGAGGAATTCTTCCACTTTATGGACGCGGCGAACATCGATCTGAAAGCGTTTACTGATCGCTTCTATTGGAAAGTCTGCGGCGGACATCTCGAGCCCATACTCGACACGCTGCTTTACCTGAAGAACGAAACCGATGTCTGGTTTGAACTCACGACACTGCTGATACCGGGCGAGAACGACTCCGAAGCCGAGATTGAGGCGATGACGCAGTGGATCATGGAGCAGCTGGGCCCAGACGTGCCGCTGCACTTCACGGCATTTCATCCCGACTGGAAGATGACAAACATCCCGAGTACGTCCATCCGAATATTGACCCGCTCACGCAAGATCGCACTCGAGGCCGGTCTGCGCCACGTTTATACGGGTAACGTGCACGACTTCAAGGGCTCAAGCACTTACTGCTATGACTGCGACGAGATTCTGATCGGCCGAGACTGGTACGAGCTATCGACCTGGAACCTCGTACACACCGGCGCTGGCGCGGCCTGTAAAAACTGTGGCGCCGAAATTGCCGGAGTTTTCAAAGATCAACCCGGCACCTGGGGCTCGCGGTGTCAGCCGATATTCTCGCTGCCGGGACAGGATTCCTATCCTTGAGTATCCATGCTGCTCACCTTTATACAGACGTTCTGA
>JAOTUU010000213.1 GCA_029863705.1 Gammaproteobacteria bacterium
ATCTCTGGTGACTCAACCTCGGTGCTGAACGAAATGAGTGTCGATATTGCGAGAGCGCTGTCCTCGGTCGAAGGTCTGAAAGATGTGCGTAGCGACGCCGACATGGGCGATAAAGAAGTCCGCATTATTATCGACCGTGAACGGGCAGCCGCCGCCGGGCTGACCACGGCCGAGATCGCGACGTCGGTCAGCATCGCGATGCGCGGTGAAAACCTGCGTGAATTCCGTGGTGAGTTTGGTGAAGTCGCCGTGCGCGTAGCATTTCGTGATGATGAAAAGCAGACTATCGAGCAGCTGGCCGACTTACCGCTTTACAAGCCTGACGGTAACCGCATTACCTTGGGCAGTGTATCGAATCTGCACATCAGCCAGTCCCCGGTTGCGATTCGGCGCACAGACAGGCAGACGTCCGTCATTCTCTCCGGCAATCTGGAAGACGAGTCAAGTCTCGAGGATATCCAGCCCGACATTACGAGCATGATGGATCAGATTGAACTTCCCCCGGGTTACAGTTGGAAGTTCGGCCGCGGATTTGAGCGCCAGGATGAGACGCAACAAATGATGGCCACCAATATTATCCTGGGCATCGCTTGTATCTTCCTCGTCATGGCAGCGCTATTTGAGTCGATGTTGTTTCCGTTCTCGATCATATTGGGGTCGATCGTATTTTCGATCTTCGGCGTGTTCCTGTTCTTCGCAGCTACGGGAACTACGTTCTCTTTCATGGCTTCGATCGGGATCATGATCCTGATTGGCGTCGTTGTGAACAACGGCATCGTGCTCATTGATCATGTAAACAACCTGCGACAGCGAGGCTTGTCTCGCGATGCTGCTATCGTCGAAGCGGGAAGAGACCGCCTGCGCCCAATCCTGATGACCGTTGCTACGACTATTGTAGGTTTGTCGCCGCTCGCGATCGGCACAACGCAGGTGGGCGGCGACGGCCCGCCTTATTACCCGATGGCTCGGGCAATCATTGGCGGGCTGGCCTTTTCAACCGTTGTGTCACTGTTCGTTGTACCAGCCCTGTACATATATTTCGATAATCTTTCTGCCTGGGGTCGCAAGGTTATGCGAACAGCACGCGGCGAATTCGCGACAAAGCTGCCAGGCCAGGCGTCAGGATAAAAAGGATCACTTGAGCAGTAGATCCATGTCGTCAAAGCGGAACGTAGCGTAAGGCCGCAGTCGCGAGCAGAAAGAGAAAGATCAATGCGCCGGTTATGCACAACAAACATTTAGTGCGCATGGGGACTGCAAAGGCTTTACTCATCGTCGACTCCTTCAGAAGCGCAAAAATATCGCGCCCTGTACTTGTAATAGACCGAATTGACGAAAAAGGTTACATCGTTTAGAGGAACTATCTTCCGAGGCAGACGCTCAAACGGGACTATGAGAAAACTACTCTTGCTTGCGCTGATGAATCCCATGACTGGATGGGCGGCAGCCAGTGTCGATGCGCATATTCCATATGGTCTTGGCGATTTCTTTCACCATGAGGTCGAATCTGAAATCGTTGGGCGCAATTATCACGTCTATGTAATGTTGCCGGACGGTTACGAGGAATCTGTCGACACAGATTACCCCACAGTCTATGTCCTGGATGGGGGTGCATTATTTCCGCTTTTTTCGGCGTACTACCGCTACCTGAACATTGAAGAGGAAGTCCCCGATGCCATTATTGTCGGTGTTTCTTACGCGAGTAATACGTTTGAGGGCGGCAATTTTCGAAGTACGGATTACACGGCACCGTCATCAGAACGAGACCATTGGGGCGGCGCTCCGAAGTTTCAAAAGTTTTTGAGCGATGAGTTAGCGCCGTTTGTCGAGAACAGTTATCGCTCTCGCGGCAATCGGCGTGTCATCTATGGTCATTCGATAGCCGGGCAGTTTGTGTTGTACACAGCGTTGACTCAACCCGACCTGTTCTGGGGGCATATTGCCAGTAACCCTGCACTGCACCGAAATCTGCCGTTTTATTTGCAAGAACATGCAGAGCCAGGAGCCGACAGCGGGCAATCCAAACTGTTTGTTGGAGAGGGGACGCTGGATGACGCAAGATTTCGTGTGCCGTCACAGAAATGGATCGAACACTGGACCAATCGCGACGACAAGCCCTGGCAGCTCAAAACGATGGACCTGGATGGTCACAGCCATATGTCTGCACCACCGGCGTCCTTTCGTGAAGGGATGATGTGGCTGTTTTCAACTGAGTAGCTTCTTGATTCGCCACTGAACTGTGCGCTGCGATGATGGCAAAATGGGGACATTCTGCATTTCCGCGAAATGCAGAATGTCCCCATTTTGTGCTTCTAACTCTGAGTTTATTTTGCAGCCGGGGCAACTGGTTGCGTCCGTCAACAGACATCTCCGGCGGCGTAGCCTCCGACGCTCAGACGCCGTCCGGGTTTACAGTTTCCGCTGAGCTGTGCGCCGCGATGTCGCGGGAAGGCTCGCCACCGTCGACGTTCTTTCCGGTTGGCAGCCAGGCGCACACCTGTTCGGGATTTGTCCACACTGTGATGCACTCTGCGGGCACAAAGTACTCGACGAAGACCAATTCCTCGTCACCATCGTTTATGAAATTATGCCTTTCGAACTCGTAATTATAGAGCGTGTCGCCAGCGCGTATAGGGTGCGGTTCTTCACTTAGAAGTACCGTTCCGTTGCCGCTGATGATGTATTGAAAATGTTCAGCACCCTCATGATGGTGGTTCGATGCCTGGGTACCGGGCGGATAGATAATCATCTCTCCTTTAACGGCTTTCGTGCCAAACAACGTTGGCGTCACGAGGTAGATGCGAGTTCGGGCATCGTGCTCGGAATCCAGAACCGGCTCCGCACGCCAGTTAACACAGCGAAATTTCAGCGATGAATGTTCAAACTCCGGGTCGAAGCGGTCCGCATCAGGCACGCCTGCGTACAGGACGATGGCTCCGTCGGCAGTGCTCAGCTTGCCCGAAAAACCGGGCGGAAGAAATACGACGTGGGAGGTGGTCAATTCATGCTGTCCCTCCGACCCGTCGAGTGCTGCTTCGCCCTCAAGCAGCTGGAACCAGGCAAGATCCGTCGCCGCGACCCGGATCTTTGTGCTCGCACCGGCGTTCAAGCTCCAGCGATCGAGGAGAAGACAGTCGTTATTCACGCGCTCGGGCGTGATCAACGCCTGACGGGTGACTCCGTCTCCCATCGGCATCGCATCGACACTGTCATAGTTGAATAGAACAGGCATTGGACGATTGCTCCTCGGATAAATTCGCCAACCAGTATAGCGAACCAGTTCTCAAGGGTGAACTCGCCTTGCTTCTGCTTGCACATTCCGTGATTCTGTTGCCATGACAGATGTCCATGCCAGCAATCTGAGGATGATCGGGTTTTCCCTGCCTGCGCTGGGCCTGAACATGCTCGTGACCGCTGTCTTCGTGTTCCTGCCACCGCTCTACGCGGAGCATCGGGGTCTGGGAGCCGCCACGGTTGGCCTGATATTTCTGTCTGCGAAGATGATTGACATGATCGCCGCCCCGATGTGGGGCCTGTTCATGGATAGCTATCGTACGCGCTGGGGTCGTCGCCGGCCCTGGCTCGCGCTGTCAGCACCGATCATCATGCTGGCGATATTAATGGTCTACAACCCGCCTGAATCAGCGGGCGCCCTCTACCTGTTTATCTGGCTCAGCACCTTATACATAGGCTGGGACGCCTGGACCATCAGTCATACCTCCTGGGCGATGGAGCTGTCTCGCGACTACGACCGCCGCTCCCGCATTACAGGGTTGCTGCAGGTGGGTGTCATGGTCGGCGGCATAATGATCAGCCTGGTGCCGGCGATAATGGAACGCCTGGGATCGCCTTCCTACGAAGAAACGGTCTCGGCCATCGGCAAGTTCATGATTATTGTTTTGCCCCTGACTGCGGTCATCTGCCTGCTTAGTGTGCCGGAACGAGAGTCGCCGAACCGCCCGCATTTGGGTTTCAGGAAGGGCGCTGCGATCCTGTTCCGCAACCTGGCATTACTTCGGCTACTGGTGGCAAATTCCTTGCTCACATTCTCAACTTACTTCGTGCAGGGTCTGTTTGTATTTTTCGTTTCCTACACACTGCATCTCGGCGAGAGAATTGGTTTTATTCTTGTCTTCCTCGTCATCGGCGGACTGATCGGCCTGCCGCTTTGGATCAAGCTCTCCCAGAACCTGAGCAAGCACCGCACGATGCAAGTGGCCGTAGCGACAGGCGCTGTGGCACCGCTGTTGCTGCTCGTTCTTCCTCCCGGAAGCGTTGCCTTGACCACGGCAGCCTTCCTGATCGTGGGCCTCAATACTTCAGCGAATGAATTCCTGCCCAGAGCAATGATGGCAGATGTGTGCGATCAGGACCATTTGCAGAGCGGCTCTGAGAGGATGGGGCTTTACTACTCGATGCTGCAGCTGTCGAGCAAGCTGGCATCGGGTATCGGAATTTTCATCGGATTCTCCTTCCTTTCGCTTTTCGGCTTCGACCCGGAGCTGGGAATGGAGAATACAGCGGAGGCTCTGCAGCGCTTACGCTACCTGATAGTCGCGTTACCGATGATCGCGTACGCCATCGTCATCGGGCTGATGTGGCGGTATCCCATCAGCCGGGAAAGCCAGCGTGAGATGCGTGACATTATCGAGGAACGGGAGAGGCAGGCGCTGCGTAGTGCTGGAGAGCCCTAGACGACCTTGATCGATATCGCTTCCGCGTCGCCGAGCGAATATTCAATCGTTGCCGCGTCGTCGAGGACGAAAGGCGGCACGATCGATCCCACGATGATTAACTGGCCGGCGCTCAAAGGTTCGTCCATCGCCGCCAGCGTATCGGCCACCACTGTAACTATGTCGAGTAGCCGCCCGGTGTTCGATTCAAGATCATCGGGTACTTCGACATCGACACCATTGAGGCGGATCGTCGCGGTCAGACCAGTCAGCCATGCACCAGCCCTGCGTTCATCGACGGTGCCAAGGACAACGCCCCGCTGGTAAATATTTCCTGCCAGAATTTTTTCCACGCCTTCAGCAGGCGCAAAACTGAGGTCTGCAATCTCGATAGCGGGCCCGAGTGCCGAAATAGCCGCTTCGATGGTGGCCGCGTCGCTTCCGCCCGCGACATCCGCGCCCAGGTAAACGGCGATTTCCGGCTCGATTACGGGCTGCGTGAATTCTGAATACGAAAGTTCGGAGCCACTCGCCATTCTTCCTGATTGCAGCAGGTAGCCGATCAGCGGCCGATCGATTTCGAGAGCGCTCATCGCAGACGGCGCACCGAAGCCGACTTTCCAGCCAAGCGGGCGCTCGCCGGCGGTTAGCCGATCCCGCCGGGCATCGAGTTGAGCCTGCATGCCGCGTTTTACGCGCTCATCGATCACAGTCAGGCGTGACTGGCGTCATCCGGGATTTCATAGCCCGCTTTTTCAAGCGACCCGGCACCGGACCAGCCCCAGACCAGTACGACATCTTCATCCGATGTGTTTCGGAACCCGTGCCAGTAACCG
>JAOTUU010000214.1 GCA_029863705.1 Gammaproteobacteria bacterium
GGCGCAGTGCACACAGCTGTCGCGGTCAAGAAGCCGCTGCAGTTCTTCTGGCGCCGCGAGGACCAGACTGCACAAGGCCGGTACCGGTCCGCGCAGGTTGCTCGGCTTTGCGCCGCGATCGATTCTTCGGGCAAAGCTACGGCTCTTGACATCCGCATGTCCGGCCAGCCGCTAAGGGCCCGAATGCGTGAGGGAGAGCTCGATACCTGGAATGCTGTCTACGGACTCCGCGGAATCCGCTATGGCTTTGATTCATTTCGCGTCGACTGGGTTCGGGTGAACCAGCCAGTGCCAGTGACGACGTGGCGCTCCATCGGCGCTAGCCAGAACGGCTATTTTCTCGAGTGTTTCATCGACGAGCTGGCGCTTGAGCTTGGCAAGGACCCGTATCAGTTGCGCCGCGAACTGCTTGCGCGCGACCCTCGCGCGCTCAAGGTGATTGACGCAGCCGCCGAACTGGCCGGCTGGAATGAGCCGTTGCAGGAGGGAAGGGCGCGCGGCATGGCTTTCTTCGAGAGTTACAATGCGCTTTGCGCCCAGGTCGCGGAAGTGTCACTCAAGGATGGTAAGCCGTTGGTGCACCGAGTGGCATGCGCGCTCGACTGCGGGTCCGTCGTGTTGCCTGATGCCGTGCGAGCCCAAGTCGAAGGAAGCGTTATTATGGGGATGTCAACCGCACTCGGTGAACAGATCATTGTTAGGAACGGTGCTACGGTAAACACCAATTTCGATGGCTACCGAATTATGCGCATGGCTGAGGCACCCCTAAAGATCGACACCGTGATCATCGAGTCCGGTGAGGCCCCGGGTGCGGGAGGCGAGCCGCCGCTACCACCGGCAGCGCCAGCCCTGGCCAACGCGCTGTTCGCGCTGACAGGCAAGCCTGTGCGGAAGCTACCGCTGAATTAATTAGTTCTTCGGTTCGCCGACTTGCTCGCTAACCACAAACGGCGGTCTCTCCATCATACGGAAATGAGCCCGCGCCAGATATTCGCCAATGATTCCTATTGAGAACAACTGAACACCAGAGAAAATCGCGATAATTGATGCGAGGAAGGGAAAGCCCTGGACCGGGCTTCCCTGCACGAGGAAACGTCCCACGACCCAGGCGAGTACCAGCCCGCCGAACAGCGCGAACGCAAACCCCATGACGCTCGCTATTTGGAGCGGCATGGTCGAGAAACCGGTCATCATATTGGCGGCATGGGCGATCAACTTGTAAAGCGTGTAGCCGGAAGAGCCATCTTCGCGCGGTTCGTGGTGTACCGTAACCGAGGAGAATCGCGTGGTGCCCCATGAAAGCAAAACGTCCACGTTAACTGAAGGGTTGCGATACTCGCTGAACGCTTGCCTCAATTCGGTCCGGAATGCACGAAATGCACTGGTCTTGCCCGCGTTCTCCACTCCCATCGTATTTTGCAAGGCAAGTTTCGTAATACGCGACGCGATGTTGCGGTAAAAGCCGTGCTGCCCGCCTTCCGGTGTGCCATAAACGACGTCATGGCCTTCGGTGAGCTTCGCCAGCAGCTTCGGGATATCTTCCGGCGGATTCTGCAGATCGTCGTCCAGTGTTACGACGATGTCGCTCTTCGCCGCACGAATTCCACACAGCAACGCGCTGTGCTGACCAAAATTTCGTGACATGCGAAGGCCACGGACCCGTGAGTCGCTGTTCGCCAACTCCTGAATCAGTTCCCAGGAGCCGTCACCTCCGCAATCCTCGACGAACAGGATCTCAAATTCGAGCCCTTCACCTTCCACCACGGCGACCAGGCGTCGATAGAGCTCTTGGAGGCCGCGCTCCGCACGGTAGACGGGAACGACGATTGATATCGTGGGCACGAGAATACTCCCAGCACGAAACGCCGTGCTAATCTGCCGAAGAATACCTGCTTGATATTACCGATACTACCGATGGGATCACAATCGCTATTACCGATAAGATTACAGATACTTGCAGGACATTATGATTGACTCGCGTATCACTGCGAATTTGTTCCCTATTCATACGAAGCCGTTGACCCGTTGGCTAGGTTGAAGGGATCGGATACCATTTCTAAGATGTCCAAGATTCTATACGCGAGCGAAGTTACAACAGATATCCACAGGTTGGACTCCGCATGGGAAGATCCCGAAACCTTTGCCTTTATCCCCGATAAGACGGGCGAGGTCCATGGGATGATCGAGGCAGCACTTGCGGAGCTACCGCCCCCCTATCGTACCGGGCATTTCGCGCTACTCACCTCGGGAAGCACCGGGCGGCCGAAGCTCGTATTCGGCTCCCGCGATCGATCGAGTTCGCTTGCGCGAGTGCTCCACGCGCACCAGCAATCCGAGGAGGTTAATGAGACGGTCGTCGTTCTGCCGCTCACCTATTGTTACAGCTTCGTCAACCAGTTCTTGTGGGCTCGACAACACGATCGGCCGCTCGTCTTGACGAAGGGTCTCACTCGACCGGACGAGCTGAAATCAGCGCTGACGGCTGCAAAAGACAGCATGATATGTCTAGTTGGCGCGCAGGTGCCGCTGCTGAGCGAGTATTATGACGGCTCTGTTTTTCCGGGCGTGATCCGAGTGCACTTTGCGGGTGGCCGCTTCCCGTCGGAGCGGCTCGAAGATCTGCGTCGGCTCTTCCCCAATGCCCTTATATTCAACAACTATGGATGCGCGGAAGCTATGCCGAGACTGACACTAAGACCAGCGGACGCGGCAGAGGAGACGAGTCACGTTGGCTGGCCCTTACCCGGCATCGAAATCGATTCGTCGCCGGAGGGCGAACTTTTATTCCGCAGCCCTTACGGCGCTGTGGGCCAGGCCGACGATAACGGCTTCCGTGTCATTGGGCCTGCGGACTGGGTGGCAACTGGCGACTTGGGGCGACAATTAGATGACGGCCACGTCGAACTCTTAGCCCGGTCTTCGGAGGTTTTCAAACGGCACGGTGAAAAAATTTCAATCCCTGTTGTTCTTAGCTCTGTGTCGCTCGCTTGGCGAGGACCTGTCAGCACCTATCGCGAAGTCGACGGGTCCGGGGAAGATGGGTACGTTCTAGTCATTTCGCCGCATCCAGGCGATGGCGACGTCCGCAAGATACTGTTGACGCTGCGAAACAAACATGCGCGATCGCATTGGCCTTTGAGAATCGAGAGCATCGACGAGCTCCCATTTCTGCCGAACGGAAAGATCGATGTGCAAGAGCTTGGAGAGCAAGTCGACCTGAAACAGCACTGGAGGCAACGCATCTAGATGAACAATCATCAAAAGCTCAAGGATCTGTTGCTGGACGTTTTCCTAATCGGCGAATCCGAATATAGCCTCGAGATATCGCAGGAAGACATAGAGACGTGGGACTCGATGGGGCTTGTGGCTATGGCCGTCGGTATCGAAGAAACGTTCGGTCACCACCTCACACAAGAGGAAGCGCTGTCCATAAGGAAATTTCAGGATATTGTCGACATACTGAGCACTAAGGGCATGTCATTTGATGACTAAGCCGGTCGAAATTTCCTTCGACGATTTGCGGAGGCTGCCGAAGGAGAGCACTGAACTCTGGGTCCAGCCTTCGGTTCGACAGCGGGTCGAGCAAGTCCTGCGATTTCGTGTCAGTGAACCGAAGAAAACGACAAGGGAAACGAAGTGCGTGATCGTAATCGGCGGGGGCACACTGCTCGATGCGGCAAAAGCGTGGCGCGCCGATCAAAGCCCGGCGACCCGTCTCATTGCCGTTCCGTCGATTTGGGGCAGTGGCGCGGAAGTATCGCCGATCGTCGTCGCGAATGATCTGGGGCAGAAAGACATTCGAATGGACGATCGCTTCCTGCCAGACCAGGTTGTCTACTGGCCTGAACTTGCAGACGATATTCCAGGCGATCTCGCCCGAACAGCGTGTGGCGATAGCTGGTCGCATGCCCTCGAAGGCTTCCTCTCTCCGCTTGCAGACGACGCGTTGCGCAATGAAATTGCAGAACTGATAAGTCGGATGTTGAATACTCCCCTGGGAAATTCGCCTAGGTGGTTCAAACTCAGTGCGGAGGCCTGCGGCGCCCAAGCGTGCTCCAGCGTGGGATTAGTCCATGGCATTGCCCACACGCTGGAGGGGCCGCTCCGTACGTCGTTTCCCGACCAGCGATGGGGTCATGCGAAGCTCTGCTCCAGTTTCCTGGCACCGGTAATGGCATTCAACGGCCAAGGCGACGGGAAGTCGAATCGCCTGTTGGCGCAATATGGCGTGGATAAGAAAGGCGTCCTGAAGATCGCGCGGGAACTCCACGATGCGAGTGCGTATCGTACGGCGCTGCCGTTCCTGATCGACAACTGGCGAACGATTCTTCGTGATCAGTGCACACGCACCAACGTGCGCCTCGTCCGGCCTTCCGACCTCGAGTTCTTTGAGCGGTGGATCGCGGAATGAGTGATCTTGTCAACAGTTCACCATACGGGCCGCGCAATGAGGATGATTTCCTCGCCGAGATGAATCGACTCACGGCACATCATTTAGCCGCTTGTGATGAATACGCTAAAGTCTGGCCGGACTGGCACCCAGCCACTAACGTTGAGCAGCTACCCTACTTGCACGTGGGCACGTTCAAATGGATCGACTTTCGCACTATCGGCGAACACATCAAGCACGAGCGGACGTTGCTGTCTTCGGCGACGACAAGCGGCACGCCGAGCCGGATTGCGCTCGATGAGAAGAGCTCCGAACTTCAGGCGCGCAGTTCACTGGCGATCCTTTCGGACTTCGTCGGAGAAACTCCTCGACCATTACTCGTAGTTGACTCCGCCCGGTCATTGCGCATGCGCGGGGAAGTTTCCGCGCGCATTGCCGCGGCAATGAGCCTTCGGCCGTTGGCGTCCGATATTTATTTTCTGCTTGCGACGCCCGAGGATCCATCCAGCATGAAGTGGGATCTATTGGGCAAACTTCTCGACGAACATGACGAATTCATCGTCTATGGATTTACCTGGATTCTGCACACCGCCTGGGGCGCGGCCGCGGTGCCCGACGAAATCCGGTCCAGGCTAGCGGGGAAAACTATCTGCTTCGTTCATAGTGGCGGTTGGAAGAAGCTCGAAGCCGCGCGCGTGACCCGCGAGGCATTCGACGAGGCGCTGTTGTCAGGACTCTCGGCCGAGTCGAAGGTCGTCGACTTCTATGGGCTCGTCGAGCAGGTGGGCGTCGTCTACCCGCTCTGCGAGTTTGGATTCCGCCACACGCCGGTCTGGGCCGACGTCATCGTTCGTGACTCGATAGAACTTACTCCGCTCAGTGGCGAACCGGGTCAACTTCAACTTATGAACGTCTTGGCCTCGGGGGCGCCGTATCACAATGTCTTGACCGAGGACACCGGTCGAATAATTCGCGGTGAGTGTCCCTGTGGGCGTTCCGGTAAGCGGTTCGAGTTGCTGGGTCGTCTGCCCAAAGCGGAAGCCCGGGGCTGCGCCAATGTCTAGCACGATGCACATTTACCGTTCGCCCAGTGGCTGCTCGGCCGTGAAT
>JAOTUU010000215.1 GCA_029863705.1 Gammaproteobacteria bacterium
ATGGCGCCATTGCTGCCATCGTGCGGCGCAACCGGTGCACCACAAGCCTCAGCGGCAACTCCTTGCCACGGTTCAAGCCAGGTCTCGGCGCCCTGGACATTCTGGAAAGAACCGTCTACACCAAATTCGTAGATATCATCGAACCAGCAGGCGCGTGCCTCAACAACACCATCAATGTCAGTGCTCCACCAGGAAATATCCCCTGCAGCTGGACCAACTCCGGCACCTCCTGTCTCGGAAAGCTTCCACTTTCCGGCCAGCGGAGATACCGGCTGTCTTGCGAGTTTGTAAGTCCACCAGGCACCCCCACCGACGTCAATCGTGACCGTCATGGAATCACCGTCCAGCGCCAATACGTCGTAGACAACGGAATCCGGTACGGGGACGTTGGGAAGCTCCGCGCCATTCACGGTCTTTGGCAGGCCCAGATGTGAGCCGATGCCGGTGATCGTGAGCGTGCCCGCGGCTTCATTATATTGCCAAGTGCCAGCGGTGCTGCCATCGTGAGGCGCTACCGGCGCGCCACAACTTTCCGCAGCGACTCCCTGCCAGGGTTCAAGCCAGGTCTCGTCGCCCTGGATATTTCTGAATGAGCCGTCGGCACCAAAGCGGTAAACGTCGTCAAACCAGCAGGCGCGTGTCTCGACAACACCATCGATGTCGGTGCTCCACCAGGAAATATCCCCTGCGGCTGGACCGACTCCGGCTCCGCCCACAACATCCAGGCGCCAGTCACCTGGCAGAGAGACCGGTTCCGGACAGTCCTCGTCACAGTACACCAGGGCACTGCCGTCAGTGGTTGCGCTTACAGGCACACCCAGTTCACCACTGATGTCCTGGTAGACAATCGTGAAGGTGACCTCACCGAGCGGGTCAGCCGCGGTCATTTCACGGAGAGCGTACCAACCGGTCGCCTTGCCAATTACCTCGGCCTCCACGCCGTTAATGGTGACCAGGGGAGTCATGAGTGATTCGCTGGCCGTGAGGTCGACGCGGACGGACTTGCCCGGCTCAACGGTACCAGCCGGCTTTGCTGCCTTGGTACTCTCCCTGATAGCGACGCTGGTCAGCGTAGGCGCTACGCCGTCCTTGCCGCTGGGTTCAGGCAGATTGTTTTGCGTAACAGAGTTGCCAGCGCCGTCACATGCGGCCAGCAGAAGCAGGCCTGTCATGGCCAGTAATGCACCCAATCGACTGGCAAAGTTGCCGTGTGGCCCGCGGTGTGAGTTAAAGATCTGCCGTTGCATAACGCCCCCTAAAAATGAGTCTTTTGTTGCTTGAATAAGGTGAAACTGGATTTTTGACTGGGCCATTGTTAGCTCGCGGCTTCTGTCATCTGGACCACTGCCTGCTTCTGTCAGAAGTCGAATTCATAGCGGACCCCGAGGTCGTATCGAGGACCTCCCTGAACAGCCTGCAGCACCTGGCGTTTCGTCAGGCTGTAGACGTGTCTTGTTTCTTCAGTGAGATTCAACCCGGAAAAATAGATCGTGAGGTTGTCGTTGTAGTAGTAGGTAATTCCCAGGTCCCACTGCCCGTAGGCTTCTATATTGGTGGGATTGGTCCGAGTGCCCTCGGCCTGGCCTACTCCACCAATGAAGTCGTCGCGCCAGTTGTAGGCAAGACGAATTTGCAGATCTTCAGAGTCGTAGTAACCAATCAGGTTCGCCGAATCACTCAATCCATTCAGGACGAACTGGCCTTCCAGGGAGTTGAAAGGGTCATAGGCGACGTTAGCGTCAGCAAACGTAGCGTTGACAATAAAACCATAAGGGGTGTCAGCAAAGTTGTGCTGAAGGTTCAGTTCGATACCGTCCACCTTTGCCTTTCTCTGGTTTACTGGTTGGCTCAGATCGAAGACGATGGATGGATCACCCGGTACGCTAACAATAGTCTCACCATCCACTGCCGGGTCACTCTGGTAATTGTCCAGAATGTACCGGCCTAGCGCGGTGTAGTTGTTGGGATCTATACCACTGTCTGCAATGGCGCGATTCCAGAGGGCGCCACCTACGATGTTAGGAATCTCAAACGTAGTACCTGACGACCGACCGGTGCCGATAAAGTTTTCTACATCCTTGTCAAAATAACCCACGGACAGGTAGCTGCCGTTTCCGTAATACCACTCAACCGATAAATCAATGTTAAACGATTGAATAGGAACAAGACCCGGGTTACCCGCAGATGCCGACGGCCTCGTATTGGGGAAGAACTGGGTGCCGTTGGGCGATAAGCCACCCTTGATGTCCTGATAACTGGGGCGCGTGATGGTTTCGCTGAATGACGCCCGAAGAATCACATCCTCCCAGGGCTCAATATCGAAATCGAGGCTGGGCAGCGTGACATCATATTCCCCCGGAACTTCAGTGAAGCTCTGAAGGGGGTTACCGCTCGCATCTTGTGCTTCCGTGATGTTCAGCTCGTTGCCTGCGCCTACCCATGAAGACCCGCTAAAGACCCTATCCAATGCCGAAGAAACTACCTCCGTCTCTTCGTAGCGAACTCCGACTTTCAAATTGGCGGGCATGTCAACGATGTCCCCGGCCCAGTTGTATTGGAGATAAACGGCAGTGGTTTCCTCAGTGGTCCGAAGATCGGTGCCCCAGTCAGTCGACGGACAATAGCCGGTGCCGCAGTCACCCACCTCAGCGTACGTATCACCACTGGCGGCGTAATAGGCCTCACCCGCGGCCTGCAGATCAGCGAGACGGGCTGTGAAGAACTCGGTTTGCAAATCCGGATGATCGTGACCGGACAGCTCGTCGAACTGTCCCTCAATGCTCGCACGTTCAATGACACCAGATATGAAACCGGGTTCCGTAATACCACCCCAGTTATCCAGCTGCACGACGCTGGACACGGATTGATTGGTGACCTCCGTCGTCTGTACGCCAAAATCGATACTGGAAGATTCAAAGAATTCGAAAGACCCGGCGATCTTGGCCTGCTCCAGATCCATCCAGGAGGCATCGTTGCTGAACACACTACCCGTCATGATCATGTCATTCTTATACAAAGGGCGATTTGCTTCTCCTCCGGAGTTCAGGTCGTTTGAAAAGATCGGCAGGTCGTAACCCGTGATAAAAGTCTGACCTACCTTGTTAAAGCTGGCCATGGTAATAAGCGAGCTTGTGCCGTTGGGGCTGTTTGCTCCTGTATCGGCATCCGAGTCATGGTAGTCGAATTCAAATCTGAGCTGATCGTTAAAATACCACTCGACATTCAGGCCGACCGACTGATTGTAGTTTCTCCGGCCATCCTCACCGGTACCCATGGCGAAGTCATTATTGTCATTCGTCTCTGTGTAATAAATCGGGCTGGCAATTGGGCCATCCGTCCATTCACTGGCTTGAGAAAGGGCTGCCGTATTGGAGAACCAGGCAGAGAGATCGCTGTAGGATCGTTCCAATTCAAATTCAGACCGGATGTAATCCACCGTTGCAGTAATGCGGTCAGTCGGCGCCCACTGCAGAACAACCTGGGCATTGGTCCTTTCACTTTCAAATTCAGCAATGTTGTACGCCACCGCCTGCGGGATGGAATAGCTCTCACCGGCTGTCTGTGGCCGGTTTATCTGGTTGGCATCATTTATGACTCTAACGTTTGTGGAACCATCTGGAAGCACATCGTCCCCCGGCCTGGTGTACCAACCATTCACGATGGCTGCGTTCACACCATTATTTCTGGTCTGGCGGCTTGCTACGATGGCGATACCGACCGTGTCATCCATGAATCGATCGGTGTAAATGCCAGAGAATTCCGGCGTGATCTCATCGCCGGTGCGAGTCGACCTGTCGAATACAGTCTTCGCCGCGAGACTTGCAGTCGGTTCACCTTTAAGCGGCTTAGGCGTGGAAATATTGATTGTGGAACCTATGCCGCCGGAGGGCACGTCGGCTCGACCCGTCTTGTAGACCTGGACACCCGCTACCCCTTCTGACGCCAGATCAGCGAAGTCAAAAGAGCGGCTGGTACCACTGTGAGTTGGCATCTGACGGCCATTGACGGTCACCAGGTTGTATTCCGGACCAAATCCACGCACCGTCACCGAACTGCCCTCACCGCGCTGCCGGTCGATGGACACGCCGGTTATCCTCTGCAATGACTCTGCCAGGTTCGCATCAGGGAACTTGCCAATATCTTCCGCAGAAATGGCGTCTACAACGCCCGCTGAAGTGCGTTTGATGTCCATGGCACGCATCAAGCTGCCGCGGATACCCGTAGTGACAATTTCCTCGATGACTTCGTCGTCTTGCGCGACTACTACAGGCGAGAAAGCGGTGGCGCCGAGTGCCATAGCGACGCCAGCAGCCAAAGGATTCCGGTAAAAAGACGGTTTTTGCATGCTCAAGCCCCCTAGCTTGCTATCGAGATTTGGCCGATGGCCGGCTGTTTTTTTGGCGCGTCCGAGACAACCGAAATTCCTGACCTGCTGAATCTGACAACGCTGTCATGATTGGCTTTTTACGTCATCGTGACAACGCTGTCAACCCTGCATCCAATCCAGTGACGGTGCCATCACCAACCGTAATCGTGAGTTTTTGATGACAGCGCTGTCAATAACGCATACAATCCCCGGCTGATCCCAGGCGCCATTGCACCAAGGAACTGATTTTGCAGGTCATAGCTGTCGACCCATCACGCGTACGCGCTGCCTGGCAGGGGCGGATTTGCGGCTGCTTGCTGGGTAAGCCCGTCGAGGTGCTCTCGTTTCAGCAAGGGCGAACGGGGCTCAATGCCTACCTGGAGAAAGCAGACGCCCTGCCGCTGCGTGACTATGTGCCTCTCGTCGAAGGGACCATCGTCGACCGGCTGGGTCGAGACAGTTGCCAGGGGCAAATCGTGCGAGCCGAGCCGGATGACGACATTAACTACACGGTCCTCGCGCTATTGCTGCTCGAGGAAAAAGGGATTGCCTTTGGAACAGCCGACGTGGCACGCGCCTGGCTGCGTCTCTTGCCGGCAGGCAACACCTGGACCGCCGAGCGCGCAGCCTATCGAACCCTGCTCTGTAACATGGCGGACGGATTCGTGAACGGCGACGAGCCGGGCTTCGATCTCGCCGAATGTTCGGACAACGACTTCAACGAGTGGATCGGCGCCCAGATCCGTGCCGACCTCTACGGCTGGGTGTGTCCGGGCCGCCCTGCCCTCGCGGCAGACCTTGCGCGACGGGACGCGTCGTTATCGCATCGTGGCGAAGGCGTCCATGGTGCAGCATTCATCGCCGCGCTCAGCGCGGCAATTCCGGCGACCAAAGATCTCGACGAGGCTCTTGACGTGGCGCTCCAGCAAATTCCCGACGACAGCGAAGCCGCGGCGGCCGTGCAATTAGGACGCGAACTGGCAGGTAGGTCCGACGCCGTAGACCGCATGCACGAGACATACAGTGAAATGTCACCTGTCCACACGCTGAACAATCTTGCGCTTGTCGTATGGGCGCTGTGTTCGGCGAAAGGCGATTTTGGCACCGCGATC
>JAOTUU010000216.1 GCA_029863705.1 Gammaproteobacteria bacterium
GAGCAAGGCGGGTGTTGCGCTCGACGACATCGAAGGGCTTGCGCGTATCGCAGGGGCGCTCGACGTCCGATTTGACAGTAATGAAGACGGATCCGAGCGAATCTGGCTGGCGGGTGAGGACGTCACGGGCGAAGTCAGAACCGAGGAAACCGGGGCCGGGGCATCCACCGTGGCCGCCATTCCTGCCGTTCGTGACGCACTGCTGGCGCGGCAGCGGGCTTTTCGGCAGGCACCCGGGCTGGTCGCCGACGGCCGGGATATGGGAACCCATGTGTTCTCCGATGCGCCGCTCAAAATCTACCTCACGGCGAGCGCCGAAGAACGGGCCCGAAGGCGTCATAAGCAGTTGAAAGACAAGGGTATGGATGTTAGCCTTGCCGCCCTTTCACGGGACATAGAGTACCGTGACCGGCGGGATTCCGAGCGATCGGTCGCTCCGCTGAGACCGGCAGAGGACGCCAGGATTCTGGATTCCTCGGGCCAGTCCATCGAGGCCGTCACGCAGACAGTTCTTGATTGGGTCTCGGAACTCTAGTTTCAGAAGATAGATTCATGGACGGGATCGGACAGGATGTTCGTTCCTTTTTTGTAATGACCGTCGGTAGCAGGACGCGACCAGGCGTTTGGGTGGGAATACAAGTTCCCTTGGTTAATTAAACATGTCAGAAAGTTTCGCAGAATTATTTGAAGAAAGTTTTGCCAGTCAACAGATCAAACCTGGTTCGATAATCAAAGGTATTGTTGTCGCGGTAAATGACGACGTTGTACTCGTCAGTGCAGGCCTCAAATCAGAGGCTGTAATCCCACTGGAACAGTTCAAGAACGACAAAATTGAGGGCGGCATCTCCGTAGGGGATGAGGTCGAAGTCGCGCTGGATGCTGTTGAAGACGGCTTCGGTGAGACCAAGCTGTCGCGTGAAAAAGCTATTCGGGCGCGTACCTGGATCGATCTCGAGAAGGCTTTCGAAGACGGGGAAGTTGTCGAAGGCATCATTAACGGCCGCGTCAAGGGCGGTTTCACGGTCGAAATCGACAATGTCCGCGCGTTTCTGCCGGGTTCATTGGTTGACGTTCGACCCGTGCGAGATCCCGCGTACCTCGAAGGCAAGAGCCTCGAGTTCAAGGTCATCAAGCTGGATCAGAAACGCAACAACGTGGTTGTGTCACGCCGTGCCGTTGTTGAAAAAGAATACTCTGCCGAGCGCGAGGCGCTGCTGGAAGGACTCCAGGAAGGCAATTCGGTCAAGGGCGTCGTAAAGAACCTGACCGATTACGGTGCGTTTGTCGACCTGGGTGGTATCGACGGTTTGCTGCACATCACCGATATGGCCTGGAAGCGCGTGAAGCATCCTTCCGAGGTGGTTGAAGTGGGTCAGGAGATCGACGTCAAGATCCTCAAATTCGACCGTGAGCGCCAGCGTGTGTCGCTGGGCATGAAACAGCTGGGCGATGATCCGTGGCAGGATCTGGCGCGCCGCTACCCGCCGCAGACGCGTATTTTTGGCAAGGTCACCAACATTGCCGACTATGGCTGCTTCGTCGAGATCGAGGATGGCGTCGAGGGCCTGGTGCACGTTTCTGAAATGGACTGGACCAACAAGAACGTTAATCCGGCGCGCGTTGTGTCCATTGGCGAAGAAATTGAGGTCATGGTCATCGAGATCGACGAAGAACGCCGTCGCATTTCGCTGGGCGTCAAACAGTGCAAATCGAATCCGTGGGCCGAGTTTGCGGCGACTTTCAACCGTGGCGACAAGGTGTCGGGGCAGATCAAATCAATCACAGATTTCGGAATCTTCATTGGGCTGGACGGTGGTATCGATGGTCTCGTGCACCTCTCTGACATTTCCTGGGATGACGTCGGCGAAGAAGCCGTGCGGAATTACAAGAAAGGGCAGGAGATAGAGGCATCGGTTCTCGCTATCGACGCCGAACGTGAGCGAATTTCGTTGGGCATCAAGCAGCTCGAGAAAGACCCGTTCTCAAACTGGCTTGCAGCACATCCGAAAAACACAATCGTCAACGGCACGGTTACAGAGGTCGATGCGCGAGGCGCATTAGTTGATCTTGGCGATGGCGTCTTCGGCTCGCTGCGTGCTTCCGAACTGGCCCGTGGCCGGGTAGAGGACGCGCGGACCATGATCAAGGTGGGCGAAGAGGTTGAAGCGAAGTTCATTAATGTTGATCGTAAGAACCGCGCGATCGCGCTTTCGATCAAGGCCAAAGAGGTTCATGACGAGGCTGAGGCTGTCAGTAGCTACAAATCTGACGCATCCGCAGCCCCCGCCGGGACCACGCTTGGTGAGCTCCTGAAAGAAAAGATGAGTGGCGGAAGTAAATAATAAGTAAAAAAGGTAGCCCGGACGCCCCCGTCCGGGCTATTATTGTCTTTACTATCCGTGGGTTACGCTGACAAGGCGGTACGACGACAAGTATAATGACAAAATCTGAACTCATAGAATCAATCTCCCGTAAGCAAAAGCACTTGCCGGCAAAAGACGTCGAGCTGGCGGTTAAGCATTTGCTCGACCTCATGAGCGACTCATTGGCCAAGGGCCAACGTATTGAGATTCGCGGCTTCGGAAGTTTCTCTCTGCACTATCGTCCACCGCGCATAGGCCGCAATCCGAAGACGGGGGAGGCGGTCGCGCTGTCGGGTAAGTACGTCCCGCATTTCAAGCCCGGTAAAGACCTGCGCGAACGCGTTAACGAGAGTCGCCACTTTCCAATCAAGAATTGATCGCGCGCAATACCGAGCGGCGATGATTCTGTTTCTTCAACCGTCTGACAGTCTTGGAGTGAACGCATGCTGAAACGTATCGGCTTGCTGGTTCTCATCTTGGTCATAGCTGCAATGATGGCGACGTTTACCGCCATTAACACCGGCATGGTCGATATCGACCTGGCATTCGCCAGGTTCACCCAGCCCTTACCGCTGGTGCTAACCGTGACCTTTGCACTGGGCTGGCTGTTCGGCATTCTTTGCATGGGGGTCTTCGCACTGAAGCTGGTCAATGAACGCCGCATCTTGCGACGCACCCTGCGTCTGTCCGAAAGCGAGGTCACGAGCTTGCGAGGTTTGCCGCTCAACGATGCCGACTGAATCCACCTTTCTGCTGGCGGGGCTGTTTCTGTTGCTCGCCGCCGCGGGCTGGGCAATGGGTCGGTTTGGTGAACGCGACGAAGAAGATGCGCCGCCGCCGCTCAATATTGACTACCTGAAAGGACTGAACTTCCTGCTCAATGAGCAGACGGACCAGGCACTCGAGCACTTCCTGCAGATGGTCCGGGTCGACGACAAAACCATCGAGACCCACTTCGCGCTGGGTAGCCTCTTTCGCCGTCGGGGCGAGGTCGATCGCGCGATACGCATTCACCAGAACATCATCGCACGCCCGGACCTGGCGTCTGAACAGCGCGACCCGGCTTTGTATTCATTGGCGAAGGACTATTTCGCGGCAGGATTGCTGGACCGGGCGGAGAGTCTGTTTGCGCGATTGTCCCAGGGTTCGCGGTACCAGGTTCAGGCCCTGGAGAGGCTGTGTCGTATCTATGAGCAGGAACGAGAATGGGAGAAAGCCGTGGATGCGGGGCAGCGACTGGAAATTCTAAGCGGTCGCTCGCTCGCACTTCAAATCGCTCATTACTATTGCGAATGCGCGGAATCGGCGGCGGCCCAGAACGACTTTGCCTCGGCTCGCGAGTACGTCAAGAAAGCTCAGGCCGGACGCCCGCGCACGATGCGAGGTGCATTGACGCGCGCACATATCGCCCGAGACACCGGTGACAATAAGACAGCGTTGAAGCTGTATCACCGGATTATTGACGAGAATACCTATCTCATTGCTGAAGCTCTGCCAGAAATCGTCTCGATCTACAAACGCGAGAATGCGACGGCCGAGCTTGAGAGCGCCCTCAAAGCACTGTTGGCAAAAAACCCGGAAAGGAGTTCGCTGATTGCTTACACGGCAATCGTCAACAACCTGGACGGAATTGCAGTCATCGACGAATGCGTCAAGCAATACATGCTGAACGAACCGACCCTCGGTGAATTCGTGGAACTGCAGCAGCTGTCTGAGGGTGACAAGGGCTCCAACGATGTGGCGTTGGCAAAAGTTCGGAGTGCGTTGTGCAAACTCGCCGCCACCACGCCGCGATACCAGTGCCAGGAATGCGGATTCTCGAGTCAGCGATTGCTTTGGCAGTGTCCCAGCTGTCGCAATTGGGAAACGCAGCGTCCGGCGTCCAGGGTGCAGTTCGATACCTTGCTACAGCACAGCATTACCAAGCCGTAACCACCGTTTTCGCTCGTATTGCGAAGTTTTGACAGCGGTGATCAGCCAGCGACACCCCTAAGCTCCTTCATGCCGCAAAACCGCGGCGTGATCATCACGATAAGGAGCTTATGATGAAAACCTCTAGATACGCCCTGGCGATAGCATCGCTGGTATTACCCTGGATCGCGCTGGCTGGCCCGGTCAACGTGAACACCGCGGATGCTGAAACTATCTCCGCGGAACTCAAGGGAGTCGGTCTCTCCAAGGCCAGGGCGATTGTCGAATACCGCAAGAAACACGGTCCATTCAAAACAGCCGATGATCTTTCACTGGTAAAGGGCATTGGCGAGCGAACCGTGGAAATAAACCGGAGCGACATCCAGGTGTCGAGCGGGAAGAAGAAACAGTAGTGGCCTGACATATCGGCAAACCCAGAGTCGCGCCGGCCGGCTGTTGGCGCGACTCGGTTCGCGTCCTGTACGTGACGTTCGTCATGACGCGGTTGCCGGCTTTTGGCTATGATTCGATATCAGTCACGTTCGATGGAGTATCGACTTGGGACAAAAAGTCAGAGCAGCCGTTTTTCCTGTCGCCGGGCGGGGCACGCGTTTCTTGCCGGCAACCAAGGCCAGCCCGAAAGAGATGCTGCCGATTGTCGACAAGCCGTTGATCCAGTACGCGGTCGAAGAAGCCATTGCGGCCGGGGCGACCAAGCTCATATTTGTCACGGGCAGTTCCAAACGCGCGATCGAGGATCACTTCGATACGGACGCGGAACTCGAACAGGCGCTCATCGAGTCCGGCAAGGACGAACTGCTGGCATCCATCCGCGGTATCGTTCCGCCCGGCGTTGCCTGCATCTACATTCGACAAGGGAAGCCGCTCGGACTTGGCCATGCCGTGTTGTGCGCACGTCCGGCGGTCGGCGATGAGCCGTTCTTTGTGCACCTGGCCGATGACCTGATTGCAGGCAATCCGGGTTGCCTGGCCCAGATGGCGGCGGAGCACGCTCGCCATGGCGGCAGCGTGATCGCCGTCGAAACGGTGCCGCGGGAGCATACATCAAGCTACGGCATTGTCGCCGTGGACTCGTCCGAGCAAGATCGCATTACGGAGATTGTCGAAAAACCGGCGCCGGAGGACGCACCGTCCGATTCAGCGGTAGTCGGGCGATA
>JAOTUU010000217.1 GCA_029863705.1 Gammaproteobacteria bacterium
GAACAACGGCGGCGAAATGGGTTGGACTGGCCCCGGCACATTTGTTGCGGAATTCGACAAAGTCGTTTCAGATAGTGAAATTGGCGTCGTCAGCGAACCGTTCCGTAGCCCGTTCGGCTGGCATATCCTGGAAGTTCTGGATCGCCGCGTCTACGACAATACCGAGGATCTCAAAGAAAGTAACTGCGATGGGCGAATTCGCAACAGCAAGATGGAAGAGGAATCACAGTTGTGGATACGTCGTCTGCGGGACGAAGCTTTCGTCGATCTGCGCGTTTAGGCGCAATTCCAGTCGGCAGGACAATCTGTCGTGCGCATAGATAAGCCTCTCGTAGTAGCCGCTGGCGAGCCCGCAGGCGTCGGGCCAGAGCTATGTCTGGCACTCGCCCATAAAAATCTGCCGGCCGAAATCGTTGTTGTCGGCGACCCGGACACATTGCGTTCACGCGCAAAGCAAACCGGTATCGCGACAACCATCATCGAACTCGACCCGGGCAATGTCGGATCCATTCATGCAGACCCTGGCGAGCTACTCGTTGTCGCTGAACGATTTCCAGTGCGGGCGCGATGCGGCAAGCCCGACCCCGCGAATGCGGAGGCGCTGCTCAATGGATTGCGCTTCGCCGTCAAAGGCTGTTTGCGCGGGCATTTCGCGGGACTCGTTACGGCACCGTTGCACAAAGGTGTCATAAATGATGCCGGCATTTCCTTCACCGGCCATACGGAATTCCTAGCGGAACTAACGGACACAAGCTTGCCGGTCATGCTGCTTGTGGCAGGCGACTTGCGCGTAGCTTTGGCAAGCACGCATATGCCGTTGCGCGCTGTGCCCGACTATCTTTCGCAAAGCGGCTTGCGCGACGTCTTGAATATCCTGATTACTGACCTGCAATCGAAATTTCGAATCGACACACCGGAGATCGTCGTTTGCGGATTAAATCCACATGCCGGCGAAGGCGGACACCTTGGGACTGAGGACGATGCGATCATTGCACCGGTGGTCGCGGAATTCATTGCCAACGGTCACAAGGTTCGTGGACCGTTACCTGCCGATACGGCATTTACGCCCGCGGCCGGACACAAAGACGCTGTCCTGGCGATGTACCACGACCAGGGACTGCCCGTGCTGAAGTTCGCCGGCTTCGGCAACAGCGTCAATGTGACGCTGGGTTTGCCGATTATCAGAACGTCGGTCGATCATGGGACTGCGTTTGATATAGCGGGGACCGGCAAAGCAGATAGCGGCAGCCTTATTGCAGCCGTCAACCTGGCGGCGGATCTGGCGCGCCGATGAGTCCGCATCGGCCACGCAAACGATTCGGGCAGCACTTCCTTACCGATCCTGGCGTTATTGATGCCATTATCCAGTCGGTTGGCGCGAGCAAATCTGACACCATCGTTGAAATTGGCCCGGGGCTCGGCGCGATTACGCGCTCGCTGGCGGAACGCGCCGGAACACTGCACGCTATTGAACTCGATCGTGACCTGATTGCACAGCTGAAACACGAGTATGGCAACGCTGCAAACGTGACGGTTCACGAAGCCGACGCATTGCGCTTCGACTACAGCTCACTTGGCGATTCACTGCGTATAGTCGGCAACCTGCCCTACAACATTTCCACGCCATTGCTGTTTCATCTGCTCAAGTTCCGCGATCGTCTCGTCGACATGCACTTCATGTTGCAGAAAGAAGTGGTTGATCGAATGGCGGCCAGCCCAGGCAGCAAGGCCTATGGACGGCTCGGCATCATGCTTGGCTGTCACTTTCAGATTGATGCGTTGTTCGATGTGCGCAAAGAGTCCTTCGACCCGCCACCAAAGGTGACGTCCGCCGTCGTCAGGCTCGCTCCTCTGCCCGCAGGCACCTACGTCATTAACGACGAAGAAGCCCTCTCCAGGCTCGTCGCGACGGCATTTAGCCAACGCCGGAAGACGATTCGCAACTCGTTGAGCACGGTCGTTAACGAGGCCCAGCTCGTTAAAGCAGGAATCGATCCGGGGCTGCGTCCTGAGGCGATTTCGATAGCTGACTATGTCCGGCTCGCGAATACGTTAGAATAAGGTCACACAACCGCCAACACCGGTGCCCGATGACTGAAAACGCCTGCGAAATTCGTATTCATGTTGCGACAGACTATGTCGATGACCAATCCGAACCTGAATCGGATCGTTACGTATTCGCATACACTATTACGATCTCCAATAACGGCGACATGCCCGCTCGCTTGATCAGTCGCCATTGGATCATTACCGATGCCAATGGAAAAGTGCAGGAAGTCAGCGGAGACGGTGTCGTCGGCGAGCAACCGCATCTCAACCCTGGCGAGGAATTTCGTTATTCATCCGGTGCCGTACTCGAAACACCGGTCGGCGCCATGCAGGGTCTTTACCGCATGGAGGCAGATAACGGCGTCAATTTCGATGCGCCCATCGCTCCCTTTACGCTCGCGGTACCGGGCGTCTTGCATTAGGTTCGGGCTAACTACGCATGGCAATCTATGCGATCGGCGACATACAGGGCTGCTATGACCCGTTTCGCAAGCTCCTCGATGCCCTCGAGTTTGATGCCGGGAAAGACACGCTCTGGCTAACAGGAGACCTCGTCAACCGAGGACCTAAGTCACTGAAAACATTACGCTTTGTCCGATCCCTTGGCGATTCGGCTATTACGGTACTGGGCAATCACGACCTGCATTTGTTGGCTCTTTCCGTGGGCAAGATCCGCTACGGCCAACGCTTCGAAACACTGGACAACATTCTCAAAGCAAGCGACTGCGACGAACTTATGGATTGGCTGCGTCACCGCCCGCTCGCACACTACGACAAGTCTCTCGGCACGTTACTCGTGCATGCAGGAGTACATCCCCGCTGGAGCGCCAAGAAAACGATGGCTCGCGCCGCAGAGGTAGAGAGCGTTCTGCAGGGCAGCAAAGGCAAGGCCTTGCTTGGAAAAATGTACGGCAATGCGCCAACGCAGTGGTCCAATGACCTCACTGGATACCGGCGGCTGCGTTTTATCGTTAATTGCCTGACTCGCATGCGCATGGTGACGAGAAAGATGCGCCTCAATTTTGCACACAGCGGCTCACCCTGGCGTGCGCGCAAGGATCTCGTGCCGTGGTACGACGTCGGCGATCCGGCATGGGCCGGCACGCGTGTTGTGTTCGGCCACTGGTCTTCACTCGGACTTGTCGTCTTGCCGGAGATGATTAGCCTCGATACCGGGTGCGTCTGGGGACGGCAGCTCACGGCAGTTCGCCTGGACAAGCGGCTACCGCGCGTCATACAGGTGCACGGTCAGGAATGACTGACTTCGAGGATAGCCAGGAGTTTGCGCAGACGCTCGACCGCAACGACTCGCTTGCGAGTTACCGCGAGCAATTCATCTTTCCGAAGGAAAAGAATGGCTACTCACCGGTGTACCTGTGTGGCAACTCTCTCGGTCTTCAACCAAAGCTCGCTGCAGAATTCGTACAGGACGAACTAAGAAACTGGGCCGACTACGCCGTCGATGGTCATTTTCACTCGGAACGACCGTGGCTTTCCTATCATCGCCGCGCGACGGCAGGCTTTGCGGAGCTAACCGGGGCCAGGCCTCTGGAAGTCGTGGCAATGAACACGCTTACGGTGAATCTGCACATTCTGATGGCGAGTTTTTACAAGCCCACGGAAACTCGCTTCAAAATAGTCATCGAATCGCAGGCCTTTCCTTCCGATCGCTACGCAGCGGCCTCTCAGTTGCGCATGCATGGTTTCAACCCGGAATCTGCATTGCTCGAGTGGACGCCCAGACCTGGCGAGACCCAATTGCACACTGAGGATCTTGCTGCACTCATTGAAAGTGAAGGCGACAACATCGCCCTGCTGTTGCTTCCGGGCGTGCAGTATTACACCGGACAAGTTTTAGACATGGCCGCAATCTGCGAACTGGCTGGCGCCGCTGGCTGCGCTGTCGGACTGGACCTTGCGCATGCCGTTGGCAACGTCGACCTCGAACTGCACGAGTGGGCGCCAGATTTCGCTGCGTGGTGCACCTACAAGTATCTCAACAGTGGGCCAGGTTCTATCGCCGGCGCATTCGTGCACGAAAAGCATTTTGCGTCGGACAAGCTCAATCAGTTGCACGGCTGGTGGGGACACGACGAAGCAACGCGTTTCAAAATGTCGACAACGTTTACGCCGGCAGAAGGTGCCGAGTTATGGCAGATGAGTAACCCGCCGATTTTGGCACTTGCACCTGTTATCGCATCGCTGAAGATTTTTCAGGAAGTTGGCCTGGCCGCTTTGATCGAAAAATCGACATCGTTGACAGCTTACCTTGAGTGGCTTCTCGAGCAACGCTTCGAGGGGCGCATCGGCAGCATTACTCCGAAGGACTCGCGCGGCTGCCAACTGTCCCTGGTGGTTAATGACTCGCAGATTTCAGCACGAGGATTATTCGAGAAACTGTATCAGCGAAACGTCACCGGCGATTGGCGCGAACCGGATGTCATTCGAGTAGCACCTGTGCCGCTGTACAACAGTTATTCGGACGTATTCGAACTGGCACAACGGCTATCTGAGGCATTCCCATAATTAGGACAAGACCAAATGATCCATGTATTGATTTTTATTTGCGAGGCATTCCATGAGTCACCACGAAAAACATAGATCACATCGGGTGGGATGGCTGCGCGCCGCGGTTTTGGGCGCGAATGACGGCATTGTCTCGACATCAAGTTTGATCATCGGTGTTGCTGCCGCAAGTACCACTCAAGAAAACATTCTTCTTGCGGGAGTAGCCGGATTAGTTGCCGGTGCGATGTCTATGGCGGCCGGTGAGTACGTGTCCGTCAGCTCTCAGTCGGATACGGAGGCCGCAGATCTGGCGGTCGAAAAGCTATCGCTAGAGCAAAATTTCGAATTCGAAAAGGCCGAGCTTGCACAAATATATGAAGGCAGGGGACTTGAGCCTGAATTGGCGGGGCAAGTCGCCGAACAACTGATGGCTCATGACGCACTTGGGGCGCATGCCAGAGACGAAATAGGAATATTGGACAGTGGCGTTGCTCAGCCTGTTCAAGCGGCTTTTTCTTCAGCAGGCACATTCATCGTTGGAGCCGCATTACCATTGATGGTTGCCTGGGCCATTCCAGGGTCTCGGCAAATAGCGGTAGTAGCGACTGCATCTCTTGCCTTCCTGGCAGTTCTTGGCAGTCTTGCTGCACGCGCAGGCGGCGCTTCAATTGCGGTCGGTGCTTTCAGGGTGACTTTCTGGGGAGCTCTTGCAATGGCATTAACGGCGGTGGTTGGTCGCCTGTTTGGCGTCATCACCTAACGTCCGCTTTCACCGCTAGCGGTCATTCAGTCAGCTGAGATTTCGGAACTTCGACAGTCTGCTGTCGGCCAGGAGCAGACTCGCCAACTCTGAACAAAGCACTTGTGGTTCAGGACAGGAGGAAATCAAGCC
>JAOTUU010000218.1 GCA_029863705.1 Gammaproteobacteria bacterium
GGCGTTGATGTCTTTGTTGGCGAGGTAGCAGCGCACCTGGAATCGCAGCTTTTCCTCGGTCAGCTTGCCGTCATCGAACGCAATCGAGGCAAACTGTTCGGACATCCACGCCATAGTCTGATCGACGCGTTCTGAATCAATGAGCTCTGCCCGGCGGACGATTTCCAGCTGGTCGATGTGATCGACATCCACTCCGAACTGTGACCGCCACTGCATCGGATCGAATGTACCGGTATCTATGCCCAGCGACCGGCCGCCAAACAGCCCCATGACCCGGCCGCGCAGCCGGGCCTTGACGGAGGCCGCGCGGAAGTAGGGCAGCAATTTCTCTTCGAACGCGGAAGTGCCGAAATCGTCTCGCACCCGAATGTGCTCAACACCAATTTGCGACAGCGTGCCCGCGACGGCTAACAAGCCAACCATGCCGTGCGTCGCTGCGCTCTTACTGGTCATCGTCACGGTGGGCAAATTCAGGCCTTGTACTGCGCGGACTACGATGTTCGGCGTGGCCCAGCAGGGCAGGTGCACAAACAGTGCTTCCGCACCGGCCATCTTTAGCTCTTTTACCTGCTGGTCAACGACCTGCTTGGAGCGGGCGACATCGTCAAAAGCGATCACTTCGATCGGCAGCGTGCGGAGATATTCCACGGCTTCCCTGTGCCGCGGCTCGGTGAGAGCACCGAAGTACCCCTCCCACATGTAGTCACGCTCATCACCGAAGGTCATCAGCGCAACTTTGGGTTTTGCCATTGGTGCCGTGGTCATGGAGTTCCTCGTTTCAGGCCGTCTGCGGCTTCGTGCCAACCGGGTACTGCTCCATGATTTCCTGGACCAGAAGACTGACATGATCGACGAGCCGCGTAACGATGATTTCACCCTTCTCGAGGGTGGCTTTGGTCGGGTCGCCGACGACACCGTTGCCGCCCTCGAGCATCTCAAGCTTCTCGGGCTTCGCGAACGTGCCTTCAAAGTGATACATCTGGCCCGGTTTGGGCATCACGCCCGGCGCGATCTTCCACTTCGGGTCGATCAGCCCGGTGCTACTGCCAGGCGCGGCCTTGCTCATGTCGACGAACTGCGGGTAGAGATACAGCGCCACCGACGTTTCAGCTTCGTCGGCGTGCCACATCGGGTCGTCGAGGATCTCCTGGTTATCGCGCAGGAAGTCGTACCAGTGCAGTGACAGGACGAAATGGCCCTCGATACCGAGTTTGTGCACGGCGACGATGGTCGAAGAAACCTGTCCGTGCGCGGAGAGAATGATGAACTTGTTGAAGCCCGCAACAGACGCGCCGCGCACGATGTCCTCGAGCAAAGCAATGTGTGTTTCAAAGCGCAGTGGAATGGTCCCTTCGACGCCCCAGTGGTGATACGGATGAGAGCCGTACATCGGGCATGGCAGCACTGTTGCACCGGATTTCTTCGCAATGAGTTCGGCCATGCCTGTCGCATTAAGCGCGTCACTAGCGCACGGGCAGTGCGGGCCGTGCTGCTCGATCGCGCCTATCGGGAGGATTGCCAGATCACAGACATTCTTTGCGTAGTTGACGACGTCAGGTGCTGCCACTTCATGAAACCATACCGATGATCGTTTGCCGTTAGACATCTTCCTACCTCCAATTCAGGCGGCGGTGCGTTCAAGCGCCGCGTCCAGGTTCAATTCACTTCCAATCGCTGCGAGTTCATCGTGAAGTGCGGCCGAGATCGGAATGCCATCCCGACGACGCTCTTGTTCCATGCGATGCTCGATTTCCCCGGGCAGCAGCATCTCGCTGTCCGGATCCCACATGGGCGATTCCTTGATGGTCTTCGTGAAGTCGCTCATTCGTTCTTTCATTTGCTCTTTGCTGATGAGCACCAGCGGATTGATGACGATCATCAGGTGTGCTGTATTGCTCGGATCATTCGGGTAGCGATACATGCTTTTCAGCTGATGCTGGAAACTACCGCCAGTGATGACGCCACACAGAATGTCGACGAGCAGCGATAGCCCGAATCCTTTGTGCCCGCCAAGCGGCAATAGAAATCCGTCGAATCCCGTTTGCGGATCGGTTGTCGGCCTGCCGTCGCTGTCGGTGGCCCATCCCAATGGAATTTCTTCGCCGTTCTTCGCCGCCATGAGTAATTTTCCGCCGGCAACGGCGGATAGCGAGATATCGAGAACAAACGGGAAGTCGCCAAACGTCGGGACGGCAACGGCGATGGGGTTATTACCGGTAATCGGTCGGCTGCCGCCGGTCATGACCATGTTGGGTGCGACGTTGGACATGGCGATACCGATCATGTCGCGTTCAAGCGCCATGCGGGCATACAAAGAGGTAGCGCCGCAGTGGTTGCTGTTGACGATGCCAACGGCCGCAATGTTTTGTCGCTCGGCGAGTTGCATGGCGCGCGCCATCGCCGCCCTGCCGGCGACATAACCCGATCCATTGTCGGCGTCGAGAACTTCGAGGGCCGTATCTGACTTCAGTGTCCTGAGCACCGGCGAGCCATTCATGCCACCAGAGCGAAGGCGATCAAGGTACTTCTTAACGCGCAAAACGCCGTGTGAATCGATGCCCCACAAATTTGTCTGCACAAGGCATTGCGCCATATCCGTTGCACTCGATTCGTTACAGCCGGCCTTTCGAAAAACCTGCGTAACAAAGGTCTCAAGCGATTCCGCTGATACGTTGAACGGTTTGTCAGACATTCCCGGGGACCTTCATTTTGAGGCGATAAACAGAGTGCGTTGCGGTGATATACATGTCGGTCAGATCGTTGCCGCCCCAGGTGAAATTTGCTGCGACCTCCGGCGTTTCGATAACGCCTTTCCGTGCACCATTCACATCGAAAACATGAATTCCGCCGGAGCCGCAGCTGTAAAGGTTGCCAGCGCTGTCGACTTTCATGCCATCTGCTACGCCCGGCGCATCACCGCTGGTTTCTGCCCACAAGCGGTCGTTAGCGATGCGACCGTCGTCGAGTACGTCGAAGACGCGGATGTGCTGTCGGTCTGTGTCGTTGATGAATAGCAGGGACTCGTCCAGTGAAAAACACAGTCCGTTCGGTTTGGCAAAGTCGCTCGCCAGCAACGTCAATTCGGAAGTCTCCGGATCGAACCGGAAAACGCCCTGGAAATCGAGTTCCGGATAGCGGGCGACGCCGTATTTTTCAGTGCGGCCGGAGTTTGGGTCTGTGAAGTAGATGCTACCGTCTCGCTTTACGACGATGTCGTTTGGACTGTTCAGCTCAGAGCCCTCGTAGTGCGAGACCAGCACCTCGTAGTTGCCGTCCTGGTCGGTGCGACTAACGCGGCTCGTCGCGTGTTCGCAGGAAAGCAGTCGGCCTTCTCGGTCCCAGGCATTGCCGTTGGCCATGTGGCTGGGCTTACGGAACTCGGCAAGATCGCCGTCTTCGTGCCAGCAATACATCGTGTTGCCGATGATGTCGCTGAATACAAGAATCTTTTTTCGAGGATGCCAGGCCGGTCCTTCCACGAATTCAAATCCAGTGAGGACCTGCTCCAGTGCGCTGCCGGGTGCAAGGATTGCATCAAGGCCGCGGACAGATCTGCTGGTGATGGTCGCGGCGGACATGATCATTTAGAAAGCCACGAATCTCATGCGGGTATTGCGGGCAGGCCAAGGCTTTCGCGCACGGCTCGAACAGCATCTGAAGCGTCAATGCCGAAGCCGTCGGCACCAATATCGTCAGCAAATTCCTGCGTAATTACAGCGCCACCAACGACAATCTTTACTTCGTCGCGTCCTTTGAAGTGTTCTATGACCGGCCGCATCTCGTTCCTCGTCGTGCTTAGCAAAGCACTGAGACAAAGCACCTGTGCACCGTTCGTGACGGCTTCGTCAAAAGCCTCAATGCGGCAGTCCACACCGAGGTCATCTACATGGAAACCCGAACCCTTGAGCATCATTACGACAAGATTCTTGCCAATGTCGTGCAGGTCGCCCTTGACGGAACCGATGGCAACGCGAGCGACAGGTTTATGTCCGGACTTCACGAGCAAGGGTTCTATAATGTCGACGCCCGCCTGCATGGCTCTCGCCGACACCAGCATTTCCGGTACGAACACTTCACCGCGGGAGAACTGTTCGCCCACCTCGCGCAGAGCAGGAATCATTGTCACGTTGAGAAGCTCGCCAACATGCACGTCGTTGTCGACAGCCTGCTGGACGAGTTCGACCACGCGTTCCCGCTCGCCGAAGACGATCGCGTCGTACAGTTCGTCGTTGTTGCTCATGCGCCCGCCATCATCTGATTCTGCCTGATAATTATAAGTCATGTGACGTCGAAGTCAAAATCAAGAAAGTAGTAAAAACAATAAGTTAAACGTTCGGTTTGTACCTATGGACCGAGTTAATGGCGTACTGTCTTGCATTCGCAGTACAATCGATGGGAACATGACAACATTCACTGCCAGGGGGCAGTATTGTCTGATGATGGCAAAGGTACTTCTTATTGCCTGCGGGGCCCTCGCGCATGAACTGGCGCAGCTCGTTCGGCTCAATCAGTGGACGCATGTCCGTATTCGGTGTTTGCCGCCCGATTTGCACAATCAGCCTGGCAAGATCCCGGACGCAGTTCGCGCCCAGATCGAAAAGAGTCGCGGAGAGTACGAACAAATCTTCGTGGCCTATGGCGACTGCGGTACCGGCGGCAGACTGGATGAAGTGCTATCGGAGTACGGCATCGAACGTCTGCCAGGCGCACACTGCTACGAGTTCTTTGCAGGCAGTGACGACTTCGCAGCATTGGCCGAGGCAGAGGCCGGCACGTTTTACCTGACCAACTTTCTCACTCGACATTTCGACCGCCTGGTTCGTAAAGGTCTGGGCCTCGATAAACGCCCGGAATTGAAAGACCTGTATTTCGGCAACTACCGACGACTCGTGTTTCTGGCACAGGACGATGATCCGGAACTTCGCGAACTTGCCGCAGAGCACGCGCGGTATCTCGGGCTCGAATACCAGTACGATTTCACCGGTACCGCGCATGTCGAAAAGCGCCTGAAAGAGCAGGTTGTCCGCTGGCAGGAGTAATCGTATGACCAACACGATAGTGAGTTCAGCAAGCAAGGAAGTGGTTATTGGGTTCGAGCAGCCCTTTGTCGTGATTGGTGAGCGCATTAATCCGACCGGACGAAAGCTGCTGGCTGAAGAGATGAAGAACGGTGACTACAGTCGTGTCGAGTCTGATGCGCTGGCCCAGATCGAGGCAGGTGCGCAGATCCTGGATGTCAATGCCGGTATCGCGATGGCGGACGAACCTCGAATACTGGCAGAGTGCGTGCGGCTTCTGCAGTCGCTCAGCGATATGCCCTTGTGCATCGACTCATCAATAGTTGAAGCGCTCGAAGCAGGTCTCGAAGCGTATGACGGTTGCGCACTTCTCAATTCGGTCACCGGAGAGGAAGAACGCCTGGA
>JAOTUU010000219.1 GCA_029863705.1 Gammaproteobacteria bacterium
CTGTCAACACGACTCGCGATCGCCAGCCCGCGGCCGACTATCCGCATCATCAAGGCCACATAGACCCGTTGCAGTGTGCTTTTTATCCGCACTAGCGGTTGCGCCCCATTTTCTCGTGGCTGCTGACCCATTCGTGGGCAAGAATTGCAGATGACAGGGATACGTCTCCGGCCAATACGACGGCGGCGATGATTTCGGCCAGTTTGTGCGCCTTGCCGGTGCCATAGCAATCCATCATCTCCAGGCACTCGCGCTGCGTTGGCAGGCCGGTACCTCCACCGTATGTGGCGCAGATCAGTGCCGGCAAGGTTACCGCCCAGTAGAAATCGCCGTTGTCGAGCAGCTCGCCGTAGTTCATGCCGGCATGGGACTCGGACACGTTGGCTGCGTCCTGCCCGGTGGCAATGAACATTGCCGCAATGCCGTTCGCGGAATGGGCGCCGGCGTAGGCGGCACCAGCCTGCATTGTGCCGACGTACGCTATTTGCCGAAAACGGTATAACCACTCCGTGTCCACCCGGAGAAGCTCTTTCGCCACGTCCCGCTTCAGAACAAATTCTGCGATGACGCGTCTGCCGCGCGTCTGGATCATATTCATCATCGAGTGCTTCTTGTCCGTGTCCGTGTTGCCGGACAGGACATAGCGTGGCTTCAGAGGATGGTTTGCACGAATCCACTCACAGGCGATAAGCGTCGCTTTGCCCGTCATGTTCTGACCCGCCGCGTCGCCGGTCGTATAGCAGAATCGCGAATACAGCATGTTGGCAACGATGTACTGCTCGATTTCAGTGAGCTCGGCTGTGCGCGAGGAGGTCTTCACGACACCGCGTATCGCGTCAATGTGCTCATTGAGCCACTTACCGAACTCACGCACCTCCAGCGCGTTATCGAACAGGAAAACCGGCGCCCTTTGCATCGAGGTCTTGACGACCGTCGTCCGGACACCGCCGCATTCGCTAATCACGCGCATGCCACGGCTGTAGCTCGCAACCAACGTTCCCTCGGTGGTTGCCATAGGAATATAGAAGTCGCCTTTTGCGTGCTCGCCGACAATCGTCAGCGGCCCGGCAATTCCGATCGGCACCTGTGCGGTGCCGATGAAGTTCTCGATATTGCCACGCGTTACCGCCGGATCAATCGTGTAACTCGATACCGTATCCAGCTTGGTGCCTGCCATTGCTTTGACGAAAGCGGCGCGCTGCGAGGCCATCTCCCGTGAATAATCATTTTCTTTGTCGCGGGGAATTCGGTCGGATTTCGTCATCAGTGTTCTCCAATAAGCATTGTCTCGGCCTACACAATTTCCTCGAGTTCGGCCAGTGATTGCTCCAGGTAGTCGATAAGACGCTGGACACGAGGCACCGTTTGTCGGCACGCGATGATGCCGAAGTCGAGGTTGCCGTCGTAACTGACGAACGTGATGTTTAGTGCGAAGCCGTGAAAGACCGCAGATGCAGGGTAAGAGCCGTGCAAAGGCGCACCATTCCAGTAAAGTTTTTCCTTGGGCCCGGGGACATTCGAGATGACCGTGCTAACCGGCGGGAACCAGTCTGCGATCCCCATCATGTTGGCAACAAACAACGGCGTCTGTATCAGGGTTGCATACAGACTGGCTTCCCGGGCCGTAAGATCGCTGAGCAAGTTCTTGCCGGCACGCGTCGACTCTACAATCGTTTCGAGCCGGTCGGCCGGGTCTTCGTGGCGGGTACCCAGGTCGGCGACGATGTAACTGATCGCGACGGGTGACTCAACGTCATCTTTCTGCCGGACCGATACCGGCACCAGCGCGCGCAGGGAATGCTCGGGGTGCCCGCCCTGCTCGTCGAGGTACCGTCGCAATGCTCCCGAGCACATTGCCAGAACGACGTCATTGATCGTTACGCCTGCCGCCTCGCTGACGGCGCGCACGCGATCGATGCTCCAGGACTGGGCAACAAATCGCCGCGCGGCTGAAACAGAGGTGTTTAGGACGGTGTGCGGAACATGTCGCCACGGTACCGCCAGGCCGTTGCCCAGACCCAGCCACGCGGCCGCATGGTCCTTGACCACGCCCAGGAAGTGCGCGGACGTATCGAACTGCGCCTTGAAGAACTCGGCAATGGCTTTCAGGTCGAACTCGCTCGGTGCGTCCTGCGATTTATGGCCGAGTCCATGCTGCTCCCTGTACAGCTCGAGCGCCTCCATCGACAACGGAGATATATCGCTTTCGGCCTCGGCGTCGGGTGAACAGCTGCCCTCGAGGAGCCGAATGCCGGCAACACCATCGATCGTCGCATGATGCGCCTTCGTGTAAACGGTGAACTGGCGATCCTTTATGCCCTCGATCAAGTGCACTTCCCAGAGCGGGCGGCTGCGATCGAGCAACGTGGAATGCAACCGCGATACGAGCGCAAATAGCTCGCGATACCCTCCTGGCTTCGGCAACGCCGAGTGCTGAATGTGATAGTCGAGGTCCAGGTCCGGATCGTGCTCCCAATAGAGTGGGCCGAAGCGCCCGAGCGCGCCGTGGGCAACTCGATGAGCAAAGGGTTTGCGAAGCTCGGTGGTCGAACGATAGCAGTCACCGAGCCGGGCCATGAACTTCCGCTGGTTTACGCGCGCGGGGAATTCGAACAGGTTCAAGCCGGCCACGTGCATCGGCGCCTCGCGAGTTTCGAGATACAGGAACCCCGAGTCCAAGAGATCGATTCTGTCCACGCTCAAATTCTACCGGAATGACGAGACGAATCAGGGCGATACGGCATAGGTAGTTGTAACCATTCAACTACGCGCCAAGCCCTACGTTGCGGCGTTTCAGTTCACTGAATAGGGACGAAAGAGCAACTGCCTAAATGCCCGAGAGCTGCAAGCCTGCCGGTACATCGGATGGAATCCAGAGACTATCGTCCGCCCTTCATCACCGAACTGTCATTCTGACTGCGTTAATCCACCGAGTCGGGTGCATGGACGCGGGATCGCTCGGCAATGTCGCGAACGAACTTGAGGATCTGCTTCGAGGAATAATGCCGCGACGGTTCCAGCTGGCCCTCGTTCGTTGTACCGATGACCTCGCCTTCCGGATCGAAGAAGACGGCGACGGGAATGCCCCTGGACAGTGAAACGCCGAGGGACTCGGCGACATCGCGGTTCTGGTTGAGCTTGCCGACATCGACATTAACGAACCGGAACAGGTCACGAGCGTAGCCGGCAACCGGCTCGCTGTTGAGATGGTGATGCAGTGTCCGGCAATCCAGGCACCAGTTGGCGCCGAAGGTCACCATCAGGAACTTGCGCTCTGCCCGTGCCTCCATCCGCGCATTGCGGACCAGCGCAGCGGCATCCGCCTGCCCATCGTATGGCAGTTCGGCCTCGCTAAAGGCGAATTTCCCCTGAACTCCGGGTCGGAAAAGCTCCTCGGTGAGTTCGAGGTTTTCCTCCTGCAACAGGTCCAGCCGGGCCTGCTGCTCATCGAGAAGTTCGCGATGCACAGGAGTCTGCCCGCTCACAATCAACGCGCCATGGTAGACGACGAGGCCCAGTAACAGCCCTGCCAAAAATGCAAATATCGTTGTTCGCGCTTGTCTCATGGCACAGCTACGATCCCAAATGACTGGACCAAATTTACTGCAGATCCTTCGAATTCCACAATATAAGCGCAATATCAATGACTTAGGAGTGGAAAAAATTGACCAACTTTAGGGCGTGTGCTAAGTATTTATAAATACCACGACAATTCTAGCTGTGCGAGGAGTATCCGCTATGCAGTCACATATGAAACTGTTTGTCGCATTTATTGCTGTCTTGTTCTCCCTGGACGCTATCGCTTGCGGCGACAGCCTCTACCGTGTTGGCAAGGGCGTCTCCTATCGCGTCTATACGGCTCCATTGCCGGGAAGCGTGCTCGTGTACGGGCAATCCGAAGGCGCCAAGCTGTTGGCCGAAGCACTGGCCCAGTCGGGCCACGGTGTGCGCTTTGTCGAAAATGAGCTGGAGCTGGCCGTTGAGCTCAAGTCGGGAGTCTACGACGTGGTCATCGCGCCTTACAGCGATCATAGTGCGGTGGAGGGCAGCGCCGGCGCTTCGGACGCTGCCAGGATCACCTATTTGCCCGTCGCTCTGAGCAGCGACGAGGCTGAGGCCGCCAGCCAGAGCTATGCGAACGTGATGGTCGCTGAACGGGACGAGATCAAGCACTACCTCAAGGCCATCCACAAGACGCTGAAAGAAAAGACGTAGGCCTGGCGACAGGCAAAGCCAGCAAATGAAATCGAGGGCAAAAGCGTTGTGCAAGTTTGCTCCGGTATCCGGAGTACTTTCGGTCGTCGTTATCGTCTTGCTCGGTGGCCTTTCTTCGACTCCGTCGCTGGCGCAAAGCCAGAAAAAAGGTGATGCCAGCATTCGCCTGGAAGTCCAGCACATTCGCACCGGGAAATTTATTTTCGATCTCGGCGAGGCCAATTACTGGACGACTGACACGCAGGTCATGTTGATTTCTGGCGACTATGCGGTTTCGGATCGCTTGACCGTTTTTGGCGCGCTGCCTTACGTACGGAAGCGTTTCAATGCCGGCGAGTTGTTCGGCGGCGATCCGCATAATCCTAATGATTTTTACTGGGTCGACTTTGTGCCGCCGGACAAGCGCTTCTGGGATGACGGGGAGTATCACGGCGATTTCCAGGACTTTTCTATCGGCGTTTCCTATGTGCTCACGGAGGAGGGCCCGCTGACTGTTACTCCGTTCATGAGCTACGGGGTTCCGGTGAGCAACTACCCGTTCTTTGCCAAGGCAGCTATCGGGAAAAACCTCTGGACCCTCCCGGTCGGCGTGTCACTGAGCTACGTACCGTACTTCTCGGACTGGCATTTTGACGGCAGCTTCGCCTACGTCTTCTCCGAGAAACCTATCGATATCAACGTTGACTATTCGGTGCTCCATTTATCGGCGGGTTACTGGTTCAAGCCGAATCTTTCGATAAACGTCTTTCTCGCAGGCAAGTACACATGGCAAGGCTATGAGTTCTCGGATTTCGCGGACGATATCTTCAGTGCTGTTTACCCTGACGATTTTGGCACTGAGGTGTGGTGGCATCACGATCGCCTGTTTGCTGCGAGGCACCTGAATATCGGTGCGGGCTTTGACTATTTCCTGAACGAGAGCTACAAAGTGTCAGGCAGCGGTTATACCGGGATCTGGGCGGAATCGACGAACGAAATCGACTTCGCGTTCACTCTGGCCGTGACGCGCTACTTCGGCGCCGAATGATCACAAGCTGACGCCGAATCCTGTTCGGGAGCTTCAAATGCGGCGTAGACTTCTTTAATACATGTCGCCCGAAGATTGCTAACCATGCCCGAGCAGTCCTTCTTCGCTGAACTTCGAAAACGCAAGGTCGTGCAGGTTGCAGCGATTTATGGCGCCGTGTCGTGGGGCGTGACCGAGGT
>JAOTUU010000220.1 GCA_029863705.1 Gammaproteobacteria bacterium
CAAACTCGGCGGCTTGCTGCCATCGTTTTCGCCAGCCGTCGCTGGCCACCCCGGCGGGTAGTGCGCGCGTTGGGTCGCTCCGTTCAAGCGCTGGAAGGCTCTGTGTCCGTTTGGCGATTGCCTGCGATTGCTTGCGCAGAATATTTTTCACCCAGCGCAAGTCGTCGGAGAGTTCGGCAAGACTGGCAAACCGCGTTGGGTCGTAACCTCGTCGTTGCGCAATATCTCCGAACCCGGACAAGATTATCGCGAGCCGCCGGTTCAGCCAACTATCATGCCGCATTTGCGCCGTTGGCCAACAGGCGAAATCATGAAGCAGGTCTCCGGCTTCAACGCAGCGACATAGCGCCTGCTCTAACGCCGTCTCGCGCAGCACGCCTTTGTCATCAGCAAACCGTGACAAGTCCAGTTGCAATGGAATCCACGCGGAGCCCTGAGGCGCCTGGAGCGACACGGATGGAAGTACATGCGTTGCCGCTTCGATCGATAACAGCGGGCATTGCGGCAACACGAAAGGTGCGCACAAGACCCGTACCAGCGCGTTGCTGCGGAGTTGCCAGAACTCCAGCCAGAATTTGTCGTGGTAACTCTTCTCGATGGCCATATCGTCGGGACGCATAAGCGATCGCGGTGCGAGCACGTGCAGGACGCCCTCGCCCAGCAACTCGCGTCGCGCCAGCCAGGCCAGTTGCGGCGACATTGACCCCGCCTCTATGAGCAGCTCAACAGAGGCCGGCAAAGCACCAGTGTCGTTCATTGTCGTGCGCAGAACTTCGCACAAATTGCGAAACCTGCCGGCCGCATCGGCAGCACCACCAGGGTTCGTAACCGCTATGGACAGCGGCAGATCCTGTGCGAGTGAGTCGAATGCCTGGCGACTGAATTGAGCCGCTGCAGCCTCCGAGTTCTGAACGGCACCGGCGTCTATAGTCAGCGCCACACCAGTCGTCCGATGCCCATCACTTGTAGACGTGAGCATTGCTTCGATGCCCGCCAGCTGCAGCTCGCGACACAAGCGACCGGCACGATCCGGGTCGATTATGTCCGGTACGTGATTTCGATCGACTGCCATCGTCTGAATTGTCTGCGACCGGTTACTGGAGCGCCGCCGACTTATCTGGGCAGCATGATGAGATTTTGCTATTGTCGCCGCGACTAACGTCGACGAAAGCACAGAGAGACTATGGGTAACGGCGCACACAAGACCTTACGGCGTCAGGACATCGAGTTCGAAGACAAGGACCAGGCCCTTCGCGACGATGTTCGCACCCTCGGCGCCATGGTCGGCGACCTCATCAAGGACCAGGGCGGTGACGAGCTCTTTGACTTTGTCGAGAGCGCGCGACAACGTTCGATCCGGCGGCGTGAAGAAAACGAGAAAGAGGGCGAAGAATTAGCAGAGCTCGTTGAGGACCTCGACCCGACTTTTGCGTTGCAGGTTATACGCAGTTTTTCCACTTATTTTCAAATGGTCAACACGGCCGAAAAAGTGCACCGAATCCGGCGGCGACGTGAATACCTTCGGGAGGTTGGTCACTACCAGCCCGGCGGTTTCGAAGACACGCTCGTGAAACTCAAGGCTTCCGGTATGGGTGTCGATGCGCTGCAAGAGCTCATTAACTCGCTACGTATCGAGCCGGTCTTTACGGCACATCCGACCGAACCAACGCGACGCACAATGTTGCGCAAGGAACAGGAAATCGTCCGGCACCTGATCGACCTGTTAAACCCGACAATGACCGCCCAGGAAAGACACGCGGCCTTTGAGAAGATTCGCTTGTTGATTACAACGGGCTGGCAGACAGATGAACACCCGTCAGAAAAGATGTCGGTTGCGGACGAGCTCGAACATATATTGTTCTTTATGACCGACGTATTGTATCGGGCGATGCCGCCGTTCTACGATGACATCGAAGCGGCCGTCACGCGCATCTATGGCGAAGAGGCCAAGCGCCTGGATATACCGACGCTTGTTCACTACGCCTCGTGGGTCGGCGGCGACATGGACGGCAACCCCAACGTGAATGCCAAGACGATTCGCGAGACCCTGGTCCGTCAGCGCTCCCTGATCCTGAATTTGTATTTCGAGGAATGCGGCAAGATCTCGGCCAAGCTGAGCCAGTCCACCGGCCGCATTGCGGTCAGTGACAAGATTGACGCAAAGATCGAGGAGTACCGTGGTGTGTTCCAGAACGCATACCACAGCGTTCCGGCCCGGCACCGCGACATGCCGTACCGTGTTTACCTGCGGCTGGTTCAACAGCGATTGCAGTCCACATTCGACGACGACATCTTCCCATATGAAAAGGTCGCCCAGTTTCGCGCCGACATACAGCTCCTCGCCGACAGCCTCGCTGCAAACAAGGGAGAGCGAGCCGGTTTATATCCGGTCCGGCGACTGCTTCGGCGAATTGATACTTTTGGCTTTCATCTGATCACGCTTGATGTCCGCCAGGATGCCGAAGTACATCGTGCAGTAATTGGTGAATGTCTCGGCGAAGACGACTGGGACGAGTGGTCCGCAGAAGATCGTGCCGCGCGTATTATCGAGGCCATCGAGAGCCGGGAGGGCTTTCCGGCGACGCTCAGCACCAAAGCGCGCAAGACCATCAGTGTGTTCCAGGCGATAGCCTTTTGCCGCCGTAAATATGGTGCACGAGCTATCGGGCCATTCATCATCAGCATGACCCAGGGTGCTGATGACATCCTGTCGATATTGCTGTTTGCTCAATGGAGCGAGCTTCATAACAAGCGTGGTGAGGTTCCCCTGGATATCGCACCTCTGCTCGAGACGGTCGATGACCTCAAGAAAGGCCGTCAGATACTCGACGCCCTGCTGTCCAAACAACTGTATCGAGACCATGTCAGTCGGCGTAAGAACCAACAGATGGTCATGATCGGTTACTCGGACAGCAACAAAGACGGTGGCCTGGCGTCCGCGCGCTGGGCATTGCAGAACGCACAGGTTGCGCTCGTCGAGGCCGTCGCGTCGCATGACGTCGAACTGACACTGTTCCATGGCCGTGGCGGAACGATTAGTCGCGGCGGCAGCAAGACACATGTCGCGGTTTTGGGCGCGCCACCTGGCACCGTCAACGGTCGCCTGCGAGTCACCGAGCAGGGCGAAATCATCAATGAAAAATACGGCCTGCGCGGGATCGCATTGCGCACGCTCGAGCAAGTCACGGGCTCAGTCGCTCTCGCAACAGCCATGCCGACACATATGGGCAACGACAAACCGGAATGGCACGACATGATGGACGTTATTGCAGAAGAAAGCCGTCGCGCCTACCGCAAGCTTGTGTATGAGACGCCGGGGTTTTACGAATACTTTCGCAAAGCAACCCCAATCGACCTGATCGAGCGTATGCGCATCGGCTCACGCCCGTCATCAAGACGATCACAGTCCGGGATCGAGGATCTTCGGGCCATTCCGTGGGTGTTCTCGTGGACGCAGGCTCGTTGCCTGTTGCCAGGGTGGTATGGAATCGGTAGCGGGTTTGCGAAGGCGGTTGATCAATTTGAGGGCACAGCGCTCCGCGAAATGTTCGCTGAGTGGTATTTCATGCGGGCATTGGTAGCCGATGCCGAGATGGTGCTTGCCAAGGCTGACCTCGGTATAGCATCGCTGTATTCCGAACTCGCGGGCGACATGCACAACACATTTTTTCCGCTCATTGAACAGGAATACGTGCTGACACAAAGCATGATTCTTGAATACCTTGGACGTGAGTCGCTGCTCGCAGGCGACAGCACACTGCAACGGGCCATCATGTTGCGCAATCCCTACGTTGACCCAATGAGCTTGATGCAGATTGACCTTCTGGCGAGGTGGCGAGATACCGCTTACGAGGATGCCGAATTGTTCGACGCATTGCTCGCAAGCGTCAACGGTATTGCGCAAGGCCTGCAAAACACCGGCTGATGACACGCATTGCCAGAACAATTCAGGCCGCTTTCGTGCCTTTCGCGCTACTCGCCGCCACGGCAATTTTCGCCGATACGTCTACTGAATTCGTGCGCATCGCGGAGGACGATCAGAACAGAGCAACAGCATTGCAGATCGCTGTAGTCACTTACGTTCCTCGCGACGAGCGCCCGGGCTTACGCGTCGACCTCGTTGGCGCCATTCACATTGGTGACCCGGCTTACTACAAGCAGCTCAATGATCTTTTCGAAGCTTATGACGTACTACTTTACGAACTGGTGGCTCCCGCAGATGCGATGGTCACACAGCGCGTCGCAAAGCGAAAAGGACTCCTCTCAACGACCCAGCTTGGCTTGACCCGGTTGCTCGATCTGTCTTTTCAGCTCGATGAAATCAACTACGACAGGGAAAATTTCGTTCATGCGGACCTTTCGCCGAGCGAGCTGAAACAGAGCATGGAAGATCGTGGCGAATCCCTGTACGTTTATTTTTGGCGGCTGTTCTACGCGTCTGTTGACAACTACGCCAAAGACCCGCTCGGTTTGAACGACATGCAGAAAATATCAAGCGTGCTGTCCGCCGGCCAGGATGACTCCCTGAAAACACTTATCGCCTACGAAATGACAGACATGGGCCAGCTTCAGGATGTGCTCGGCGAAGATTCCGGCTCAGCCGTCATCGGCGCACGCAACGAGCGTGCGATCGACGTATTGCAGCGCGAAATCGCAGCTGGCGCGAAACGTATTGGCATCTTCTACGGTGTGGCACACATGCCGGATCTCGAGGAACGGCTAATGGATCAAGTTGGTCTCGTGTATGAAGACACGACCTGGGTGGATGCGTGGCAACTCGGTTCGGCGCCTGCTACTGATCAATAAAGCTCGTAAAGTCTTCAAGCGATTTTCTTCCGATATCGGGCACCTCGGCATCAGCTGCCGGATAGCCTGTAACCAGTAACAGGAAAGGTCGCTCGCTCGTCGGGCGGCCGAGTATCTGGTTGAGAAACTTCATTGGGCTCGGCGTGTGCGTCAATGTTGCGAGGCCGGCGTGGTGCAGTGCGGTTATCAACATGCCGGTTGCAAGCCCCGTTGATTCGACCGGGTAGTAGTGTTTGACCTTGCGACCGTCCGGCAGCTTGCCGAATTTCTGCAGGAATACCGCAATAAGGTAGGGCGCCGTCTCCAGGAATGGCTTGTTTGAATCGGTGCCGAGAGGCTCCAGTGCGGCCAACCACTCGGGTGACGCGCGGTGCGAGTAGAACTCGCTTTCTTCGGCTTCGGCCGCCACACGAATTTTGCGTTTTGTTTCCGAGCCACTAATGACCGCGAAATGCCACGGCTGCAGGTTCGCGCCGCTTGGCGCTGTGTTGGCGACTTTGAGGGCGGTCTCGATAATGTCCCTCGGCACCGATCGGTCCGAAAAGTCCCGCACGGTACGGCGGCGATTCATTTCTGCGTAGAAATCGTTGAGC
>JAOTUU010000032.1 GCA_029863705.1 Gammaproteobacteria bacterium
GTATGGCCGAAAAACGTTGCACTTCTAACTATGGGTTTTACCTGGGCGGCACAAATACCAACATCGAGGAGATCAAACGGCTTCGCGTGGGAGAGGCGTGTGGCATCAAGCTCTTCATGGGAGCATCCACCGGCGATATGCTCGTAGATGATCCCAATACGCTCGAGCTGGTGTTCGAGCACGCGCCCGTAATGGTAGCAACCCATTGCGAATATTCGCCAACGATTTGGCAAAACGAAGCGCTCGCCAAAGACAGATATGGCGATGATGTACCGATGTCGGAACATCCGAGCATTCGTTCTGCTGAGGCCTGTCTTGCCTCGTCCGAGATGGCCATCGATCTTGCGAGTCGTCACGACGCACTGTTACACATCCTGCATCTGACGACCGCTATTGAAATGGGGCAATTCTCGACGGCGCATCGATCCGAGAAGCGAATAACGGCCGAGGTATGCGTTCACCACCTCTGGTTTGATGAGTCGCGCTATGAAGAGCTTGGTACGCGTATCAAGTGTAATCCGGCAATCAAGACTGAGGCGGATCGACTTGGGTTGATCGGCGCACTCAATGAAGGTCGACTCGATATTATTGCGACGGATCACGCGCCGCACACGGCCGGCGAAAAAGACAACCTGTACTTTAAGGCGCCAGCAGGCCTGCCTCTTGTTCAGCACGCACTTCTGTCACTGTTTGATCTTGCAGCCGCAAGTCAGATTAGTCTCGAGCTGCTGGTCGACAGAACCAGTCATGCCCCGGCCGACATATTTGGCGTTCGGGATCGCGGCTATGTGCGCGAGGGTTGGTTTGCTGATCTGGCAATCATCGACCCAAATACGCCTTACAAAGTTGACCCGTCGAACGTGCTGTACAAGTGCGGCTGGTCCCCTTTCGAAGGCCATGAGTTCAGCTCAACAATCGACACGACGATTGTCAACGGACAGATTGTTTTCCGTGATGGCAGGCTAACCGGCGCGGTGGCCGGGCAACGATTGGAGTTCACCCGCTCGCGATAGTGGGAATTTGTTTACTTTCCGACCGATCCCGCTATGCTAGCGCCGAATATGAGCCCGGATCGATTGCCAGGCAACATGGGATTTTCCTGCGCGTCTATTGAATGAAACCGACTGATACCAACAACCCCGACTACTTCCATAAAGTCGTTGATTGTCAGTGGGCCTGCCCAGCCCATACTGACGTGCCCCTCTACATCCGCATGATTGCACAGGGTCGTTTCGGCGACGCATACATAGAAAACCGCAATTCAAATGTTTTCCCGGGAATTTTGGGACGCGTCTGCGACCGTCCGTGCGAGCCGGCTTGCCGACGCGGCCGCGTTGAAGACCGTCCTGTCGCAATCTGCCGGCTAAAGCGCGTTGCTGCTGACTATCGTGATGACATCAGCGATCGCCTGCCAAAAGCAGCAGAAAGCAATGGTAAGAAAGTTGCACTAATTGGTGCCGGCTGCGCGTCCCTGACCGTCGCCAATGATCTTGCGCCGCTGGGATATGAAGTTACGATTTTCGAAGCCCTGAAAACTACTGGCGGGCTCATGCGGACCAACATCCCGCAATTTCGCTTGCCGCCCAAAGTGCTGGATGAGGAGATTGGCTACATTCTCGATATTGGCGTCGACTTGAAGCTCAATCATCCGATCGACAGCATGAAAGAACTGCTTGACGAAGGATATGACGCTGTCTTCGTTGGTACGGGTGCGCCGCGGGGCAAGAACCTCGACATTCCAGGGCGATACGACTCGGAGAACATTCACATCGGCATCGATTGGCTGGAGTCGGTCGCTTTCGACCATATTGAGACGATCGGCAAGCGAGTCCTGATTATCGGGGTCGGTAATACGGCCATGGACTGCTGCCGCACATCACTGAGAATTGGCGCCGAAGACGTAAAAGTCATGGCACGCAAACCACGCAAATTTTTTAAGGCTTCAGTCTGGGAGCTGGAAGATGCGGAGGAAGAGCACGTCGAGATTCTCGTTAATCATTCGCCTAAAGATTTCGTCATAGAAAATGGCAAGCTCGTCGGCATGACGTTCGAGATCATGGAATACAAGATTGATGATGACGGACGTATTGATCGTGGCACGGTTATAGGCGAAAAAATAATTCCCTGCGATGACGTTATCCTGGCAATTGGCCAGGACAACGCATTTCCCTGGATCGAACGCGACATAGGTATCGAGTTCAACGACTGGGAGTGTCCGACTGTCGATGAGGACACGATGATGTGTTCGCGTGACGGAGTGTTTTTCGGAGGTGACGCGGCATTCGGGCCCAAGAACATCATCTGGGCCGTTGCCCATGGTCACGAGGCGGCCATTTCGATACATAAACATATTCAAGGCGATAGCCTGACAGACAGATTGCCGCGCGGCGTTAACCTGTCGAGCCAGAAGATGGGCGTTCACGAATGGAGTTTCTCCAACGATTTCGATCCGATAGGCCGGCGCCTGATGCCACACGTCGACCTGAAAGAGCGCTTCAAGAAACTCGATATCGAAGTTGAACTCGGGTTTACCGCTGAGCAGGTGACGCAAGAAGTTGAGCGTTGTCTGAATTGTGATATCCAGACGGTTTTCACCGAGAAACTGTGCATCGAGTGTGATGCGTGTATCGATATTTGCCCGGTCAATTGCTTAACGATTACCCACAATGGCGATGAGGCGGATCTCAGGACACGGTTAGCAGCGCCAGCCGACAACGTGGAGCAGGCGTTGTACGTATCAGGCGACTTGCCGCAAACCGCCAGGGTCATGGTTAAGGATGAGGATCTTTGCGTGCATTGCAGTTTGTGCGCAGAGCGTTGCCCGACCGGTGCGTGGGATATGCAAAAGTCTATCGTGCTGATTCCGAAGGTCGCCGACGAAGTCGCTGATGACCAGTCGCAAACTTCGGCGGCATAACAGGAAAGCAATCGTGGCTAAACTTAACGACGTCGTCATAAAAATTGCTACGGTCAACGGTACCGGCTCGGCAAGCGCGAACGGCTTGATCATGAAATCTCTTTTTCGCATGGGGATTCCAGTCGTCGGCAAGAACTATTTCCCATCAAATATCCAAGGGCTGCCTACCTGGTACGAAATACGGGTAACGGCTGACGATTACCAATGCCGATCGGATCGCGTTGATGTGATGGTCGCGATGAACGTGCAAACGTACGCCCGTGATCTGGCGGAAGTGATTCCGGGCGGCTGGTTCATTTACGATTCTACGTGGCCCAGAAACAGACAACTTGGTCGCGATGACATCACCATTGTGGGTATCCCGCTGTCGAGAATGTGTAATGAACATTTTGACGGTGCCCGGGCTCGTATTTTGATGAAAAATATCGCGTATGTCGGTGCGTTGGCGGCATTCATGGATTTCGATCTTGACACCATTACGGCACTGATCGAAGAAACGTATGCTGACAAGAAAAAGTTAATCGCCTCCAATATGGAGGCGATCAGGCTGGGTTTTGATTATGCCAACGAAAATTTCGTCTGCCCGCTACCAAGCAAGGTTGAGGCAATGGACGGTACGAAAGGGCACATCATCATCGACGGTAATACCGCGGCAGGGTTAGGTTGCCTGTATGCCGGCGCGACAGTTGGCGCGTGGTATCCGATTACGCCATCGACATCACTGATGGATGCGTTTCGTTTTTTCTGTGCCCAGTATCGTGTTGATCCGGAAACCGGGAAGCGCACGTATTGCATCATCCAGGCCGAAGACGAGCTTGCTGCGATTGGCATGGTACTAGGTGCAAGCTGGAACGGCGCACGATCTTTCACGTCCACGAGTGGCCCGGGTGTATCGTTGATGAGCGAGTTCCTCGGGTACGCATACTATGCAGAAATCCCGGCGGTTCTCTTCAATGTTCAGCGTTGTGGGCCATCCACTGGCATGCCGACGCGTACCCAGCAGTCAGACATTATTAGTTGCGCCTATGCTTCGCACGGCGATACCAAGCACGTGTTGCTGTTTCCGGCGGATCCGGGCGAGTGCTTCACGATGGCACAAACAGCTTTCGATCTTGCCGAGCGTTTGCAGACGCCGGTCATGGTGATGTCAGACCTCGATATCGGGATGAACGACTGGATGGTGCCGGAGTTCGAATTTGACGAAAAGCAAATTCCGGATAGAGGAAAAGTCCTCTCCGCTGAAGAACTCGAAGAGATGGAGTCGTTCCATCGCTATCTGGACGTTGATGGCGACGGGATTCCGTATCGTTCTTTGCCCGGCGTGCATCCGAAGGGGTCTTATTTCACGCGTGGTTCCGGGCACACCAGGTATGGCGCTTACACGGAAGAGTCGAGTGAGTACAAGGATGTCGTTGATCGCTTGCTACTCAAATGGGAGACGGCGCGATCGCTTGTTCCGGAACCGGAAATCGAGTTCTCGAAATTCAATAAGGCGGCGATATTGAGTTTTGGCAGTAGTCATGGAGCCTGCCAGGAGGCGCGCGATCGCCTTGCTGCGCAGAACATCGCCCTGAACTATTGCCGCGTTAAATCGTTTCCGTTCTCCGCATCCATCAAAGAATTTATTCAGCAGCACGACGTCGTTTATGTCGTTGAGCAAAATCGCGATGCGCAGCTCAGAGCACTGCTGATGCTTGACAGCGACGCAGATCCGTCCACGCTCATTTCGCTGTTGCACTACGACGGCATGCCGTTAAACGCCGGTTTTGTGGTTAGGAAGGTGCTTGAGGAAATCGCTAAGGGACAGGCCGCCAGAGGGCTAGCAAAATGAGCTATATCTCCAAACCAAAGATTCAGCATCCGAACGCACCGCGTAACAAACTCGGGCTGACATCCCGGGACTACGAGGGCGCTGTTTCGACATTGTGCGCTGGCTGCGGCCATGACTCGGTAACTGCTGCCATCGTCCAGTCTGTATACGAATTGAACATCGAACCTCATATGCTGGCGAAGATGAGCGGTATCGGTTGTTCGTCGAAGACGCCTGCATACTTCGCGAGTCAGTCGCATGGTTTCAATTCGGTTCATGGACGTATGCCATCGGTCACGACTGGGGCCAATGCGGCGAACAGAACACTGACGTATATCGGCGTATCCGGGGACGGTGATTCCCTGTCGATTGGCGCGGGTCAGTTTGTGCACGCTATCCGGCGCAACCTGAACATGTGTTACATCATCGAGAATAACGGCGTGTATGGGTTGACGAAGGGGCAGTTCTCGGCGACGGCGGACATTGGAAGCAGACCAAAAAAGGGCTTGCCAAATCAACAGGAGCCAATCGATCCTGTCAGTATGGCGATGAGTTTGGGTGCCACGTATATAGCCAGAAGTTTTTCGGGCGACAAGGAGCAGCTCGTACCTCTCATTAAGGGCGCCCTGATGCACAAGGGTTTTGCGCTTGTGGACGTAATTAGCCCCTGTGTGACGTTTAACGACCATGAGGGTTCGACAAAGAGCTATGCACATACGAGGAAGCATTATCACAATGTTGTCAATGCCGACTTCATTGCGCCTGCAGAAGAGATAAGGGCCGCCTATGACGAAGGATCGGCGATGTCCATCGAGTTACATGACGGCAGCAAGATCGTCTTGCGCAAGGTTGACCAAGACTATGACCCGACCAGCCGTGCCTCGTCCTTCAAGTACCTGCGCGACAGATTCAACGCCGGCGAAATAATTACGGGGCTGCTGCTTATCAACGAGGCTCGCAACGAAATGCATGATCTGATGGGCAATGTCGATACGCCCCTGTCGAAGCTGCCACTGGAAACGCTCAACCCTGGCAACAAAGAGCTCAAAAAAATCCTGAGCCGTTATCGCTAGAGGTATTCCACAATGAAGAAGGGTAGACGTCAATTTCTCAAGGCCGGTGTGCTTGGAGGCATTACAGCGGCGGCAGCGAGCGTTTCCACGGCAGGCGAGGCCCTGAAAAAGAAGAGCGAGCACAAGTCGCTGAATATTCTGGTGCTTGGTGGTACCGGGTTCATTGGTCCCCATATGGTGCGAGAGGCGCTTCGACGCAGGCACACTATTACGCTGTTTAATCGCGGGCGCAGCAACAGCGCACTCTTCCCTGATCTGGAAACGATCATAGGCGACAGGGGTTCCGACCTGTCCGGACTGGAGGGTCGGCAGTGGGATGCCGTAATAGATAATTCGGGCTACGTGCCTCGGCATGTGCGCGATTCTGCGCGGCTGTTATCCAGTAATACAGGCCACTATTTGTACATCTCCACAGTTGCCGTTTATGAAGATTTCAGCGAACCGAATCACGAAGGATCTGCACTCGCTCAAATTGAGGATAAAGAAACTGAAGAGGTTACCGGCGAAACCTACGGCCCGCTCAAAGCGCTTTGTGAGCAGAAGGCCAGGGAAGAGATCGGCGACGAATCTCTGACGATACTTCGACCGACTTATATCTGTGGGCCGGGTGATCACACCGATCGATTCTCGTATTGGCCGATTCGCACGAGCAAGGGCGGCGAGATGCTGTGGCCAGGCGAGCCGACCCGCCCGATGCAGGTAATTGATGTCCGCGATCTTGCGAATTTTACTATTGACTGCGTTGCGCGGCGAATCGCCGGCATCTACAACACGGTAACGCCGAGCGATTCTTATTCGATGGGCAATTTGCTCGAGGATAGTCAGGCCGTTACCGGAGTTAGCGTTGATCCGGTCTGGGTTGATGAGCCTTTCATAGAGAAATACGATGCGGGTGCAAAACGCGGCTTGCCATTGTTTCATGCGGCGAGTGGTGATTCGCCGCAGATCTTTCGAACCAGTGGTTCCAGTGCTCGGGCAGCCGGGCTGCACAACCGCCCGATACGCGAGACTATCCGCGACCTGATGTCATGGTGGAAATCCCTGCCTGACGAACGCACGAGCAATCCAAAGTCCGGGTTAACTGCCGATCGCGAAGCAGAGCTAATCGCCGCTTGGAAAGAAGAGCACGCATAGTCAAAAGCCCCGGCCAAAATCGGGGCTTTCTACTAGGGGTTGTGGCCGAATCATTGCCAGATTCGTTTCCACCAGGGGGTAACACCGGGTTCTGACCTAACGCCATCGATGCCGGGTATTTTCGAACGTATTTCGTCGATGTCCCATCCCGTCAGATTTGCCAGGGTCTGGGCCTCACGCTCCTGGCGCTCACGCACTGCGGTCTTGTATTGACTCGCGTCGCAGCTCGTTTTGCCTCTGTAGGGGTGACGAATGACATAGCGACCCTGGTAGTTCTGTCGGTCACCGGTCTCCTGGAACATCAGGTCTTCGGGAAAGTGATCGCGGTCGTAACGCAGATGCAGGCGAGTAACGAATACGTTTTGCGCTTGCGATGGCGCAATTCGCCCGTTGCTGCCATCGCCCGTCCAGAATACGCCGAGTCGGCGCAGCTCATCCTGGCTCATCGGGTCAGCCGCGCAAGGGTCGCACCACGCCATGTCCCAGGCGTACTCGAGAAATACCGCGCGCTCGTTCTCCTGGAGAGTCTGTTTTGCAAACATGTCGCGGTAAAAGCCGGCAAATTCGGTCTGGATAAACTCGGGAACTTCCGTGTTGCTTGGCAACTTCACAGTGCGGTAATTGGTGGTCTCAACTCGACCGGTGCGCGTTAGTGCGTAAACGTAAAGCTCCTGTTTGCCCTTCGCATTCAGTGTGCCGAGACGGATTGGTAGCATGAACTTGTTACTTTCGTAAGCGACCTGCAGGGGGCGCAGGTAGGAATATCCAAGCTTCGATTGTTCGGCCAGGTTTACCTTCGCGACAAAGAAACGCATACCCTGCTTCAGATAGCTCCCGACGACGCTCTCGGCGCCTCTCGGGATGTTGTAATCATTTTCCTTGAGCCACCTGATCAGACCGTCACTTTCCCTGGCCGACAGAATCAGGATGTCGTATTCGCCGACGGTGTAGCTTGCCTCGATAGTCACACCTCTTGAGCGTCCTGCCAGATCGCTTTCCTGTACGGCAGATGGAAGTGCCGCATCGGACACCTGCGAATTTTTTCTTAAATCGTAACGCGCGCACGGATCCGGGTCGTGATATTCGACCAGACGCGGAGCCGTATAGGCATCGAGATGTTCGATCAAAGCGCGATCGGCGACGTTGATTTGCCCGCGTTCAATGAAGGTCGGGACGGGAACCACAACAGCAAAGTCCTCAACCTCACCCTGGAAGTCATTCGCCATCGTGATGACAGTGCGATCCTCATCGCGGACGAGCACAACCTGCGAAGCGCGGTTGAACAAACTGGTGTCCGCCCGTGCGACGTAGAATCCGCAAAATGCCTGTGCGGTTGTACTGATCGCGACCGTCAATGCTACGACGGCCACAGTGATAAAAATTCTCATCAGAATACTCCTTTGGTTTGAGCTACCGGATTTCCGGCTGGCTGTTTCCACCGATAGACCTGTCCTTGCAGTAGGGCGTCGATCAATGGCACGAGTGGTGCTGACATGATTAACGCGAGTATCGGCCCATTGGGTTCATAGAAAACGAATTGGATGGTGTAAGCGATTGATGCGACAACGATGCCGTACAGAAGCCGACCGACGCGCGCGTCCGGCGATGTCTTGGGATCGGAGATCATGAAGAATGCGAAGATCAGCAGCGCACCGTTTTGCAGCTGATGCATCGGGATTGTGAGCGGATCGTCCAGCCAAAGCGCCCGCCCAACGAGAAGGAACGCGTAGGTGGTCAAGAAGGCGATGGTCGTTTCCGAGCGTTTCGCGCGAGTCAGCACGAGGAAACCGAGGCACGCGAGGGCTAGCGCGCCAATCGCAGCGCTGCCCCATTGCCCTGACGACACCCATGCCTTGTCACTGATTAGCATCAAGGAGACGAGTGCGGCATTCGCCGGGTTGAATACATGTTTTCCACGAATGCGGATCAAGAATTTGCTGCCGATTGCGATGACAGCGGCGAGCACGGCAAAAGCAATGACATCGGTACGCAGTAGCAAGGTTAGTGACATTGACGTAATCAATGCACTCATCGGGTCGAAGCGGCCCAACCCAGCCGCACGGGTGCCAAGAAATTGTGTGATCTGGGCTGCCGCCAAAATTGCCAGGGCGTTTTGCCAACGAACGCCAAAATCAAGAACGACGATGCCGTAGCACAGCAACAGGCCGAGCACAGCGATCTGGTAGAAGCGCGGATCCCGGAGTTTGGCGGCGTGGCAGGCTATATTTCTCATGCCCAATACAAACGCGGCAGGAGTCAGGTTGGGGTTAGCCGGAGGCAAATCAATGGGTTACGATAACTGCATCCAATTTTGCTTCGGCAGGCATCTACCGGGTGAGAACTGCTGAAATGGCAGCAATACACATTAGGAGTAAAGAAAGTGGCTGGAGAATGGGTACCAATCATCATGTTCGTGGGGCTGACGATCGTCATAGGCCTGTTTTTTTGGTTTCGCTATCGAGGGCGGAGTGATATGCAGCAGACGATTCGTACTGCGATTGAAAAAGGACAGGAATTGAGTCCGGAGATCATCGACCGCCTCGGCAATCCGACACCGCCGAAGGACAAAGATCTGCGTCTGGCGCTGATCTGGCTGGCACTGGCAATAGGACTGGCGCTCAGTGGCTTTTTCGCGCCGGATCCAAGTGGCCACGCTTTTCATGGTTCCCTGGCCGGAGCGGCATTTCCGTTCTGCATCGGTGTTGCCTATCTGATCATGTGGAAATTCACGGGTAACGAACGTTAGAAATGTAGCGACATCCCTGGAAAGAGACGATGAATATCTCGTAGCGTTGGCGGTCGGGTCTCAGGACACGGCCGCCTTCGGTGAGCTGATTCGCCGTCACCAGTCGCAGGTAAGAAATTTCCTGCGCAAGCTAAGCCGCGATGCTTTTGTTGCTGACGATCTTGCGCAGGAGTGTTTCCTGCATGCCTGGGACAAGCTGCAGACGTATTCGGGACGCGGCACGTTCATCGGTTGGTTGCTCAAGGTTGCTTACACGACCTTTTTGCAATCGAAACGCAAGTCGAAGCGCTACGCAGAAGTACTCGATGAAGCAGCTTACGTCGCGCAGACTGAATCAAGGAGCTACACTGAGACTTCGCATGAAGTTTCTGATCTGGATAAGCTGCTTGCGGTGCTGACACAGGAGGAGCGGGCCGTAATGATTATGTCCTACGCCTGCGGCTTGTCACATCGCGAAATTGGCGAGGCCACCGGGATGCCAGTTGGCACCATTAAATCCGTGATTTTTCGCGGCAAAGAGAAGATCAGGACACGTTTTGATATCAAAGATCATCAACATGGCTGAAAAAATGAAAGATGCTGAAGATCGATTTCTTGAGTCGATGTTCCAATCGGAACCGATTGCAGACGACGGCTTTAGCAGTCGGATAGTGACAAGAATTCGCCGACGCATGTGGTTACGGCGTCTTGCATTACCGATTGCAATGTTCGTCGGCGGGACTATTGCCATCAAGCCGCTGGGGCAGCTTTCGGTGGCCGCGGCGAAGCTACTGACCGTCATCCCGGTAGAATTTCTTGAGATGCCAGTGGCGTGGATTCCTCAGCCGCAGTACGTTGTATTGGGTGCAATGTTGCTTGTTGCAGCCATGCTCGGGGTGAGGATGCTAGAAGAGTAGGCAGCCGGTTTTTTCATCGCATTGTCACGGGCGCATCGCTCGGTTACATTGCGCTTATGAGTCTTCGCGATCAGGTTGAGTCACTGCTGCCGAACTGGGAACGCTGGTACCCCAGTCTGTTTGATGCAGCAAGCGACCTTGGGCTGATTCGGGCAGAGATCTGTGACCCCAACTCGCTATTACTATCACGACGGCACGCGAAGGTTCGTCAGCGGGCCGAAGACGCGCATAGAGAGAAGTGGGGAGGCAAGGAGTAGTAGCAAAGTCCTCACGCCGACCATGACACTTGATCTCGAAACAATTCGCTCGCATTTTCCCGCCTTGGCAGTAGCCGACGGCGGCCGTCAGCGACTCTATTTCGATAACCCGGCGGGTACACAGGTTCCGCAATCGGTAGCCGATAGCATGTCGGACTGTCTGCTGCACGCCAATGCCAATCTTGGGGGTTATTTCCAGACATCGCATTTGGCGGATAAAGTCGTCAGCGATGCGCGTGATGCGATGGTGGATTTTCTAAACGCGCCGTCGGCCGATGAGATCATCTTCGGACAAAACATGACAACGATGACCTTGCATTTGTCGCGATCAATTGGTCGATACTTCAATGCCGGTGATGAGATCATTTTGTCGCAAATGTGTCACGACGCTAACGTTGAACCATGGGTCTTGCTGGCACGAGATTTCGACCTCAAAGTTCGCTGGTTACCGTTTGACGTCGAGACGTTCGAATTCGACCTGACCAAGCTCGATGATTTACTCACTAGCAAGACGCGTCTCGTCTGTATTGGTGGTGCCAGCAACTTAACCGGCACGATAAATGACGTTAAGACAGTTTGTAGCAAAGCTCGGGAGGCTGGCGCCTGGAGCTTTGTCGATGCTGTGCAGTCGGCGCCACACGTGTCGACCGATGTTCAGGCATTGGGCTGCGATTTTCTGGTTTGTTCAGCCTATAAATTTTTCGGCCCACACCAGGGCATATTGTGGGGGCGTCGCGAGCTGCTTGAGGCGCTTGAGCCTTACAAGGTTCGTCCGGCTTCGGACAGAATCCCGGGCTGCTTCGAAACCGGTACACAAAGCCATGAGGGCATGGCCGGAGTAGGTGCAGCCGTCGACTATTTCGCGTGGATCGGCGAGACAATGGCCGGAGATTTTCATGCGGCGAACCGGCAATACGACGGACGCTGCCTCTATGTGCACGCCGCAATGGATTGCCTGTTCGCGTACGAAAAAGATCTTGCCGAGCGACTCATTGACGGATTGCAGAGCATCAGCGGTGTAACCGTGCAGGGCATTACGGACTCAGATGCCTTGCATCGCAGGGTACCGACCGTGTCGTTTACGCATGATGGAAAAGCGCCGGCCGATATTGCCCAGGGCCTTGGTGAGCGAAATATTTTCGTATGGAATGGCCATAACTATGCGATCGAGCCAGCGAAGGCGCTGGGTATCCTGGATTCGGGTGGCGCGGTTCGCGTAGGCCCGGTCCATTACAACAGCATCGACGAAATCGACATACTGCTCAACGCGCTGGAAGACATTCTGGCCTGAATACGGTTCTATCAATCAACGATCACAAAGAAGGGCTGCCCTGGGGCAGCCCTTCGTGAGATTCGTGCGGGAAAACCAGGTCAGCAAGGAGTAGGAGGCTGCTCCACAATCCGTACAAGACCCAACGGTTTTCTCAACACCTTTGAATTCTCACTAGACATGAATCACCTCCTTTCAGATTGTTTGCCCACGGCGAGTATGTCTCGTAACACCTTAAATTCCAAGTAAAAATTGCCAGAAAAAACAAGGGTAAACATATCGCTTTCTGTGCGTTATGATGGCTGGCTCAAAGTCTATTTCCCGTCGAACAAATTCCAACAACAACCGAGAAGCAGCGATGAGCGAAAATAAATCGGCCAACAGTCCGGTTCCCGTCAATGGCAACGGCTTGTCGCCAATAGCGGCCAACGAACGATTCGCAAGCATTGATATTTTGCGCGGCGTCGCCGTTCTCGGCATTCTTGTCATGAACATTTATGCGTTCGCGATGCCGTTCGTGGCGTATAGCAACCCTCTGGCACTCGGCGGTACCGAGTCGCACAACCTGGGCACCTGGTTTTTTACGCACATACTTTTCGATCAAAAGTTTCTCAGTATTTTTGCGATGCTGTTTGGTGCAGGGCTCGTGGTCATGTCCACTCGCGCCGAGTCGCGGGGCACGAAATTCGGCCGCATCTATTATCGACGTCAGTTCTGGCTCTTGCTCATCGGCGCCATTCACGGTTACTTCATCTGGATGGGCGATATTCTGTTCCTGTACGCTGCCATTGGCATGCTGGTTTACTTGTTTCGCAATCGCGAACCCAGGACGCTGATCATCGTGGCTGTATTGATTTTGCCTGTCGGACTTTTGTTGGGTTATGGCAATGCGAAAATGGTTGATGCCATGATAGTGGAAGTGGCGAAAATTGAAGAACTTCAGGCCTCAGGTACTGAGCTGGACGACGAACAGAAAAAAACGCTGGAAGACTGGGAAAAGTCGCGGCAATTCATGGCACCGACAGATGAGGACATGCAGGTCGATATCGATGTGCATAGAGGTGGCTACCTGGGAATCGTAGAACATCGGGCACCAATCGTTCTAATGATGCAGGTTTTTGTCACTCTGTTCTTTGGTATCTGGCGCGTCGGTGCGCTTATGATGATTGGCATGGCGATGATGAAGTTTGGCGTATTTTCGGGCGAGCGAACCGTGGGTTTCTACCGGAAGATGATGCTTGCTGGTTACTTTATTGGATTACCTCTGACAATTTTCAGTGCAAGCGATTTGTATGCTCACCAATTCGAGCCACTCTATGTAATGCGCGTTGGTGGCATCGCCAACTACTGGGGTAGCCTGATCGTCGCTTTTGGTCACATCGGCCTGGTCATGCTGATTGTGAAGACAGGGGTTCTACAGAAACTAATGGCGCGTTTCGCCGCGGTTGGTCGTATGGCGCTGACCAATTACCTGATGCACTCAGTCATCCTGACCACGGTTTTTTACGGTTATGGCTTCGGCCTCTACGGCTCGATTCCACGTTTCTGGCAAATGGGATTCGTTGTCGCAGTTATCGGCCTGCAACTAATGCTCAGTCCCTGGTGGCTCAGCCGCTATCGTTTCGGCCCTGTTGAGTGGCTGTGGCGCTCACTGACATACCGGAAGCGACAGCCGTTTCACCAGCAGGAATCCGTCGCCTCCCGGTGATTCTTGCCGTGCTTGGCGTGTATACTCCGGGACATACCTTTGTAGCGGCAACCGCATTGATATAACGAAAACGATAAGAGAGACCACAATGGCAATTGCAGATCTAAAAAGTGTATTGAAAATTTTCTCCGGCTCAGACATCGGGGAAGAAGGACAGAGCGAACTGTTCAAAGAGGTATTGCTGATGACCCTGGCAAGGGCGGCGGATGCCGATATCAACATTCAGAAGGTCGAAGTCGAGAGGATCCAGGCGATTCTCAAGGAACACACTGGTGTCGATTTCAGTTCAGGTGATATCCGCGTTGCGGCCAGGGCGGAACTTTACGCAGAGGCGACATTGCGCAAGTATCTGGCCAGCGTCCGCGACAAAATGGCGGACGGTGATCGCGGTCACACCATTCGGGCATTGGCCGATGTGTTTCGTAGTGACAAGGTCGTCAGCGTACTGGAGATCGACTTTTTCAATAGGGTCGCCGAGGCTCTGCAGGTAACGCCGGCTGAGATTGCGGGTCTTGCGGCTGGGGACGTCGACTGAGATCCGCCGCAATCGCAGCTCCGATTTCACGGTAAACGACAAACAAGCCTGAGGCGATAATTACCGGTGCGCCGGTGACAAGCCACCGGTTCGGCACCTCATCCCGTATCAGGTAGTCCTCACCAGTGTCTCCCACTGGAATGCTTTCTATTACGATTCATAGGGAAATGACTGCTGAAACTTAACGGCAGCTGAACACCATCCCACGACTTTCAGACGACGCCTGACAGTTCAGCTTCGATTCATGGTGCTGGGCATCTAATAGGAGTCACACTGCAAAGGTGAGGATGGAAAAATGGAAACGCGCACAAGGACATCGAGGAATTTACGCTGGACAATAGTCGGTATATCCCTTGCTGTGTTGATGGTTGGCTCCGGGCTGGCATTAGCCCAATCGTCGGACGGTGAGAAACGGGTATCGGTGACGACTGAGAGTACACGCGTTGAACGTGACGCAGGGCTTCCAGGTATCGTTTCAGAAGACGAGTTTACTGCATTAAAAACAGACGAGCCGCGGCAGTCAGGCAAACGTGTGTCGGTGCAGTCGAAATCAGGCGCCAGCGCTTTGAGCACCACCAACGTCGATTTTTGGTTTTATACAGCCGATGTCGTCCTGTTCGGTGATCATGACGGGGACGGTTACTTCCAGGGAATAGACCTGTTGTTCGACGCCGACACATACTTTTCGAGTGCCGAAGTTTACGCGGTTGTTTACCTTAGCTATGAGGGCGGTTCCTGGAACGAATACGCTGTAACTGAAAACTTCACGATCTTTGGTGCATCAAGCGACGACGACTATGTCGTAGTAACCGAACTCGTCGAAGGGTACCCCAGCGGCAGCTACGACATACTGATTGAGCTATTCGATGCGTACGACGACTCGTTTCTCGCCTACCTGGGGCCGGATGACACATCCGAACTTGCGTTCCTGCCGCTCGAAGACTCTTACAGAGACGCGCCAATCGTGCCGGACGTTATCATCGTTGAAAAACACGGTGGTGGTTCGCTTGGCTGGCTAGTGATATTCGGGCTGGGCATCGCAACGATCGGCCGACTGTTATCGACAGTACTGAGCAAGAAACGGGCTTAGTAAGCGGTTGTCGGGGTCGAGTTGTTGCCGCATACGACGGAAGAAATCGAGGCGGTTGGCGTAGGTCTGTTCCGCGTGCGTGGCACGGGCGGCGCGGGACTGGCTAATAATTGGGGTTCCGGCCCATTGCTCCGCAAATTCCGCAAGGTCAATGACGAAATCATCCCAGCCGCGAATCTGAGTTGAGGCTGTTGTCAACGCAATCATGGGCTCGTCAAATGATGGTGATAACAGCGCCGAAGCATCCTGACAAAGGCGATAGCCAACGGCGGGGAGATCACAGCGGTAGTTTGTCGCCGCAAGTGTCGCTTCGCAGAAGTCCCGGTAGGCTTTGACTATCATGGAGAAGTTCGCAGCAGGAAAGCACCAGCTTGAGTAGTTGCAGCCGCGTACTCCGGCATTCTGGCGGTGATTCGATTGCGAAGCAGCATTGGATCCATTGTTAACCAGTCGAGAGTTGACCAGTCCTTGTGTTGCCTCACTGATGCTGTCGATCAGGCGATAGCGCATCGTTGGGATCGGTACGATACGATTCAGCGACTTGAAGACATGCGGCAAGACGGTACTTTCTCCCCAGTCTTTGAGTTTCCAGGGTGCTTTGTACGCATTGCCCGGATCCGAATCGTAGCGTCGCAAATCCAGATACACGCGATCACGGTAAGGCATCAGGTAGAACTTGAGACCGATCTCACCATTCGCAAGAGCATCGACTGCCGTTGAGAACTTATCGATCGTGACGCGCCGATGGCTGGCAGAAAACGTGCGAATCGGCCTGACCTTGATCGTTGCTTCGTAAATAATTCCCAGCGCCCCGAAACTCATGCGAAATGCGCTCAGCAAGTTTTTTTGTTGCGGCTCGATCTTCATGAGCCGGCCATCCGGCATAACGACTTTCATAGCGACAACGTGGCTGGAGAAGTAACCTCCCTTGTTGCCGATGCAGGGCCCGAAACACGGCGCCGATATTGCACCGCCTACTGTGCGACCTTGCAGGTCGTAGCTGCCGATGAGTTCGAGCCCATGCTCGGCAAGTGCCTTGACAAGAACCTGCAGGCGAACTCCGGCCTGAGCTTTAACAGTGTGGTTGTAGGCATCGATGTTGACTATCGTGTCAAGACCGGCGGTCTTGATAACCGTTCCGGTTTCACAGCTGTTGCAGTCAGTGGAGGCTGTGCCAGCCCCCTGCGGACGGATGGGTAATGCCACAAAGGCATCCGCTTCGAGCAAGTGGTAAAGCTCATTGAGATTGGCGGGTGTGCGCTCGACGGGTCCTGTCAGTTTTTTTCTTTGAAAACGCCCGGTCTTTCTCAAACTAGTCGCTTGCATCAATGCTCTCCGGCAAAAAACTTCCGAAAATGCCAAAGACACTGCAGCGAGTTATTCATCACCAGAGCGGCAATGAGCAGATCGTGTCGGTAACCCCGCTGTCATAGGACGAACCCTTAGACCGGAAGTTTTGCGACCCCGCCTTTCGACAGGTGTGCCTTTGTCATACGAACAACTAATGTTGCACACCGCAGCGAGCACTGTCAACGTAAGGCTTTGATTGACCGTGATATTGTCAAATCGGCGTCCGAATCTGGTCAAATAATCCGACTGGCGTGACGATGTTCATTGGATAGAATGGCGTTTGGATATTCTGGAGACGCAAATGAAGTGGCAGGGCGGAAGACGCAGCAGCAATATCGAGGATAGGCGCGGCATGCGCCCGCGTGGCGGTTTGGTTGGTGGCGGGATTGGTTCGATCTTACTCATCATCGCAGCATTGTATTTTGGTGTGGATCCAAGCTTCCTGATCGAGGGCATGCAATCTTCGAATGTTTCCACGTCCGGAACACAGCCGACAACAGATGATCTGCGCAATGATCCACTCGCGGACATGATCGCGGTGGTTATTGCCGATACCGAAGATGTTTGGGGAGAGCTGTTCGCGAATCAGGGGCGTCGCTATGAGCAGCCCACGCTGGTCTTGTTTACAGGGTCCACACGTTCTGCGTGCGGTCTGGGTCAGGCGGCCATGGGTCCGTTCTATTGTCCTGCTGACAAGAAAGCCTACATTGATCTGGGTTTTTACGAAGAGATGCGCACTCGTTTTCGGGCTCCCGGCGATTTTGCCCAAGCGTATGTTATCGCCCACGAAATCGGCCACCATGTGCAGAACCTGCTCGGTGTTTCCAACAAGGTTCGTCAAATGCAGGCTCGGGCGGGCAAGGCAGAAGGAAACCAGCTTTCAGTTCGCCTAGAGCTGCAGGCTGACTGCCTGGCCGGCGTATGGGCCAATCGGGCGGATAAGGCGCGCGGCATACTTGAGTCCGGAGATATTGAAGAAGCGCTAAACGCGGCAAGCGCGATCGGCGATGACCGACTGCAGAAACAATCACGCGGCACTGTCGTGCCCGAATCGTTCACGCACGGGACATCCACACAACGACAGCACTGGTTTCGCACAGGGCTGCAAAGCGGCGACCCGGATAGTTGCGATACGTTCAACGTCGCGAGTTTGTAGAGCGTGAGTTTGGACATTCGCGGCGTCGCTTTGTCTGCTGAACAGGCCGCGCAGCGAATTAGCGAATTGGTGCGTGAGACGCCGCTGGAGCGCTCCCCGTTTTTCAGCGACAAGTTCTCGGCGGAGGTATATCTGAAGCTCGAGAACCAACAGCGCACAGGTTCGTTCAAACTGCGTGGGGCGAGCAATCGCCTGATGACCTTGTCGGCGGAACAGCGGGCGAAGGGTTGCGTCGCGGCATCGAGTGGCAACCACGGTGCCGCTGTCGCCTACGCCATGCGGGCGCTTGATGCCAACGGCGTCATCTTCGTCCCGGAGCAGACATCCAAGGCCAAGGTCGATGCCATCCGCAATTACGGCGGCGATGTTCGGTTTTTTGGGAGCGATGGTCTGGATACGGAGCAGCACGCGAGGCAGTTCGCCGATATCAACGGGATGTTCTACCTGTCCCCATACAACGATGCGGAAGTTATTGCCGGTCAGGGCAGTTGCGGCATCGAAATCGCAAATCAGCTCGCCGACGCAGATATAGTATTTGTCGCAGTCGGGGGCGGTGGCCTTATCAGCGGCGTCGGCAGCGTGTTGAAGACGAAGAACCCGGATATTTACCTTGTTGGATGCCAGCCGGATGCGTCAGCCGTCATGGCCAAATCAATTCAGGCCGGGCACATACTGGATATTCCCAGCGAGCCAACGTTGTCGGATGGAACGGCCGGTGGTATCGAAGCAGGTTCGATTACATTCGATATTTGCCGCCAGCTTGCCGACGAATTTGTTCTCGTAAGCGAAGCCGAGATTGCACAGGCGATGCGCGAATTTTCCGTCGAGCAACAGTCAGAAATCGAGGGTGCCGCTGGAGTCGCGATCGCCGCGATGGACCATTGCCGCAGGTTAATCGCGGGGAAAAAGGTCGTCGTCATCGTTTGCGGAGGCAACATCAGCCAGGAAACTCTCGACGCCTCGCGTGGTCTGTAATCAGATGACAAAGAATCGACTGTCGCTGCTTTTAATGCTTGCCGTTACATGCAGCTCGGCAAGCGCGGCCTCGACCGCGATCATCAACGTCAATATCGTGCCGATGCACAAAGAAACTGTTATTCCCGGTCAGACGGTTGTCATCGAGAATGGACTGATCAGCGCGATAGGTAACGTCGATGAGATTCCCGTTCCCGAAGATGCCAAGGTCGTAGATGGTACCGATCGATACCTGATGCCGGGTCTTGCAGAAATGCACGCGCATGTTCCCGGTATCGCTTCGCCGAACCTCGGTCGCGTGCTCACGTTGTTCGCGGCAAACGGGGTGACCATGATCCGCGGCATGCTAGGTCAACCATCGCATCTCGTCCTGCGCCAGAAGCTACTATCTGGAGACATTTTTGGACCGCGACTGATTACGTCGGGACCGTCAATGAATGGCAATTCCGTAAGTAGCGTCGCCGACGGAGTCGCCAGGGTCCGTGCTCAACATGCGGCAGGATATGACTTCATCAAAATTCACCCGGGACTCAGCGCGGATGAATTCATGGCAATCGCCTCGACGGCGAATGAACTCGGCATGCCCTTCGCAGGCCACGTGCCGGTTGCTGTTGGAGTTGAAGATGCGCTACGTGCCGGTATCGCCACTATAGATCACCTGGACGGTTATTTGGCCGCAATGCTGCCGGCAAATAGCGACCAGTCCGGCGGCTATGGCGGTTTTTTTGATGTCCTGTTGGCGGAGCAGGTCAATGCAGACAGAGTAACTGAGCTTGCAGCAAAGACAGCCACGGCCGGAACCTGGAACGTGCCGACAGAATCATTATTCGAACATAGGGTGTCGGAAGCGACTGTAGTGGAGCTGAGCAACCGTCCCGAAATGCGCTACATGCCGGCCGCGACGGTCGAGCGATGGGTCTCGACAAAGCAACGGCAATTCGATGAACGAGGGTTCGATGCGCAAATTGCTGCTCGTGCCATATCGCTGCGGCGCAGCATAATTCTTGCGCTGCACAAAGCCGGTGCGCGGCTGCTACTTGGATCCGATGCGCCGCAAGTGTTCAACGTGCCCGGGTTTTCGCTTCATCATGAACTCGCTTTCCTCGTGGAGGCAGGACTCACACCGTTCGAGGCGCTGCAGACCGGCACCACTGCTGTGGCGGAGTTTCTTGCTACGAATACAGGTACCGTGGCGGTGGGCCGCGATGCAGATCTCGTGCTGCTGGACGCAAATCCGCTTGTAGACATATCAAATACGCGCCGCGTGCACGGCGTCATACTGCGGGGTGCCTGGCATTCTTCAGTGCAATTGGAACAGCGGCTCCAGCCTTTCCAGCAAGAAATCGACTGATCCGGCGCCCCAATCCCGCAACGGCTGCTAGTATTAGAGTGCGGCAGGCGATAAAAAAGGGGATTTACATGAAGCTAGTGAAGCATCTGCTCGACAGCAAAGGGCGGCATATAGTGTCTGTAGTGCCCGATTCAACTGTACTCGAGGCGATAAAACTCATGGCGGACAAGGCCATCGGGTCTTTAATCGTGATGGACGATGACGAGTTGCTTGGCATTGTTACTGAACGCGACTATGCCCGAAAAGTAATCATCAAAGGACGTTCGTCCCAAACCACGCGTGTTTCGGAGATCATGACGACAAACGTCTTTACAACCACCAGCACGAAATCTGTAAACGACTGCATGTCATTAATGACAGAGAAACGTATTCGGCATCTGCCGGTGCTTGAAGACAATCGGGTTATTGGCGTGATCTCGATTGGAGACCTCGTACAGGCAATCATTTCCGACCAAAAAGAAGAAATCGAACAGCTGGAAAACTATATAAGCGGAATGTAGCTGCAACCATGATCAGTGTGCTGTGTCTCTTATGCCTTTCCCTGGCTGCGGCCGCATCGCAAAGCAGGACGGTCATTGGCTCGACGAACCCTGAGTTACAACAAGGTGCCGAGGCGCTGCTGGCGGAAAATGCCGAGGAAGGCGTACGTCTGACGCTGATTGGCCTGCGTCATGCATCTGGCAAACGCGAACGGGTTGTGGGCTTATCGAACCTGTGCGCCGGGTACGTCATGCTGGAAGACTTCGATACGGCATTTGGCTATTGTGAACGTGCGCTTGAAGAAGACGACGAGCATTGGCGCACCTACAGCAACCGGGCGGTGGCTTATATCAAGACCGGCCGATTTGAGGAGGCCGAGCAGGACTTGCAAAAAGCAGAAGCGCTGAGCCCGGGTTCCCGCACGGTCAAAGTCGTGCGAGCGATTCTGCTAAACAAGACAAATCCCGTGGAGCCCGTTATTGTCATAGATGATCGAAGGCAGCCCGGTGACGATCCCGACAAATAAGCAGTGTGCGACGTTTCTTGCCGTCGTGCTGTTAGCAGTCAATGCGGCCAACGCGACAGATGATGACGCTGCGCCCCGCGCCTCGGATCCAGCCGTAGAGCGCATCCCGTTACAAACACTTGCCCCCCAGTATCCACCGCTTGCCAAACAAATGAGACTTGAGGGCGAGGTGACCGTATGTTTCAACGTCGACCGAGAAGGTAAACCACACCGGGTAAAAGTACGTAGCAGCAGCAATCGGATTTTTGAGAAATCCGCGAAAAAAGCGGTACGTGGTTCATCATACCAACCGCTAGATAAGGATCAGAAAGAAACCGGGATAAAGTCCTGCCGGACGTTCAGGTTTAGTTTGCCGCCCGTCGAGACGCCGGAAAACTAGCTGGCGCTTGCGTTGATCAACAGCACGCGATTGGCCGCTTCTTCGAGCGTTGTGCCGAAGCTGATCAATCCCTCATCATGGCCGGCAAGTACGGCGACTCCGGTGTCCTTGAAGCCCTCCAGCCGGTAAAGCCGATCGAGCTCGTGGGCCATATCAGGCGTGCCATAGGCAACGTCCGGGTCGGTGGTCGGCAGCTTGCCGAGATTGCGCTGCCAGAGTTGTGCACTGTGTACGTGCACGACTGCACCGATCGCGTCACCCAGCGCGTAAATTGCGGCGTGCGTCATGGCTTCAGATGAGGCCTGGATGGGCCCGCTACACCTGACAATATTGTTGCGGATGTCGCAGTCGGTGACCAGCGAGTAATGTCGCTCATCGGTGGCCGGCAAATGACCGGTTTGCGTGCCGCTGATCAAGAACAGGTCGCATGAGCCACGCCGCACGCTTATGTTGCCGTAGCCGATGCCGAGGTCCTCGTACTGGCCGATCAGCCCGGCCTCGTACAATGGCTTGCGCCAGGTATCGAGTTCCCGTGCCGCCGCGATATGCGTGGCGGATCCGGGCGTCCAGTGGCTGACGTACTTGATATAGCCTTCGTCGATCGTCAAGTGCCGACCTCTTCAGGGAAGAGACTTGCCAACCCTGCCTCGCTGGCGTCACAAATACCCGTTCCGTTAT
>JAOTUU010000221.1 GCA_029863705.1 Gammaproteobacteria bacterium
AGCGCACCGTGACTTGTAGCAAAGGTGGCAGTGATCCGCGTAGCCGTCCTCATGATCAAGGCCATAGCTGCGTACAATTTCCGCGGGTCCGCCGGCAAGTAACGGTCCGACAATCGGATGATCGTCTGCGTCATAGTCGCTCAAGATGTCTGTTAGAGGACGCTTTAACAGATTGCCGATAGAAATACCCTGGCAAACGTGCAGATTGCCAAAAGGATCTATGTGCACACGCTCGGGATTTCGCAATTCCTCCCATGGGCATTCAGAGAATTGTTCCCAGGGCTTTGTGTCGACGCGTGATGCGAGCATTTCAGCCGCTCGGCCTCTGTACAGAACTGCCGATTCGCCGGCCGGCATTTGACCGGCCACGCCGTCTACGCCGACGGCTCCGGGTTCAGCCACACTGATGAAATCAACCGGGATGCCGAGTTGCTGTGCAACACGGCGGGCGGTCTCGGGATACTCAGGCCATTTATCGTTACCATGATAGCCATCGCTGCTAATGGACAGATCGTCGACCAGACCCGCAAATGGCTTTAGCCACTCCATGGCGTCGGCATCGCCGGTCGCCCAATAGGCGTTGCTGACGATTCCGACTTTGAACCCCGAAGCTTTGGCCGAACGAATGCCAGCAGTAAGTATTGCGTAATAGAGAAACGCTTCGCCACCCTCGAAGTAGATCCATTTGATGGTACCCAGCGCCTTGGCCTGAACGAGGATGTGCTCGATGGTCTGGAGCGTCATGGTTCCCGTTTGTGACGGCCCACCCCAGACAAAACAATGGTCGCACTCGTAGTTGCACGCATAGGTCAGCAAAAGGTGCAGACCGGAGAGCGGTTGAATCCGGGTCTCTTTGGCGGAGTCGCGTGTCATACAACAGACTATAGCTCAATGTCGATAGCTCGCGTGCTGCTGCACAGCTCGATCAGAATGCAAATCCGAGCTGAATGAATGGGGACATTCTGCATTTAATAGAGATTCACGAAATGCAGAATGTCCCCATTTTATTTTGATGGCGGTGGGGCGAGTCCTGTGCGGAAGATGCTCTCCTCCGATTTCGATTCTGGTGATAGAAAATTCCCTTGTGAATAAGCAGAAATTTCACAGATGACTGCCTTATCATTGATCGATGGCGCGCAGCACGAAAATTCGCTCGCGGTGGCGGCGCTGGTCAATACGCCTGGCGTTTGGCGTGCTTGCCGCTGTTACCGTCAGCATCCTGATGGTTCTACCACTACGCTGGATAGACCCGGTCACCAGCTCATTCATGCTGCAGGACGACAGTGGACGAGACCCTGTATTGCACGCGTGGGTCTCGTGGGAACATATGGGAGCGACAGCCGCACTTGCCGTCGTGGCGGCGGAGGATCAGCGATTTGCGGATCACTTCGGCCTGGACCTAAGCGCCATCAGCAAGTCAATCGAGGAGCAGGATAAACGTGGAGGTCTGCGCGGAGCCTCGACGATATCGCAACAGGTGACGAAGAATCTGTTCCTTTGGTCCGGCCGGAGCTTCATTCGCAAAGGTCTTGAGGCCTGGCTCACTGTCGTCTCTGAACTCTGCCTGCCCAAGGATCGCATTCTCGAGATTTACCTGAACATTGCCGAATTTGGTCCTGGCGTTTACGGCATTGGCGCAGCTAGCAGTTATTACTTTCAAACAGTCCCATCACGCCTGACCGATTCCGAAGCAGCGTTACTCGCGGCCGTATTGCCCAGCCCACGCCGGCTACACGTTGACAGTCCTTCGGACTATGTTCGCGATCGCCAGCGCTGGATTCTCGCGCAGATGCATCGTCTGCGACGAGAGGGGTGGTTCACAAGACTGCAATAGACAGCTCGACGATATTGCCCTTGCGATCGATACGCTGTTTGACTCGGGTCGGCTCAGTCCAAACCGGATCCCGGGAACGGGCCCCACGACATGTTATCCGTGTGATACAGGACGACAAACAGAGGATCGAAGGACAGGCATTCGACAGTTTCCGGTTGGAGACTCATCGAATGCCTGACTTTTTGGTGGAGAGGGTGGGATTGGCTCGCCTGCTTCGCCGGCTCCCCGCCAACTTGCGCTGCGCCGCTGCGTTGGTCGAACAGGTTTCTCATCCTCAACCACGCTCGGCTAGCAAACAAAAAGGGGACATTCTGCTTTTCTACGAAAAGCAGAATGTCCCCTTTTTGTTTTGATGGCGGTGCAGGGAGTCACGGACGAACCATGCTCCACTTGATTCGGGCCCGACTTCCCCGGCGTCGTCGGATTCACGTGTCCGTAAGCCTATCGCAAGCACGCCACCGTTTGAGTACTACAGAAACGTAAACTCTGATTGCATAGCGAATGATGGCAGCGAGTGAGTTCGCCGGTTCCACAGGTAACGATACATAGCCTCAGCCGTCGCACCACCGTCCAAACGGTAGAACTCAATTGTCACAGAAGTGAACGCGGGAAGTTGAGCGTAAACAGGGTTTTCAGGCAGTGCGAGCGAAACGACATCGCCCGAGATCTGCAATGCCGTGGCGGGGAAGTAGATTTCCCAGACCTCTGAATTCGTAGCAAGTCTCAAGTGTCCAAAGTGAATAGGCGCAACTCCGGGGGCCATCACCGAGACCGTGCCGGCGTTGGCGTCATAGGTGATCGTATTGTCGTCGATGAACCCCGGCAATGGATCCATCGCAATTATATCCGTCGAGGCCGGATCGACGGACTGCACGATCTCCGGCATAAGAGTGAGTCCCGATGCCAGGTACCAGCGATCAGCAGGAAACTGATCCGGAAATCCGATCAATCCGCTGGTGCCGCCGCCACTGCTGCTCTCACCCGCGATCAGGAAGATGCCCTTGCGCTGAGCCCACAAGAAGGGCAAAGCACTGCCGCTCAACATTGCGTTCGACTGCCACTGGCGCGTGGTCGTGCGCTGACGCAACGCGGCGGCATCGAAGTCGACACTGGACAATTCCGTTGGTGCCAGGTCGAGCCGAAAATCGTATCGAGACGCGGGCTCCTCCGCTTCGGAAGCCCGGTAATTGATGAAAACGCTTGCTGTACCGTCATCGGCGATGAGGTCTGCGGTCCCGACAGTTTGCGTCAACGAATAGGGGACCTGATCAATATCCCACCAATTCGGGAACGGATAAAACAACATAAGCTGATCATCGATCGCGGTATTGGTCAGGTTGACTGTCACGTTCTCGTTTACCGATGCGAGATCGCGGTCTCCGGTGTAAAAACTGATCGCGTCAACCGATGCGTCCATGAAAGTGAAGTAAAAGAACGCTTCTCGGCGCGTCAGGTGAACCGTGGTGCCGACGGGTTGACCGAGATCGACGACGCCCGTGCCGCCGCTATTGAACGGTCCCGCCACGCTCCCCGCATCCTCTACAAACCAGTCTACAGCCCACTCCCAGTCCGCAAGGTTGGCAACATCGGTGTAGGTGACGGCGAAGCTTCCCGATCCACCCGAACCCCCACCGCCTGTACCACCGGTGCCGCCTGTGCCGCCAGCTCCCGGGTCATTCGGCGCCGGACCATTACCGCCTCCGCCGCAAGCAGCGAGACTCAAAGCGAGGACAATGGTGGCGTGATGAAGTTTACGAAGCACGGCGGCCTCCTTGTTTGTTCGCCGCGGCTCTCGGTTTGTCCCGTACCAGCGGCTGTCAACAGAAGTATTGGACCTTGTTAGAGCCTAGGGCGCTCTGTGGCCAAGATCGTCGATCTGTCTCACAGTTCCTGGCAAACGTGGGTGGGATGGACTCAAATCGCCTCAAGGCGATTTTCGCCCCTGCGGGGCGCACTGCGTGCGTCAAAAACGCTAACGCGTTTTTTCGAACCCATGGGTTCGAACTCCATGACTCTTGCGGTAATAAGAAAGCCCCATTAAGGGGCTTTTTGTATTTTTGGCGGAGAGGGGGGGATTGACTTGCGCCTGCGGCGCTGCCTCGCCAACTGGCAGCTACGCTGCTGCGTTGGTCGAACAGGGATCTCATCCTCAACCGCACTCGGCGAGAAAATCAAAAGGCCCCACAAGGGGGCCTTTTGATTTTCTGGCGGAGAGGGGGGGATTCGAACCCCCGGTACGGTATAAGCGTACACTCGCTTTCCAAGCGAGCGCCTTAAGCCACTCAGCCACCTCTCCGAATGTTGATGTTCGCCTGTAGTGAAGCCCCCTGCTACCTCAGTGAACTAAAGGCCGTCTATGATCGTGGGCGGCATTTCAAGGCAGGTTGATTCCGCCGGCCTTGGCTGCTGCGGAGACGCCTGTGGTAACGGCATTTCCCTGAGCGGATCCAGGTTGTCCAAATCGTCCGGCGCTATGACGCGCGGCGTCTGCTTGGCAGCCAAATAGACGGTTGCCTCCTCACACTTGAGTTCGGACTGGCCGCCGCATGCCGTCAAACCGGCGACAGCGCTCAATAAAATTAGTCGGGCCAAGATCATCCCGCATCCTCCAGTTCGATGCCGGCAAGCGCCACCGTGTCGTTAAACATAGCTTCTGCTCGCCACAAATAAGGCGGCGATGTTACTGTTCATCCCTGGTGCTGGCAAGAAACTCCGCCAGTGCGAGGCTAACAAGGCCGCACGGTGAAAAGCAGCGGTTTCGAAATCACAAGTAGATTTAAGGTAACTTCTAAGTAAATGTCACAACTCATTGTTTTATCAGCGATCGGAACGGACCGGACTGGCGTCGTTCAAGACATCGCCAAAGTGGTACTCGCTTGCGGCGGCAATATCGAAGAGAGTCGCATGACGACACTTGGCGCAGAGTTCGCAACTCTTATGCTTGTCTCTGGCAATTGGCACACGCTGGACAAGCTCGAGCGCGGCCTGGAAAAGCTGGGGAAAGACGATAACCTCACGGTCACTATTCGCAAGACAGACGCGCGGCCAACCAAAGACGATCGAATGCCCTACGCCGTCGATGTGGTCAGTCTCGACACCCCCGGCATCGTGTTTAGCCTTGCCAGCTTTTTCGCATCGCGCCAAATCGAGATTTCAGATGTTGCGACGCGAAGATACGCAGCGGCGCACACGGGCGCCCCTATGTTCGCCGTTCAGATGGCCGTCAATATCCCGTCAGCGGTCAACCTTGCACAACTGCGCGATGAGTTTCTCGAGCTGAGTGATCGCCTTAACCTCGACGCGATACTCGAACCCGTTAAGACCTAAGTTAGCAGGAGAAGATTTTGAGCAGACCCACGATGAACCGAGTCGTCGCCGACTTTGTCTGCGCGGCCACAGGCGACAAAACCGTGCGCTTGAAGGATCTGCGCGGCAAAAACGTTGTTTTGTATTTTTACCCGAAAGACAGCACACCCGGTTGCACGACTGAAGGTCAGGACTTTCGTGACCTGCACAGTAAGTTCAAACG
>JAOTUU010000222.1 GCA_029863705.1 Gammaproteobacteria bacterium
GGGACAGGCAGTCCACAATTCGCGCGCTAAGCGCGATTATCGACCATGTTAGTTTCAGCATCATACGAGAATTGGCTGAGCAGCAAAACCTGTCTCGGTAAGGGTCGCAACGCGTCAGCAAAGCTTCGAGCATTCAGCCCTAAAGATCTGGCTCGTCACCAGGTCGGCCGGTAGGTAGATAAGTGCATTGACTACTGCGATTCGAGAATTTTGCGGGGCAGCGAGTTTCGACCGTCGCACCACGAAGTTTATTGTTCGCCCGCCAGAAACCGCGTCAGCGGCTGAGACTGTTGCTCAGTAAAGGGGAGGCCGACACCGGGCGACAATCATGCCCCAGTTCGTACCCCAACTCAGCAGCCGGTGACTAATTGGTCGCCATGAAGTGGCGAATACTGGAAATCATGTTGCCGACGATCACACCCGTGTACTTGCCATAGTCACCATGCGCCGCGTCGTTGCGCGTTCCCAGCCACGCTGTGACATGCTTCTGCTGCGACGTGTCGTAGGCGCCCGCCTTCGTCAGATCGGAATTTATCCGGTCGGCCTTTTTCGGTTTTCCACTCGCATCATCGGGGTTGACGCCATGCTTGCCACACAGTTGCCGAAGGTGAGACTCCAACGAGCTGCCGGCGATGACGGCCGCTGCGTCCTTGTAGCCACTATCAAGAAGGTGCTGGGCCATGTCCAAGAAGTCGGCGAACACTGTGCCGTGAATGACGTCTGAGACACTGTCCAAATACCCTTCGGCGATCGCCGTCTTGATCGATTCCAGTATCCCGATGAGCGTATCGGTGACTCGAGTCAGATCGGTTCGTCTTTCCGTATTTCGCAGATCAAGCGTGTATCGTGCCTCCTCGGTATAGACGGACTTCTCTCCGGTCGCGCGCAGGATCGCTGCGAGCGCCTTAGTGAAAAATGTCTCGAAGGCTGCGCGCGGAGCCTTGTACATGCCTTCGTCGTTCTTGAGCGCTTCCGTTGTGTCAAGCGCGTCATCGATTTGTTTGACCAAACTGCCATCCAAGCTAATCGCCACTGATCTTGCTCCATTCGCTTTGCATCGAAAATGCGTTTAAGTAGGACTGCTCGTGCGGCCCGCTTGGAATTGGGCCAGCTTTTCTTCACGAATTCGCAGTCGCTGTTGCTCGTCCCATTCGTCCCACTCTTTGTACTTGCTACGAAGCGAATCGACCCTCCTTTTCACAGCGTCGATCTCGACGAGGAGTGCAGTGAGCTTGCTTGGAGACATTGAATTTGGCGAACGACCGCCGTTGGCGACATCGCGCTCAAGCGCCACAATGGTCTCGGCGTCAGCATTCCATTCGTCTTGCATCCTTTGCATGTTGCCAGACTTGAGAGAACCCAATGCCGACATGACATTTCGCCGGTGGTCCAGAGCTACGTCGTGCATAGCTTTCATCGATTCGAACCCACCCTGCAGCCCGTTCTGGGCACGTCCGGCCTCAACGAGTAGGTCAAGTTTCTTGAGGCGGCCAGCTCGGCGGTAGGCAAGTGCAGCGACAATGAGGCCGCCAATGCTGATTACGATCGCGATGATCTCAGGGTTAGTCACAGTTTCGCTACGGTTGATGTGAATGCTGACCCTACCGCAATCTTCCTGAAACGCCTATACGCGATTTCTGCCCCCGGAACCGAACCCCGGACCACCTGGCAACTATCCAGACCGCCAATGGCCGCAGCTTCGGCACGGATAATGATCTTGCGGGATATTTGCGTGCTTGGTTGCGGACTCCAGAATCCCCGCCGGCATCTGTCCGGGTTTCTGACTGATACTGCATCCAAATGGTTGCGGGCCGGCCCCTTTGTGGCTGGGTTCCAATGATGTGCTCGCCGTCAACCCGTAGACTCATCGGCCAGCCCTGTATCTCGACAATTTCCACAGAAACTGGGGCACATATTTTGCCCCCGTTTCCGCTAGCCTATCATCCGGATCAGCGATACTTTGTCCACATCAACACCGTCGTCGTTGCGGTATATCAACGACACCCTGCTCTAATTTTTTGGAGCACCCAACGCTAACAGGGATCACAGGACTAGCGCCGCGGTGAAAGCCGTTGATCTCACCTTCGACCTCCAGCTGTCTGCATCACTCTCGATCGGCAGCCCTTGCATCAACCCTCTGGCCCTTGCGCCAGTTCCTGGTGCAACTCTTAGGCACTGCAACCGTCGTTAAGCCGTCGTTGCCACCGTCATGCCGGATGCATGACGCAGCAATTGGTCGGACCGACATTTTGTTGCAATCAGCCACGCCCGTCTTTGTGAGCGCCCCGGCGCTGCACAGAGACGGGCGACCGAAAGCTGGCGCAATCCCGCGTCGAGCCTGGGCTTTTGCCGTTATCTGCACGCTGCAAAAGCCACTGAACACCCTGCCCGGCGGCCAGTCGATGGACTGACTGGCGCAGCCCCACCCATTCCACGGCCGTTTGTCGGTCGTCATCGGGTGTCGTGGTTCGGTGATTGACTCCAGTGGCGTACACCGCCACCCCTCGGCCTCGCAATGAGGACCCACACGCTGTGACCGCCAGCCAACTCGCGGTTCATCACTCAACAGCAACAGGAAACCGAAGGAGTACGGGAAGATGAACAAGATGGAAGGACGCCGTAATTTTGGCTACGGCAAACAGATGGACTGGGCGGGCAAACAGGCACTGAGAGAACGCTACGGCAACGGGCGGTACGGCACCGTCGCCGGTCACACCGAGCGCTGGCGACAATTTGTCGCGTGGTGTCGACGTGAGCGCGGCATCCGCGACGCGCGAAAGGTCGGTCGCAGTACGGTGAACGCATACGGAAAGTGTTTGGCGGACAAGGTGACCGAGAAATCTATGTCCGTGTCGTACGCGCAGAATCTGCTCTCAAGTGTCAACATGGTGCTGGAATCCCTACGCGGCGATCGGCGCATTTGGGTTGCGCCAGCGGCCATCGTCGGCAAACGGTCACACGTACGATCCGATCCACCCGCCGGTCTCGAACGGCAGGCTGTGCGCCAGTGTGCGGATCAGCTCCGACAGATTGGCCACGAGCGCATTGCGTCAGTGGTCGAGCTCGCTCGTGCGCTGGGCCTTCGTCTTCGCGAGGCGTCGATGCTCGATGCCAGGGCCGCGTTGCGTCAGGCGTCAAAGCATGGCGCCGTCAATATCACGGCCGGCACCAAAGGCGGCCGAGGTCATCACATCGATCGCTGGGTGCCTGTCTCAAAAATCAGCATGGGTTGCCTGGCACGTGCTGCAAAGGCACAAGGATCCGGCCGAAATCTGATCCCTGCAGATCTCACCTGGCGGCAGTGGAACACTCGGGTGCATCATGTCTGGGCGGCCGTTCGAGATGATTACAGCCTGAAGAAGCTGCACGACCTTCGTGCCGCTTACGCCTGCGAACGCTATCACAGCATTACCGGATCAGTCGCACCGGTTGTTGCCGGTCGGCGAATAGCCGATCGCAGTACCGATCGAACTGCACGGCAAACCATCGCCCAGGAACTGGGTCATGCACGCAGCGATGTTGTCGCCGCTTACATCGGCGGTGCCCGATGAACCGGGCGGCCAATCAATGGGCAGCATCTCGGCAAGCCAAAGCGCTGTTGGCCAAGCGGCTGCCGGGATCAAGACGCGGCACCGTCCGGCATCACCTGGTGCGTGCCGGGCACATTGCGACGAGCATCTGGCAGCGCTGGCACGTCGGCCCTGACCAATGGCGGCTGAAGCATCTGCGCTGGTATCTGGCGGAGCGCACTGGGCAATTCTCAAACGGCACGCGCTACCGACACTGGCTGACGGTGCGGCTGCTAATTATGAGCCTGGAACACGATGGCTGGATCGAACGGCTCGACGGGCCGTGGGTTCGACCGACCGGCGTACGCGGCACGCTCAAGGCCGGGCGGCCAGTTCTCGAACCGGCACCATCGGCGCGCGGGAGGGATCAATAATGCCGGACTCCCAACCACATCCAGCCGTAAGAGCAGCAGCTCTACTGCCGCGCATCATCCGGCTGCGGGACACGCCTTTTTATCTCGGCATGGATCGCAACCGCTTCAACGCCGAGGTACGCCCTTACCTCACCACCATCCCCATCGGTCGGCAAGGCGTTGCCTTCGACCGACTTGAACTCGACGCCTGGGTGGCAGACTATGTCTCTCGCAACGGGCGTCCCGCGGCAGAAAGGAGAAAACCATGGGACGTAGAAAAGCACCAGGGCTCACCGATCGCGGTGGGATCTGGCACATTGACAAGAAAATCCGAGGTCAGCGCCTTTGCGAGAGCACTGGCGAACACAGCCTCGAAAAAGCGGAGGAGTACTTAGCCAAAAGAATCGAAGAAACACGCAAGGCGCTGATTTACGGTGAGCGACCGAGACGTAACTTTCGACATGCGGCAACCAAGTATCTGATCGAGAACCAACACAAGAGAAGTATCGGCGACGATGCACTGCATCTGAAACAGCTCGATCCCTTCTTGGGCGATTTAGACCTTCGCTCGGTTCACATTGGAACTTTACAACCGTTTATTGAGATGCGACGAAAAGCCGGCATCAAGACCAAGTCGATTAATTTGGCTTTGGGTGTGGTTCGGCACATTCTCAACATCGCTGCTTCAGAATGGTTAGACGATACTGGCCTGACCTGGCTAGAACATTCACCGAAAATTAAGCTGCTCAAAGTGATCGATGCGCGTAAGCCCTATCCGCTATCCTGGGACGAGCAAACGCTGCTTTTCAAAGAACTTCCGGACCATCTGGCCCGCATGGCTCTTTTCAAAGTCAACACCGGTTGTCGCGAACAGGAAGTCTGCAGTCTTCGCTGGGAGTGGGAAATCGAGGTTCCTGAATTGGACACATCGGTTTTCCTGATTCCGGAGGAACGGGTAAAAAACGGCGAGGAAAGACTGGTCGTTCTCAATAGAGTCGCGAAATCGATTGTCGAGAACATGCGCGGTCAGAATCGAATGCATGTGTTTACCTACTGCGGAAGGCGCCTAACGAAAATGAATAATTCCGGTTGGCAAACCGCCAGGAGAAAAGCCGGGTTATCACAGGTAAGAGTCCACGACCTAAAGCACACGTTTGGTCGGCGACTTCGGGCCGCAGGTGTGTCATTCGAGGATCGGCAGGACCTGTTAGGACACCGGTCAGGGCGTATTACGAGCCACTACTCGGCAGCCGAATTAGGCAACCTTATTGAGGCTGCTAACCAGGTTGTCGGCGAGGGGTCCCGCAAAAGTCCCGCACTGGTGGTGTTAAAGAAAAAAGCAGCTAGCGCATGATGCACTAACTGCTTGATTTAATTTCGAAAAAATGGCGCGCCCGGAGAGATTCGAACTCCCGACCACC
>JAOTUU010000223.1 GCA_029863705.1 Gammaproteobacteria bacterium
CGTTCGAAGTCACAGTGGATATACCGGAAAGCTTGATTGGCGGCATCGATGAATCGACGCCCGTCACCCTGCGATTCGGCTCTATTCCCAACAAGGAATTCAGCGGCGAAATCTCCGAAATTTCGGTGGCTTCGGCCGCGGGCTCGGCCGCATTTCCTGTGGTAATCAGAATCACGGATCGTGATCCGTCTTTGCGCTCGGGCCTCGCGGCCGATGTGACCTTTCAATTCGATTCAGCAGCGTCTAATGGCGGCGGCTTCGTGCTCCCGGTTAACGCTGTCATCAATGACCCGGGCGGAACATTCGTGTTTGTAGCTGAGCCTGCCGAGACCGATGGCGAAGCGCTGGTACGTCGGCGCGCTGTCATATTGGGCGAGTTGTCGCAGTCCGGTATCGAAATCGTTGAAGGCCTTCAAATTGGCGACCGTGTCATCACCGCGGGTATTTCCGTGATCCGCGAAGGGCAGCGCGTCCTGATTCCGGCCACGGACTGAGCCGGGCTTTATTGTGAATCTCACTGCCTTTGCAATCGACAGGAATCGCATCACGCTGTCGATCGTGGCCCTGGTCGTGATTGCCGGAATATTCGCGTTTCAAAGCCTGCCGAAAGCACAGGATCCGGGCTTTGTCGTCCGTACGGCGGTCATCACGACGCGCTTTCCCGGTGCAAGTCCCGAACGCGTGGAACTGCTTGTCACGGACAAGATCGAGAAGAAAATTCAGGAGATGCCGGAGATCGACGCGATCACAAGCGAGTCGCGAACCGGTATTTCGATCATCTACGCAAACTTCAAAGAAAGCTACAAAGTCATGCGGCCCATCTTCGATGATCTGCGCCGCAAGGTAACCACCGTAACGGCAGAACTGCCGCAGGGCGCGCTCACGCCAGAGGTCAACGATGAGTTTGGCGATGTTTTCGGTAGCGTCTATACATTGTCGGGCGATGGCTTTTCCTATGCAGAGCTGAAGACCGTTGCCGATGAACTGCGCGATGAGCTTCTGAAAGAACCCGATATTGCCAAGGTCTCGATCCACGGCGCGCAACAGGAAGTCATTTTTGTCGAGTACAACAACGCGCGCCTGTCTGAAATCGGACTGTCGCCGCAGCAGCTTTCCGCATCGCTTGCGGCCGTCAACATCGTTTCTTCCGGCGGGGATATCGTCAGCGGGCGCGAAAGAATAACCCTGGAGCCGAGCGGCAACTTCGAATCGGTTGCCGATCTACAGCGAACAGTAATTCAGCTTCCCGGCGGGGCGCTTGTTTACCTCGAAGATATCGTCGATATCTATCGCGGCTACAAAGACCCGCCAAACAGTGTCAGTCGCGTGAACGGCGAACCAACGCTCGCCATCGCAGTGTCGATGCGAGACGGCGGTGACATCCTCAAGCTGGGTGAGCGACTCAACGTTCTCATGCCGGAGCTGGTTTCCCGATACCCGTGGGGTATTACGATCGACAAGGTCTGGTTTCAGGCGGACCTTGTCGCGGACGTTGTGCAGGCGTTTTCATCGAGCCTGGCCCAGGCGATCGTTATTGTCATACTCGTGATGATCGCGTTTCTCGGTCTGCGCACCGGTGTCGTCGTTGGTTCGCTGATTCCAACGACCATCATTGCGTCTGTATTCACGATGCAGATTTTCGATATTTCTATCAACCAGATATCGCTGACGGCAATGATCATCTCGCTGGGTCTCCTCGTGGACAACGCCATCGTCATCGTCGAGTCGATACTCGTGAGGCGCGAGAAGGGTCAGGATGCAATTACAGCTGCCGTCGAGTCGGGCAAGGAACTCAGCACGCCATTGCTCATTTCGTCTTTGACGACTGCAGCCGCATTCATGCCGATTGGACTGGCAAAGTCCGCGGTCGGCGAATACACGGCAGACATATTCTATGTCGTCAGTATTGCGCTGCTGACGTCCTGGCTGTTAGCTATGACTTTTGTACCGATGCTGACGACTGTCGCACTGAAGGTGCAGCCGGCGAGCAGCAATGACGCGGAGCCGTTCGAAGGTCGCTGGTACGCGTACTACCGCAAGCTGCTGAGCCTGTCGCTGCGTTGTCAGTATCGCTTTCTTGCTGTGATTGTATTGCTGTTTATCATCGCAATCATCGGACTGGGACTGGTTCGCCAGCAGTTCATTGCGCCGTCCGAAGACCCGGTGCTTGCGGCCAAACTCGAGCTGCCGCTGGGCACGTCGATTGAAACCAGCCAGCAGGTAATAGCCGAGGTCGATGCGTTCATCGAAGCAACCTACTTTAAGCCGGCGAGCGGCGAGCCGCGCATTCACAACTGGCTGACGTTCATCGGCGAAGGCGGTCCGCGTTTCAAGTTGAATCTCAATCCACCGAATCCGAATCCCGCAAATTCCTTTGTCATCGCGAACACCCTGCATGGCGAGGATGTCGACGAAGTGATTGCTGGCATCGAGGACTACGTGCTCGAACATCATCCGGATCTTGCTGCACAGGTTAAGCGCCTGGAGAATGGCCCGCCCGTGGACTACCCGATCATTGTGCGAATATCGGGCAGCGACTTTGACGCCCTTTATCGCATCGCCGACCAGGTAAGCGGTTTTCTCTACAATCTTCCGCAGGTATCGAATGCAAAGAATTCCTGGGGTTTGCAGACCAAGAAGCTGCGCGTTGAGATCGACCAGGAACTGGCGCGCCGATCGGGTGTAACCAGTGAAGATGTTGCCTATTCGTTGCAATCCGGGCTAACCGGCATCGATCTGACGCAGTATCGAGAAGGCGATGAACTCATACCGGTTACGCTGCGGACTATTGCCGCCGACCGACAGGACTTCAGCAAACTCGACGGCCTGACCGTTTACTCGCAGAGTACGGGCGCTAACGTGCCGCTGAAACAGGTAGCGAACGTCGAATTGACGTTTGAGCCAGGCATTATCGAGCGACGCGACAGGGATCGGACCCTGTCCTTGAACGTGCAGCTGCGTCCCGGCGCCACGGCCACTGAGGTTGTTGCCGAGCTGAGGCCGTGGCTCGAAGATGCCGACGACCTCTGGCCGGCGGGACATGCTTTTGAGATCGGAGGTGAGACTGAGGAGTCCGGTGACGCGAACGCGTCCATCGCCGCCGAGCTGCCTGTGGCCGGAATGCTGATCCTGCTGCTGCTGGTCTGGCAATTCAATTCACTGCGCAGGCCGGCAATCATTCTTGCAACGATTCCGCTGGGTCTTATCGGTGTCACCTTCGGCCTGCTCGTCGCCAATTCAACATTCGGTTTTTTCACGATTTTGGGCCTGATTTCTCTGTCCGGCATCATCATTAATAACGCCATAGTGCTGCTCGACCGCATTGCTATCGAGATTCGTGATTTTGGACGCACGCAGGCGGATGCCATCATGGTCGCCTGCCAGCAACGGATGCGGCCAATCCTGCTCACGACTGCGACGACGGTTCTTGGCATGACGCCACTATTGTGGGGCGGTACAGCCATGTTCAAGCCGATGGCCATTACCATTATTTTTGGATTGGCGTTCGCCACCTCGCTGACGTTGCTGGTGGTGCCGGTGTTGTATTCGCTTTTCTTCCGGGTTTCGTTTGCGACGAAAAACTGACCGTGGAGTGGCTGGGGGATTGGCCTAGTCGTTCGGAAGCAGCCGGCTGACGTCGACTTTGAACTGCAGGAAAAAAATACCGCTGACAGTGTCATCCGTCATGCGGACGCCTATCGCGCGCTCGACTGCTTTCACTGGCAGGTAGGTAAGGTTGATTCCCATGTGATGGTTGCCGACAGACAAGCTTGGCACTGCACCCAAAAACGGCCGGTTGTCATTGACATCTCTGCGAGTCATCAGGAAGGCATTGATGCCGGCATCAACATAGAATCCGTTCAGGCGATTCGTTGTATACAGCGTGCGGTGCAGACCTGCGCCGGCCATGTAAGACATGTCCTCATTGCTGTCGCGAAAGCCATTGACAATCAACTGTTTCTTCCAGCGCGACTCGGTCGCAAACTGGTATTCGAGGCCGAGGCCGGCGTTGTCCTCGTTCCAGTCCTGGCTTGCATCAACGTGAATCGAGCGGCCGTTGAGGACCGCGTTGAAGTTGCCAGCGAGGGCGGACGAGACCGGCGCAGAAATAAGCAGGGCGACAAAAGTGAGTCTTGCGGCATTCAGTCGTTTCATGCCAATAAAAGTATGCAAAGCATATGCCGGAAATAAAAATATAATGATTTCAAATAGTTATAAAACCAGCTTAGAAAAAGTGTAAAGAGAGTCGACAGATTTTCCGCCTCAAGGCCGCGGGGCCCGGTGGTAGACTCGACCGCCGTCCTCCAAACAAGATTAAGTAAAGGCATCAAATCAAATGAAAAAAGTAGCAGTAGCTGCGTGGGAAACGCTTCAGGATCGTAAACCGGCCTACGCGTTGGTGGCCGACATCGACCTGGTGATTGTGCGTTATGACGAGTCGGTCACCGTGCTGTACGGTCGCTGCGCGCACCGCGGTGCGCTGATGTCCGATGGCCATGTCGATGGCGACAACCTGATCTGCGGCGTGCACGGCTGGGACTACCGTCTCGACACAGGGGTCAGCGAATACAACAACAGCGAGACCTTGCCCAGGTTCAATGCCTGGGTCGCGGACGGCCGTGTGCTGGTCGACGAAGATGAAATTGCGGCCTGGGCGAAGCAGCATCCGCAGCCTTACGACCGGGACGCGTATCAGGGTCTTTACCAGGACCCGAACGGCATCTCGATCGAACCGCACGTGAAACTCATTCGTAAACTCGCGGATGAGGGGCTCACAAAACTGGGCCACCACGGACCCTCCGCTGCGATGGGTGTACCGCGCAACAGTCTGCCGCAGTGGGACGACCTGCAGTTCGTTGTCGGCCAGTTGCACAAGCTGCCGCTGCTGGATGACGAAGCGGTCGGCACCGAGCTCACAATTGGCCCACGAGCGAAAAAGCCGCTGCGCCTGGACATTCCATTGTTTGTTTCGGACATGAGTTTCGGTGCTTTGTCCGAAGAGGCCAAAGTCGCGCTCTCGAAGGGCGCCGAACTTGCAGGCACCGGGATCTGCTCTGGCGAGGGCGGCATGCTGCCCGAAGAACAGGCGGCGAACTCGAGATATTTTTATGAACTCGCATCGGCGCGCTTTGGTTTTTCCTGGGACAAGGTGCGAAAGACGCAGGCGTTTCATTTCAAGGGCGGGCAGGGCGCGAAGACCGGCACGGGCGGGCACCTGCCCGGCAACAAGGTGCAGGGCAAGATCGCTGAAGTGCGTCATCTTGAGGAAGGACAGGCCGCAGTATCGCCGGCACGATTTCCGGAGTGGACCAAACTCAGTCAGTTCCGCGACTTCG
>JAOTUU010000224.1 GCA_029863705.1 Gammaproteobacteria bacterium
AGACCTGCGTTTCCAGACACAAAACCCAGGTATCGATCAAGGTACATCGTCTGCAAATCTCCGCGCGTGCGCTCAATATTGGCCCAGGTGATCGCCTCCGCTTTCGGGCGATACTCTGCAAGCACGTCTTCTGCCTGGTTCTGCATGCTCCGTAGGTAAGTGATTGCAGAACCTACGAAGGCATACACCTGGTCGACATTATTGAGGTTATCTTCCTGCGCCGCCGATGCGAAAACCGCGTCGAGGTAGTCAGTAACAGGTATCTGCGCGAAGCGAACGTTATCCCAAAGCGTCTGCCAGAACATGACGCGCTGAAAGGGATCCTCGATTCGGCCAATCATATCGATGAGGTTGCTGCGAGTTCGCGGGTCGAGCTTTACGAGCACGTAGCCGAGATCCCCGTAGTTAGGATAGACAATGTCGGGGCACGCCTTGCCGATCGCGTCGGCCACCGATGTCGATTCACCGGAGTAAGTGACGGGGACTACATCGTCGATCACGACGACGCCCTCGATATCTCGAAGCAGCCCAACCTGCACTTTTTGGGTACGTAGAATAGGGTAGTCAGTGGGCGCGCTTTGCAATAGCACAAAGTCCGTGATGGCTCCGTCTACACAGGAGTATTGCGCCTCGATAGTGTTGGCGCCGGCGGTATGGAGCCACTCATTTGCCCAAACGTCGAGATCAGTGCCCGCTGCCTCGGCCAGCGCGCCGACGAAGTCCTCCAGTTTCGCGTTACCTTCGGCATGGCGCTTGAGGTAGGTATTTATTCCCCGCTGGAACACATCCGAACCCAAACGGAATTCGATCTGGCGCAGTACCGACGCACCCTTGGCATAGGAGATCATGTCGAAATTCGCGCCGACAGATTCTGTGTCGGCAACGGGTGTTTCGACAGGATGTGTCGTGCTGCGTTGATCGGTCCAGTAGGCGACATACTTACGGTCCAGGAAGAAGCCTTCCCAGGCGTCGTCGAGGCCGAGTTTGGCTGCGGCGGCGTGATAGCCCATGAATTCTGCAAACGTTTCGTTTAGCCAGAGTCCGTTCCACCACTTCATGGTGACGAGATTGCCGAACCACTGGTGGGCCATCTCATGAAAAATTACCTCGGCCAGCCCCTTCTTTTCCTTGTAGCTCCAGCCGTCACGCTGAATGTAACCACGCTCGCTGAACGTAACTGCTGCCGCATTTTCCATTGCCGACGCATTGAAATCGGGCACGATTAGTTGGTCGTACTTACCATAGGGGTAATCGACCCCGTAATACTCCTCGAAAAAGTCGAGCCCGGCGCTGGTGTAATCGAACCACATGTCCGTATCCAGCGCTACGAAGTCCGCCATTGATTGGCGTGCAAACAGCCGCATCGGGATGCGGAAGTCACTGTCTTCCCATACTGCGTACGGGCCGGCATGCAGGGACATGACATAGGTGGGTATTCGCACAGTCTCCGGGAACAGCCATGTCCGCGTCGACTTCGTGGCTTGCTCGATTGATGTCTCTTTGCTCGTCGAGATGATGTTCCAATCGTCAGGCGCAGTTGCTGAGATTGTGAATCGCCCCTTGATGTCCGGCTGATCGAACAACGGGAATGCCGAGTTAGCATCGTAGGGTTCGAAATCTGTGTAGAGATAGGTTCTGCCATCGTCCGGATCGTCGTAACGATAGAGCCCGGAACCGTTGTCGCTCCAACGGTGACTGAAATGGATCAAGACGTCGTTCTGGCCTTGTTGCAGTGCTGTTGCAGCAACCGTAATGAAAGAGTCGTTGTAGTCGATCTCGACATCGGCACCGTTGACACTGACGCCGGAAACGTCGCCGTTCGCAAAATCGATAGTCAGGTCAGACGTGTTTTCGTACAGGTCGAAACTGATCCTGTTTTCCCCCGAAAAATGATCGAGCTCCGGATCGAGGTCGACAGCCAGCTGGTAGCGGACATCTCCGACCTGGGTCGCTCGAAATTCAGCATAAGTCTGCGTCAGGCCGGCGGTGTTTTCGCGAGAAACGGCCGCTACGCCACTGTCATCGGCAGGCGTCGTGGACTTGCCGCACGCGCCGAGAGCCAGTGCCGCCAAAGCGGCAATATACGAATTTCGCATGGCAATTCTCTACAGCAGGGTTTTGCTCATAAAACAGGCCAGATGGCGGTATGTCAATGCGTAAATGGCGACGACGAGCCTGACGATTTCGCTACAACATCCTCGTCCGGACGCGATGCTTGCGGTCTGCGGTACGCTCTGTTTCAATTTCCATCTTGTGAAGATTCTTTTCTTCCTGTTTCTGATGCTATTAGCTGTGCCAATCGTGGCGCAGGAGCATGTCGTCGTGGGCGTTGTTGTCGATGGTCCCTCGGACCGATTTGAGCTGCAGCATCAGATCTACATCGACGAACTGCTGGCGCTGACGTCGAGTGAGTTCGACGTCGAAATTCGCCGCTTTGCGGGCGAATGGAGCAAGGAGTCGATTGATGCCGCAATATCCGGCGCCTATGCCGACCGTGAAGTTGATCTCGTTCTGGTCACGGGCTTCGTTGCGAATCAAATTGCGGCGATCAGACCGGAGTTTCCGAAACCGACATTTCTACCGATCATTATCGATGTCGGACTGGTTGCCGGCGAGGTCTCAGTTGGCAGGTCCGGAAAAACCAACCTTAATTACCTGACCGCTTACGCGGACTTTGCAGGCGATCTGGATACGCTCGCGCGAATCACTCCGTACAATAATCTCGTTCTGTTTGTTGACACGGCATTGTCATCGGCGATACCGGCGCTGCGCGATGCGGCGTTTGCAGCCAGCGAAGCGAGAGGCATCAATCTGCTCGAGATCCTGCACGACGGCATCGACCATCGCCTGATGAATCGAGTCCCCGCCGACACGGATGCGATATTCATAGCTGGCCTGCCGCGCATGCCGCCGGCCGATTTCGCTCTTCTGGTCGAGGCGATCAATGCGGTCGGCTTGCCAAGCTATGGCTTCGCCGGTGTTGCGGATGTTGAGACAGGTTTGCTGGTCACCAATTCGGAGCCGCGGGATGTAGATCGGCAGGCGCGTCTCAATGCGCTCAATATGCAGGCTGTGATGCTGGGCGAGCGTGCTGAAGATCAACAGACCACATTGGAAACCAGGGAGCAGCTGACCATTAATATGGCGACGGCCCGGCGCATTGGTTTGTCGCTGAATTTCGATGTTCTGAATGATGCCGTCCTGTTGAATCAGGATGTGGACGCCCTGGGACAACAGTACGGCATTGTCGAAATTGCACGGTTGGCGCTGGATGAAAACCAGGACTTGCAGGCTGAAGGATTCGGCGTGCAAGCGGGACTTGAAGAGATCGCACGAGCCAGGTCGAATTTGTTGCCGCAGCTCGGAGCGTCGGCGGGCTATTCGCTGCGCCGGGATTCGCCCACAGTAACCGCAGGCCTGTTTGCCGAACGATCCACAGACGCCGTAATAAGCCTCGATCAGCTGATTTATTCCGACTCCGCAAGCGCAAATCTGAAAATCCAGAAGGAATTGCAGAGGAGCCGCCTGGCCAGCCTCCAGGAATTCAAACTCGACGTCATACAGGCGGCGACGACGTCGTACTACACGGTATTGAATTCGCGCTCGCAGCTTGCGGTGCAGGAAAACAATCTCAAGATCACGCGGGCCAACCTTGAGCTGGCCGAAGACCGGGTCCGCCTGGGAACGTCGACATCCGCCGACGTGTATCGCTGGCAAGCAGAGGTCGCACGGGCGCAAATTAGTGTCCTGAATGCAAGAGCTGCGTTGAACCAATCGTGGGATACCTTGAATCGCATCGTCCACGGGCCGCAGGGCACCCGATTTGGAATCAAAGAGGCTAGCTTCGACGAACCGTTCGTCATTCAGCGGGCGGAGTTCGAGCAAATGGTCAGGAGCCCCGCAGACTACGCGCGGTTTACGCGGTTCTATATCGACAGGGCGCTGCGACAGGCTCCCGAACTTGAACAGCTGAATGCGCGAATCGCGGCCAAGCGCCGCGAGCTTATCAGCCAGCGGCGAGCTTACTGGCTGCCGGATTTCACGGTCGGTGGGCGTTATACGAGCAATCTCAGTCAGTCCGGGCTTGGTGCCGGGCCGGCGGCAGGTGAGGATCTCAATGACTGGAGTGTTGGCGTGCAGGCGACCTTGCCGCTGTTCTCGGGCGGGCTCAAAAAGGCCAACGTTTCGAGGGCCAGTTTCGAATTGCGGCAACTGGAGTCGCTGCGTGCCTCCACTGAGGAAAGAGTCGAGGAGCAAATTCGTAATCAACTGCATGCCGCGCGAGCTGCGCACGCGCAAATCGCTCTTGCGGCAACTGCCGCCGAGGCGTCCAGAAAAAACTTTGATCTTGTGAGTGATGCCTATGCGCGGGGCACGGTGACGGTCATTGAGTTGCTTGATGCGCAGGATACGGCTCTCGCGGCGTCGGCTGCTGCCGCGGAATCGCTGTATAACTTCCTCGTCACAATGATGTCGGTACAACGGGCTGCGGGCGTGTACGACTTTCTGCTGACACCGGAAGAAAAAGACGCATTGGCGGCCAGAATGCGTATGACACTAACGGGAACAGAATGATGAAACTCAGCATTTGTACGTTGCTTGTTGCAACCTTGATGGTGTCTGCTTGTGGTAAATCTGACGATTCGGTCGAAGAGAGACTACGACCCGTTCGCTACATGACGGTTACTGATGCGAGCGTGTTTCGCGATCGAAGTTTTTCCGGGACATCGAAGTCCAGCAGGGAATCGCGACTCAGTTTCAAAGTGTCGGGTACGGTCGTCAATGTGCCCGTGCAAATTGGTCAGCGCCTGAATGCCGGTGAACTGATCGCGGAAATTGATGCAGCCAGCTACGTACTGCAGGCACAACAGGCTCAGGCATCGCTTGTCGAAGCGCAGGCAAACGACAGAAGGGCAGCCGCCAACTACGAGCGGACGAAAGGCCTGTACGCGAATGATAATGCATCACTGAACGACCTTGAATCGGCGCGGGCGCAGGCGGAGTCGGCGGGCGCGCAGGTAAGAGCAGCCAGCAAGGCCCTCGAAATTGCGCGTCTCAATGTCTCCTACACGAAGCTGACAGCGGATACTGACTGCTCTATCGCTTCGCTGGATATTGAGGTCAATGAGAACGTTGCTTCAGGCCAGCAAGTTGCAGCCGTTAGTTGCGGTGATGCGTTCGAAGTTACCTTGGACTTGCCCGAGAGCCTGATCGGCAGCGTCAATGCAACGACGCCCGTCACCGTTCGTTTTGGTTCCATACCCGGCCAGGAATTCAGCG
>JAOTUU010000225.1 GCA_029863705.1 Gammaproteobacteria bacterium
AAAACTATTCTACGCTTGCCGTCGTCGATCGGCAATGGCCATAAGCAGCCACCACCTACTTGAATACTGAGAGGCTGACAATGACCCAAAGCGGCAATCTGATTATTGCGTATCCGCCCTCGAGCCTTAGCGGCCGTTTAATTCGGCGGCGATCGCCGTTGCGATATCGTTAATCTCGTCCACGGTACTTTCGGCGAGCGCCTGGCCAGCAGCCGCTATGCGAATCCGAAATAGCACGTTGCGTCGAATATCGTTCCAGGAGTCGGACTCGGCTGGCTCTGACAAAATACGGTCTTCCGGAAGCGAGAACGCCGGTCCCAGGCGTTCGTACGCAATCGCAGTCCCTCGGTTCAGGGTCGCGGTCACCTGCATGGTTTCGAGTGGCGGCAAAGCGGAAATCCCTGCACGCATGACAAATGGAACAAAAACATTATCGATGAGCGCACGGTTATTATTATCCGTGATCCGTTCATTGCGTTCCATGGTCGCGAAAAAACGAACAATCCTGTTGCGTAATTCGTGATTTCTGATCAGTTGCAGATGCCCGCTACTGACCATCTGATCGTATGTCGCACTGCTCAAACTTACGGTGCGCCTGCTAACCAACATCGACAATGATGAATAGATTTCCGTCCGTTTCGTCCCCGGATCCGAAGTAGACAGAGCCGCGTATGCTCTAGCAGCTGTGTCGATCTTCTCTTTCTCGAACTCGATCTGAAGATCAGCTTGGTGCCGAATTCCTTCAATGTCGCGAGCCAGCAGTTCCAGGTACACACTTTCGGTTTTTCGATCATGCGAATCACTGATCCATCCGTCGACAGCGAGTGCGACGAGGACCCCAGCTATCACCAGGATTAGCTCAGCAACGAAGAAACCGAGTCGTCTATTGAGCAGGCTGTTGGTCAGCCGGCCAAGTAAGGTGATTTGTCCTGCTCCGTTCGGCGCTTGTTTATCGATCAAAAGTCCGCATCCAGTACACTTGGGCGTAAGACTTTATACCGTAACAGATACACGATCGACTATTTCTGCGCGGCCGCTTCGGTTGCGACCTTCCCCGTGAAATTCCAGCTAAGCAGGAACAATACGAGAAAAACGAGGTCTACCCACGCCCAGGGAACCCACATTGCAGGAACACCGGTTGTCGCCATGTAGTAAAAAACGATACCGCTGTAGCCGGTTTTTAACGCAACGCCGTACAACATGATGAAACGATTGGCGATCGGATCGCGAGCAACACGATAGAACATTGCCGCGAAAATCATCAGAAGAATCGCCGGAAACTGAACGTAAGCCATATGGTTTGGTGGTGCGACTTCAAAGATCTGAAAAGCCAGGCCCGGCCAAAACAGAAACAGGAAACCCAGCACACCATCATAAATTGCGGCAATGATGAAAAGAAATTTGACCATACTGATATTCATAACTCTCACCCACTCGACTTTTTGTGTTTCGTCGCCTATGCAGCCTGTCTTTGGTGGAATCCCTGGTGACGCATATTTGTGAATTTTTCGCTGTAAAGTTGTTCCACCAGCCAGCGAAAACGACCTTCAAGATACTCATTGCTCATATGCAAAGGATGGTAATTCACATCGAATAATGTGCTGAGCTCCCATGCATCCGGCTTGATTATCCGGTCTTCGCGAAGCAACCGGTCATAAAGCGGCGTACCCGGAAACGCCGTCATAATTGTGATCTGGACATCGTAAAGATTGCTGTCTTCGACGAATTTCCGGACCTCCTCAAAGCAGTCCGGACCCTGGTTGTCCATTCCCAGCACGAAGCAACCGTTCACGGTAATACCGTGACTCTGGATCCTGTCGATCGAAGACATGTACTTGTCGAACTGTTTTGCTTTCCAGTCAGACTTGGTCTCGATTCCGGCCAGGCCCTCTCTGGAAGCACTCTCGAAGCCGATCAAGACCTGGGCACACCCCGCATCATGCATAAGGCTCAGCAATTCATCATCCTCCGCGACCGAAATGTCGGTTTCGGTGAACCAACGAATATTTTCCTTTGCGATAGCCTGCATCAGCGCTTTGCCATGGCGCTTGTTGACGAATGTATTGTCGTCGGCGAACTCTATGAATGGCTCAGGTTGCTGACTCTTGATATGCCGGATTTCGGCAATCACTCTATCCACGGGCTTCACTCGGTACTGCGGGCACAAGCGAATCGATGCAGCGCAGAACTCACAGCTAAACGGGCAACCGCGGGCCGTCTGGACGGTCAGTCGGTTGTAGAGGTCCTGATTCAGCAGCTCATACCTTGGGACTGGGCTATCTGCCAGATCGAATGGCCGGTCTCTCGAGTCATAGACGCGCTGCAGATTTTTGTTCTTCAGATCCGTTATTAGTGCCGGCCATGACGGCTCTCCTTCGCCAATGACAATCGAATCGGCATGTTCGAGTGCTTCACCCGGCAGCGCCGTAATATGCAGCCCACCCATGAGTACGATCGTTCCTGAGGCCCGGTAGCGGTCTGCAAGTTCATAGGCCTCGCGAATCTGTGCAGTAAAGGACGAGATCGCAACCGCATCAAACTCAGCGGGCAAATCATCGATCGCCGTAAGATCCGGTATGTCGATGTATTCGACGTCAATGTCATTCGGCGTCATTCCTGCGAGCGTTAGCAGTCCGAGACTTGGCAGCGAGGCGATTACCCGGCTGCGATCGACGAAGCCTGGCAGAGTGAATCCAAGCTCCGTTAACTCTTTGTTGTGCGCGCGGGTAGCGCTCATCGCGATGAGACCGAGTTTCATGAGATCACCATTTTCTGTAGCACCAGGACAATTGTGATCGCGACGCAAATGACGGGTAATGCAAAAGCGTGTCGAAAAAAGGCTTTCCACGCCGTCAGGAAACAGATCGTGGGCATGAGGGCGGCACCAGCAATCAAACTAAGCGATGCGGTCAGCGGATAATCGGGTTGTATGCTGCCACTGGAAAGGGCAAGCGAGAACAGGACGTTGATGATGCCGAGGCCGAAGAAAGCGATATGACCGAGCCGCAGCAATCTACGGCGAAAAGCCCCGTATCCGCCCGCGAAATCAGCCTGGTGAAAAAAGAGGCCGATAACGCTGCCGGAAATTAGACCAAAAAACATGCCGGCCCATCCGGCGAACATGTTCCACTGAGCCATAAGCGGCGCCCATTACTTCGGGGATCTTAATGGTGCGCGCAAGAAACGTAAGAACGAATCCGCATTAATACCTAATCTGAAACGGCGCCCCCATCAGCTTCTATTGCGTGATCTTATTTTGCGTCGCGTATGCTTGTCTGGACGTCCTTCTGTCTTCGGCATCAGCATTCGATCTTGTCGCAGAGCCTTGGCTTGGAGGTCCCGCCGATAAACCGTTTCCTCGTCCTCGAGATAACAGTTGCGCGCTTCCGCTGCCGGACCACGCCGGTTCGGAATACCAGTAACCTGGAGCGAAAACGGCAATCGCTCGCGGATCAGGTCAATCTGGTCTCCACATTTGATACGACTGCCCGGCGTTGTGCGTTCGCCGTTGAGCTTCACGTGCCCTCCCGAGACCGCCGCTGTCGCCAGGCTTCGCGTCTTGAAAAATCGGCAATAGAAAAGCCAGCGATCAATGCGCAATGTTTCCGAAGGCGCAGACATAAAGTCTAGACCACCTGACCGGCGGCTTGCGCGGACGCCCATGCCCACTGGAAATTGAAGCCTCCCAGTTGCCCGGTTACGTCGACAACCTCACCAATAAAGTACAAGCCGTCGTGCTGTTTGCTCTCCATGGTTTTCGATGACAGCGCATTAGTATCCACGCCGCCCATCGTCACTTCCGCTGTTCGGTACCCTTCTGTGCCAGATGGTTTCAGGACCCAGCAGTGCAAGACGCCCGCCAGTCGTTGCAACGCCGCGTCGCTAATCTCACCCAGCGGCCTTTCGGCCAGCTCGCGCCAAAGTAATACCTGAAGTTCGAGAACCAGCGCACGCGGCAGGTAATCCGCCAGTACCGTTCGCAGTAGCGATTTTGCCTGGCTCGACTTGGCGGCGAGCAAGAATTGTGCTCCATCGTGCTCCGGCAACAGGTCGAGCTGTATCTCATCACCGGTTTTCCAGCAACTCGACAACTGAAGTATCGCCGGACCACTGAGGCCACGATGTGTGAATAGAACATCATCGGTAAATGATTGCTTCCCGGTGCTTGCCGTCGCTCGCACGCTCACACCCGACAAACGTGACGTGAGCTCGAGAATTGCACCGCTGAACGTGAACGGAACCAACGCTGCGCGTGTTTCCAAAACGTCTATCCCGAATTGTCGCGCCAATCGATAACCGAAGCCGGATGCACCCATTTTCGGTATGGACAGGCCTCCGGTGGCAACAACCAGCGAAGTTGCTTCGAACTCACCCTTGTCGCAACTCACAACATAACTGCTCGTGCGTTCGACGGATGAGATCTTGCAGCTGGTCAGGATTCGTACGCCGACCTCCTCACATTCTGCTGTGAGCATGTTGAGAATGTCTTTCGACGACTCATCACAAAACAGTTGACCTTCGCTTTTGTCGTGATACGCGATGTTGTGCTTGTCGATGTACTCGAGAAAATGTGCAGGCGAAAATTGACTTAGAGCGGAAATGCAAAAGCTGGGGTTTGCCGACACGAAGTTCGCCGGCGTGCAATTCAGATTCGTAAAATTGCAACGCCCACCACCCGACATCAGAATTTTCTTGCCAATCTTATTAGAACCTTCGAGCACGACAACTCGGCGGCCGCGCTTGCCAGCGACGATGGCGCACATCAACCCGGCGGCGCCACCGCCAAGAACTATGACGTCAACGCTGTTCAGATCAGCGACATCACAGCGGCTACTAACGACCAGACGAGAAGCACGGCGGTTGCAAACACCCCGATCGTAAAACCATTGGAACGACTGGCGGGATCTTTCAAGTACGCTGCGCGATAAACAAACCGGCCAATAACAAAGAAGATACCAATACCAGCGCCCCAAAGAGGGTTAACCAAGTGCGCGTATATCCAGAGAGCCGGCACAAACACGATTAGTTGCTCCATGGTGTTCTGCTGAACCCGAAACATGCGATCGAACTCGGGATGCCCGGTCGTCGCCGGCGCTTTTACGCCATGTTTGATCCGCATCGAGCCGACCTGAATAGAAAACAGCATGAATTGCATAAGAGCCAGCAACGTTACTATCGCAGTGTATTCAATGTATTCCATCTCGAAAGTCCTTTCATTTTCAGTTATTTGTGAATATGCGGTGACATTTAGACGCCGGTCA
>JAOTUU010000226.1 GCA_029863705.1 Gammaproteobacteria bacterium
TCGTCGTCCGCGATGATCAGATCACCGAGAACCTGGCTGTCTTCCGCGGCAGGCAACTCCGCACGTTGATCGATCTCATTGCTCGCAAGATCCAGTCGAAACAGACCGGATCGACTCGGCTTCTCATCCTCTGCAAGAATAAATTGCGGTACGCCCGCGCTAGCAAACCACAGTCCGCCCGAGCCATCGAGACGCATGCCGAATACGCTCCAGTGCCCCGCGTCCCTTGCATCACTGAGTAACTCGATACTTTTACTGGCACGCAGGATACGGCCATAGCGGATGCTGCCGAGTAGCAGCCGACCCTCGTCATCGACGGCAATGCCTTCCGGAATGTAGTTGCTTGCGAGAACGTTGAACGCGACCGTCGCCTCTCCCACCGGCTTGATAATTTGCTCAACCCGCTCCTGATACGCCGGCCAACCGGAATTCGTTCTGAGTGGCGCGAAATCATCGATAGCGACAACGCCAAACTCAACAGCCATGTCGGCCAGGAAATTGAGCGTGTCTAACGCGCCGCCGCTTTCGCCAGCCAGCACTTGTGCATAGGCGAGGTTGAATAACGCACGGGGATAATTGGGTCTTGCCAGCAGCGCTTTTTTTGCAGCGCTTTGCATCGTCTCAAAATCCTGCGCCTGATACGCGGCGATGAGCTCCGCTCGCGCGTCACCGTATGCGTCCGCAAGCACGTTCTGGCTGAAACAGAGAACGACAAGAAACCATAACAGGGAAAGTCGTCTAGGCAACATCCGCAACATTTGGGTCATATCCAAGGTTAGGCGCAAGCCATCTCTCCGCTTCGACCACACTCATGCCTTTGCGTTCCGCGTACGACTTGAGCTGATCACGATCGATCTTGCCCACGGGAAAGTAGCGCGAGTCGGGGTGCGAGAAATAGAAGCCGCTGACAGCCGCGGTCGGAAACATTGCGTATGAATCTGTCAGGCTCAGGCCGATACTTGCTTCAACGTCCAGTAACTCCCAGAGCTTCGCTTTTTCGGTGTGATCCGGACATGCCGGATAACCGGGTGCCGGGCGAATACCGGCGTATTTCTCAGAAATAAGATCGTTGTTCGACAACTTCTCATCGGTTGCATAAGCCCAATGTTCGCGTCGCACTCGCTCGTGCAAGTACTCCGCGCCGGCCTCGGCGAGCCGGTCTGCCAGCGCCTTCAGGATGATTGCACTGTAGTCGTCGTGGTCTTTCTCAAAGCGTGCAACGTGCTCATCAATGCCGATGCCTGCGGTAACTGCGAAAGCACCTATGTAGTCGCGCAGATTACTATTCGCCGGCGCGACGAAATCAGACAAACAGTACTGCGCCTGTCCAGCCGCCTTTGAGCGTTGCTGCCGTAAGTGGCACAACCTCATCAAGGTTTGCTTGCGGGCATCGTCGGTGTAAAGGATCAGATCGTCATGATCGTCGCTATGGGCGGGGAAGAGGCCAAACACCGCTCTCGCCTGCAACCACTGCTCGTCGATGAGCTGCTCCAGCATTGCCAATGCATCGTGATGCAATGCGCTTGCCGCCTCGCCGACATGATCGTCGGTCAGGATGGCCGGATACTTGCCGTGAAACTCCCAGGCATTAAAGAACGGCATCCAGTCTATGTATTCCCGAAGTACCGATAAATCGATGTCGTCCATTACCTGTTTGCCTGAGGACAACGGAACCGGTGGCTGGTAGTTGTCCCAATCGCACCGAAACTTTCGCTCGCGCGCTGCTGCCAGAGATAGCTGCGGAGACAAACGTGTCTTTTTCGCATGCCGTTCGCGGCGACTCGCATTGTCCTGTCGAGTCTTGTTGACTATTGCGTCGCGCGTGCCCGGCTCAATAAGAGCTTGCGCAATGCCAACTGAACGCGAGGCATCCTTAACGTAGATTACGGGGCCTTCATAATGCGGCTCAATTTTGACGGCCGTGTGCGCCGGCGACGTTGTCGCGCCACCAATCAACAGCGGCAAATCGAAATCAAGTCGTTGCATCTCTCCGGCGACGTGCACCATTTCATCCAGCGATGGAGTGATCAGGCCCGATAAACCAATAATCTGTGCGTTTTCACGCTGGGCTGCCTCGAGTATTTTTTCGCAGGACACCATCACGCCGAGATCGATAACCTCGAAATTGTTACATTGCAATACGACGCCGACGATATTCTTGCCGATATCATGAACGTCGCCTTTTACTGTCGCGAGCACGATCTTGCCGTTTGACGAAATCTTGCCGCCCTTTTCTTCTTCAATGAACGGTACAAGGTGCCCTACGGCCTTCTTCATGACACGCGCTGACTTTACGACCTGCGGCAGGAACATCTTGCCCTCGCCGAACAAATCACCGACGACATTCATACCGGACATGAGCGGACCTTCGATAACGTCCAGCGGCCGATCCGTATTCAGGCGGGCTTCCTCAGTATCGTCTATGACGTACTCGTCGATACCATTGACCAGAGCATGTTCCAGGCGTTTGTCGACCGGGCCTTCGCGCCAGGAAAGATCTTGCGCTTTAGCCTTCACGCCCGACGCCTGACCTTTATAGTTTTCTGCAACCTGGAGCATGCGCTCGGTCGAATCCTCACGACGATTCAACACCACATCCTCAACGGCATTGCGCAGGTCGGCCGGCAGATCGGCATAAATCGCGAGTTGACCGGCGTTGACGATGCCCATATCCATGCCGGCCCGAATCGCGTGGTAAAGAAACACCGAGTGAATTGCCTCACGCACAACATTGTTGCCACGAAATGAGAACGACACGTTGCTCACACCACCGCTCACAAGCACACCGGGCAGCTCTGCCTTTATTCGTCGCGTTGCTTCGATGAAATCAAGACCGTAGCTCGCGTGTTCTTCAATGCCAGTGGCAACAGCGAAAATATTCGGGTCGAAAATGATGTCCGTCGGATCGAAGCCAACCTGGTTAAGCAAAATCTCGTAAGAGCGCTTGCAGATACTTACTTTGCGGTCGATCGTGTCCGCTTGTCCGTGCTCATCGAATGCCATGACGATGACGGCGGCGCCGTAGGCATGCACGAGCTCTGCCTGTTCGACGAATGGCCCTTCGCCTTCTTTGAGGCTGATCGAATTTACAACCGCCTTGCCCTGAACACACTGCAGACCGGCTTCGATGACTGACCACTTCGAGGAATCGATCATGACAGGCAGGCGCGCGACGTCGGGCTCGGTCGCGATCAGGTCGAGGAAAGTCACCATCGCCTTCTCGGAGTCGAGCATGCCCTCATCCATATTCACATCGATGATTTGCGCGCCGTTATCGACCTGGGCGCGAGCAACCTGAACTGCGGCAGCGTAGTCGTCTGCTTCGATCAGGCGTCGAAATACCGCGGAGCCAGTGACGTTGCATCGCTCGCCGACATTGACGAACAAATCGTCAGGCCCGATATTCAGCGGCTCGAGCCCTGACAAGCGGCAGCGTTGCTCTACCGTCGGCACCGCGCGAGGCGCATGCCGGCTAACAGCGTCGCGTAGCGCACGAATATGCTCAGGACGGGTACCGCAGCATCCGCCAACCAAATTTACAAGACCGCTGCTCGCGAACTCACCGACAACGTCGGCCATTGCCTCCGGCGATTCGTCGTACTCGCCAAATTCGTTCGGCAAGCCGGCGTTCGGATGTGCACTCACGCGCGTATTGGCGACCCGCGATAACTCGGCAACGTAAGGCCGCAAGTCTTTTGCTCCCAGCGCGCAGTTAAGCCCAACCACAAATGGGTCGGCATGGCGCACCGAATTCCAGAACGCTTCGCTCGTCTGGCCGGATAAAGTACGGCCCGACGCATCGGTAATCGTGCCCGACATCATCACCGGCAAAGTCACTCCGCTGGTGGCGAAGCAACGCTTGATAGCGAAGATGGCCGCCTTCGCGTTGAGCGTGTCGAAAATCGTCTCGACCATCAGAAAATCTGCGCCACCTTCAATTAGCGCGTTGGTCGCTACCTCATAGGTTTGCGCGAGCTCCAGGAAACGAATATTGCGAAAGCCCGGGTCATTTACATCGGGTGAAATCGACGCCGTCCGATTAGTCGGGCCCAGAACTCCCGCAACGTAACGTGGACTGCCTGCCTTCGCCGCGTGCTCATCAGCACACGTTCGTGCCAACCTCGCCGCCGCAAGATTAAGTTCCGGCACCAGTGCCTCCATGCCGTAGTCGCCCATTGACGGAGCATTGGAATTGAAGGTGTTGGTTTCGATTATGTCGGCACCCGCGTCCAGGAACTGGCGGTGAATGTCCTGGATGACGTGCGGTCGTGTTAGAGACAGCAAGTCGTTATTGCCTTTCAGATCGTGGTGCCAATCGGCGAAACGATCGCCGCGGAAATCATCCTCATCGAGAGAGAAAGCCTGAATCATCGTGCCCATGGCGCCGTCGAGCAGCAGAATGCGCGACTCGAGAGACAGCAGCAGTGACTCAATGCGTTGCTTGCGATCCATCAGTGCGTCCTCAGCCCACAGCCTGTTGCGAGCGCACGCCAAGCGCGTGGCAGATAGCGAATGTCAGGTCAGAACGATTCAACGTGTAAAAATGAAACTCGTTGATACCTTCAGCTTGTAACCTGCGCACCTGATCGATGGCGATACTGGCCGCGATCATTCGCCGCGTCCCGGCGTCGTCCTCAAGCCCGGCAAACCGTTCATGCAGCCATCCCGGAACACTTGCTCCACAGGCCTCGGCAAAACGCTGTAATTGTGGAAACCGTGTAATCGGCAGAATACCGGGCACGATAGCGGACTCAATGCCGGCGGCCACAGTGAGATCACGAAAGCGCAGGAAGACGTCGGTGTCAAAAAAGAACTGGGTAATTGCACGCGACGCGCCGGCATCGAGCTTGCGCTTTAGGTTGTCGAGGTCAAAAAGCGGGCTTGGCGCTTCCGGGTGCACCTCCGGATAAGCCGCAACAGATATGTCGAAGTCGGCAACCTTACGCAGCCCTGCAACAAGGTCTGCTGCATAGGCGTAGCCGTCCGCATGGGGCTCGTAAGCAACCGCGTCTTTGGGCGTATCGCCACGCAGCGCGACGATGTGCCTAATGCCCATATCCCAGTACTCCCGGGCGATGTCGTCAATCTCGCCACGGCTCGCGCCGATGCAGGTCAGGTGCGGTGCGGCAGTTAGATCTGTTTCCCTGATAATCCGCTCAACCGCCGCATGCGTGCGTTGCCGTGTTGAGCCATCAGCGCCGTAGGTAACCGAAACAAAACTCGGCTTAAGGTCCTTTAGCCGCTGCACCGATGCCCACA
>JAOTUU010000227.1 GCA_029863705.1 Gammaproteobacteria bacterium
CACAAGGGCTCGCCATGGCCTCGAACAGGCCGCGCCAGGATCCATTGTCCTCACCGACGCTTAAGTGGCGCTGCTTTGGCTGAGCTGCCACCTCGCTCTAGCGACCGAAACGATAGCTGTACTGCAGGATAATGGCGTTGAGGTCCGGATAGTTGTCCCGACCGAGTTGGTTGCCAATCAACTGGCCTGACGGAATGCTGCCCGATTGCTGATAAAACTCGAGGCGCACGCTCATGTCGTTACCGCCGCCTGTCTTCCAGCCGTACTTAAGGCCGGCCGTGATGGCGTCAAAGTTGCCCAGCCTGTAGTCCGCGGATGCATATTCGGGCAGTACCTGCCCATCGATCAGACTGGCACGATAGAACTCCGCCTCCGATTGTGTGTAAAAGCGAACGTGTGGTTCGACATAGCGTTTGTCGCTGACTGGCCAGCGATAGCGCAGGTCAACCGTATGCGAGTCGATTTCCCAGTCGTCGGTCATGTAGCGATACGATACGTCCAGCACCTTGCCACCCATGTAGTACTTCGCCTGGGTAAACAAGCTGTGTTTCACGCGCTCGTCCGGTCGGTTCTCATAGACGTTCAGTTGCGACGGCCCGTCGTTGCCAAACTGGTTTGTCGGTATAGCATCACCGCTAACTCCATCGACGATGGAGAGAATCTTGTACGGATCATTCAGGTATCCGCTGGCATCACTGTAGGAATAATTGAACTGCATTAGCAGATTCTTGGTAAAAACCTGGGTTATGCCGAACACGACATCAAGAACGTCCTTCGTCTGGTCGCCCATACGGTTACTCAGATCTTCTTCGCCGAGCATGGGTGCAAGCCCAATAGGCGCTTTGCCAACCGGATCGAGGGTATCGTGTGCCACTGCGATTCCAGCAGATACAGTCGTATTTCGCAGGTTAAAGTCACGCGCAAGTTTCGCGTTGAGCCCCGCATGTGTGTAGTCGTACTCTGCAGAAGCGCTGGCACCGACGCTGAACTGGAACAAACGTCCCAGAGGCTGCTGCCAGCTGGCAGTAAGCGCTACCCGTGTGTCTAGAAACGTGTCGTCAAGTGGCAACTCGTTAGCAGGTGTCGTATAGGTTTTCTCGCCAGACGGCCGCGTAAAGGTCTGTGCGCCTGACTGAGGAAGAGCTCCGTTGGGCGAAGCGCCGGTCAATGCGTCGACGGTCAGACCCAGCGACAGGAACTTGTCGTCGAGAAATGTGCGTCGCGCGAGGACATTGAGACTCAGGTCCTGAACCCGGTCTGCATCCTCCCCGTAATAAAGTAATGCCGTATTGAAATCCCAGCCTGCATCTTCCTGCGCCTGGACGGGCTCGGGGAGACCCGAACCGAGCAGTGTGCACGTGGCAGCAGCGAGTGCACCGCTTATTGATAATTTACTGTTGTTACTCATCATCGATCCCTTAGTTACAGCCACATCCGCCGCCACCAAATCCGCGGCCTCCGCTTGATGCTTCCTTGCTGAAATAAATGTGATCGTCCAGCGCTGCCTCCACCGGGTCGCTCGTTAGTTGCATTTCGTCCTTTGCGAGCACGTCGCGCTCCCAGGGTTCAACGCCCATTGATGAACACCCCGAGATCGTGCCCATCGCCAACAAACTCGCTGTCAATAACCTTAATCGCATTCGTTTACTCCGTAATACGCGATGCATCGAGCAATGCGTCAACAATGGCCGATTCATATTCGTCCTGCTTTTTCACCTTAAATCCGAAATGCTTCTGTCTGATATCGCCATCACGTCCGATCAGATAAGAGCTGGGCATGGCAACCACGCCAAATTCGCGAGCAAGGTCCTTGGTTTCGTCATAATAAATGCCGAAATCCGGCGGGAAATCCTCGAGAAACGTCATCGCCGCCGATCTTTCCGCGTCAAGATTCACGCCGATGATGACCAGTCCCTCGTCAGCATATTTTCTATGCATGGCGTTTAACCAGGGAAACGATCGACGGCAAGGCACACACCATGACGCCCAAAAATCGACAATCACGACCTTGCCTGCATGGTTTTTGAGGTCAAATTGGTCGTAGGGCTCTGCTGCACCAGCCTGCAGGGTCAGGACTAAAGCCGAGATCAATAAAAAAGTTTTCTTAAGCATAGTTGGAGGGACTATAGCGATCGAGCCTTAAGGTAGTCTTAGCTGAACAACGCGATCCGGAAAATCAGTGAATAGACCGTCGATACCGACATCGACAATGAAAAAACGAACCAGTTCCTCAAAAGACGAAAATCCTGGCGGTAGTTCGTCCGCCCTGAATGTGAATGGATGGACTTCCAGCCCGGCTGCGTGAGCACGTTCAATCAAGTCGCCAGGGCGCGGGCTGTCATCCACGAGTTCGTACAGATAAGGGATCCATGGGCCGACTGCATCGACCGTTTCGGCCAACTCGGCGATCCCTGCAGCGGTTCTGACGAAGTCGAAGTCGGTTTTCGCCTCCCTCCAACTGTTCTCGCCAATGAGCTGCACCAGCTTGAAAGGACAGTCGAACTCCACCTTCAGGCGCCGTAGCTCGACAAAATCGAAGCACTGTATATACACCGCATCGTCAGGACTCTCGTAGCCAGCGTCCAATATCATCCTGAGGAAGGTCGGCGTGATGTCGACACCCTCCTCCCTGTGCCACGCTGGCCGCTTGATCTCCGGGTAGATCCCGACTTGGCGGCCCGAATGAGCATTGAGGTCTTTGATGAACTCAAGTTCCTCGGCAAATGTATTAATCCGGAATTCGCCGCTCTTGGCCGGGTAACGCCCAGGATAGACCGCGCTTCCATCCGCGTTCATACGTTCCCACACGTTCAGGGAGCGCAGCTCGTCGAGATCAAAATCACGGACGTAGTAGCGCCCGTCGTCCCGGGCGCGCGCTGGAAAACGTTCCACGACGTCGGTGACGCGGTCGAGATAGATGTCGTGTAAAACGACGAGCTCGTCATCGCGACTAGCGACAACATCCTGCTCAAGAAAGTCTGCGCCCATTTCGTGGCCGAGGGCTTTCGCGGCAAGTGTGTGCTCGGGCAGGTAACCCGAAGCGCCGCGGTGGGCAATGACCAAGGGAGTCATCTAGTATTCACATTAAGACAATATTATAACATATTGATTATTCGATCTTTCCATCGGCATCGAAGCCCGGGAAATCGAGGACTTCCCAACGTGCCGTCTCTTCACCACGACCCTGGCGCTTGATGGCATCGACTATTTCCCGCGCATTCCATTCGACGTGCTCATCGACCCGTTCCACGATGTTCTGAGGGGTTTCAGTCATGCCACCAAACGGTCTGACAGCGATTATCCCGATGCTGTTCGCTTTGGCGACGTCCATCATATAGCTGACCAACTCGCCCTTCTTCTCATAAGCACCAGAAACCACGACGATTGCTTCCGCTGCCTTAATTTGCTCGATCAGTTCGTCTTTTATTGCCTCAACCCCTCCCGCCGTCGGGATATTTTCAGGCTTGCTGACATTGACGTAATAGAAGCGATCAACGCTCTCGAGGAACTCGAACACTCTTATGTAATCGTCACTTTCTTCAAAAACATGGGTGACAAACACCCGGATCGGATTGTTTTCGGACACCGCCGGCTCCCGCTGAGATACTGCAATCCGCCAAGTTTATCCAATTCGGGTGGTCGCTGCGCAACTGTGTTGTTTTTGCAGGCAATGGTTCCCATGTAAACACTGATTCTGTATCGTATCGGTACCTGCCATGCGACTCCTCCTGTACAACATTCGATACGCCGTCGGCGGTGGCGCGAGCATGCACATGCCGCTACCCGGAGCCGGATACGTACTTGGAAGCCGGAGCGTTTTGCCGGAGCTAACAACGTTCATAAAGTCCGTTGATCCGGATATCGTCGGCCTGATCGAAGTCGACACGGGGTCGATACGTAGCCGCAAAGTGAATCAGGCAGAGAAAATCGCTTCTCATCTCAGCATGAACACCTCGTATGAGACCAAATACGGCTCGAAATCACTGAACCAACTCCTGCCAATCGTCCGCAAACAGGGAAACGCATTCATGGCAGCGGCCAGGGTTCATGGCGAAACGTTTCATTATTTTGATACCGGCATCAAGCGTTTGATCATCGAGCTGGAAATGCGGGAATTCGCAGTATTCCTGGTGCACTTGTCGCTCAAGTATCGTCATCGACATTTGCAATTGCGCCACCTGTACGACCTGATCGAAAAAACGCAAAAACCGGTCATCGTGGCAGGTGATTTCAATACGTTTTGGGGCGAGAATGAGATCTATCTTTTTAAGCGGGCTGCGCGCCTGACGTCTGCCAATGTCGATTGTATTCCCACTTACCCCAGCCGCGCCCCACGGAAAGAACTGGATTTCATCCTGTTCCAGGAGGGAATCAACGTGACGAATTTCGAAGTACCACAAGTACGATACTCAGACCATTTACCCTTGGTCTGCGATTTTGACGTTGTTAAGTAAGGAGCTGACATTGGAGCATTGGACATCAGAAACGGATGGCGACGGAATCGCCTGGCTGCGGCTTGATAAGGCTGATGCCAAGGTTAATGTTCTTTCGTCCGACGTATTAATCGAACTCGATTCGTTCATTGATTCGATCGCCACCAAGCAGCTGAAAGGTCTTGTTGTCTATTCGGGCAAGAGCACCGGCTTTGTCATGGGTGCCGACATCAGCGAATTCACAACCATCGACGACCCGGAGCGCGCTTATGAATTAACGCGGCAGGGGCAACAATTGCTGAACAAGATTGAAGCTCTCGATTGCCCGACAGTTGCAGCGCTTAATGGCTTTGCGCTGGGTGGCGGGCTCGAGTTGGCAATGGCATTCGACTATCGCCTGGCGTTGGCGAGTAAAAAGCGTGTACTCGGGCTGCCGGAGGTGAAATTGGGATTGCACCCTGGTTTCGGCGGAACCGTTCGAATCATACAAATCTGCGGCGTTCGACAAGGCATGCCGATCATGTTGACCGGTGCACCGATTACCGTCGACAAGGCGCGCAAGATCGGATTAGTGGATCGCATTGCGACTGAGGACAATTGGCGCCAGGCGGCGAAAGAGCTTATTGCGGCAGCAGCACCGAAACAGACTGCGCCACTCGTCGACAAAATTATGAACATCGGTTTGCTGCGTCCTTTGGTCAAATCGATGCTTATCAAGCAAGTCGCCGGAAAGGCGCGCAAAGATCACTACCCGGCTCCGTACGCCATGATTGATCTCTGGGCGCGCTTTGGGGCTTCAAGCAAA
>JAOTUU010000228.1 GCA_029863705.1 Gammaproteobacteria bacterium
GGAAACTAGCGAAGGTTAGAAGATTCTATCGCGTCGACCGAGATGTCGGTGACGCGTGAAATTTGCGTGAATGGGCTGTGCATCGTTGTGCACCGTGCCGCAACAGAAGCAACGGACGTCCCGGTAACTGGTTGATAAATAGAATCAGTAAGATGCTGGGGACAGTCCCCCAGGGACTGTCCCCGTTCCTCCTCGTTCTGAAAATCCGCGTGTCGGCAGTTCAAGCGAGCCGCGCAGCGGCGACAGACGCACGAAGTGCGCCCGGAGGGTGAGCGAAGCGAGTCCATTCTGCCCCTGGCCACCATATTTTCAGCGACTTACAAATTCCAAATTCTGTGGCTCTCGCCATTTAGGCGAGAATTTCGGCCCTAACTGACGTTAGGGCGACCTAGAATCACGCGATCCGGCTCGTCGCCCTTTCTCCCTCACACTTCGAAATTTCCATCGGTGGTTGGTAGTACCATATTCAGTGTGCCGCCAGACTGGTGGAGTCACAATAACTTGCGCTAAACAGGTGATAGTCATGAACGGTACAAACCTGAAGGCCCAGAACAGACAAGGTCTGGGCAGTGTTCTTAATGCAATCGTCTTAACAGCTGCGATGATATGCCTGGCCGTCACCGCAATAAGTGGTTGTGCAACAACCACGGCTGGTGGGGCGGTCGGCGCCGACCGCTCGCAGCTCTTGCTGATCTCGTCCGAAGAACTCAACCAAATGGCGGCGCAAAGCTATGACAAACTCAAGTCAGAAGCCTCCGCCAAAGGCGTACTGAACCAGAACGCCGCGATGCTCAAGCGCGTGCGCACGATCACCGATCGGCTCAAAGTGCAGACGAAGGTTTTCCGCGAGGATGCGCCTGGCTGGCAATGGGAAGTCAACATCATGACGAGTGATGACCTCAATGCGTTTTGCATGCCTGGCGGCAAGGTCATGGTGTATTCGGGCATCATAACCAAGCTCGATCTGTCGGATGCCGAGTTGGCGGTTATCCTCGGACACGAAATTGCGCACGCTCTTCGCGAGCATGTCCGAGAACAGATGTCACAGGCCTTGGTCGCCGAGGGCGTGATCGGCGCAGGCGCCGCGATTTTTGGTCTCGGGACAACGTCCACAAAGGCCGCCAACGTGGGATACCAGGTCTTGCTGGCGACCAAGTTTAGTCGCACTGACGAGACCGAAGCCGATCAGATTGGCCTCGAGTTGGCGGCTCGCGCCGGCTACGATCCGCGCGCTGGCATCACTTTATGGCAGAAGATGACAAGTGCAAATCAGGGCGGTAAGCCGCCGGAATTCCTGAGCTCGCATCCCGCCGATGCAACCCGGGTGGCGCAAATTCAGAAGATTTTGCCGAAGGTAATCCCGCTCTACGAGGCTGCAACGTGATCTGCCGAAGCGAAGCATGGGGAGCGCAATCGGTTCGGGAGTAGCGACCGTGGGTAGCGCGACACGAAGCAACCCTCTGAGAAGGCCAGCCTAGCCCGTATTCTCGATGCGTCCCACTACATCTGGCGAGACCCGGTCGACTCGTGGTAGCAGCACAAAAACCATGAGACATGCGGAGGCGACCATGTAGATCGGTCCGAACAGCCAGAAGACAAACGGGACAAGGTAGTAATACATACGCATGCCAAGACGAAAATGGTAGCTACCTCGATCGAGGTGAGCAGCGACCATGGTAGGCGGGAAGTGCGGCGTACCCGGTCCTTCCCGAAGCGCCACCATGTAGGCAACGTGATTCAGGACCCGGATTGAGTTGACAAAGTTGAAGAAAATCAGGAACAGCAGCAACAGAATGCACAGCAGCTTCATCAGCCAGAGTTCCGGCGAGAGCGTGCCGAAGATATTGAGGAAGTGCCACGTCTCCTGCAGGGACCGGGCCTGACCTGTCAGCGTTAACGCCCCGACCATGAGCAGGATCGCCGTCGAGGCGAGCAGCGACGCGGCCATCGTCGTGTTGCGCAAGGTTTGCACGGCCAGGAGCGCGTCGCTGTGATTAGACATCACCATTTCTACCCACGCTCTGCGTGCGACGGTTCCCGCGCTGGCCAGTACGCACGCCCAGTTTCGCCGAGCCAGACGACGCAAATAGAATTGATAGCCGATGATCAGCGACACAGTGAGAGTAATCGCTACCGTATCGTTTACGTAATCGAGCAGCCGGGTGACATTCATTGGTTCTTCTCTGTGTGGACTTGTCGTAACCCTTAAGATCTTACCGCCTAGACGCGATTGCTGCCCAGCTAACTGCTCATTTGCGTCGGACGCGTCGATCCCTGTCACTCAGCCAACCGCTACGCCAGAAATAGACCAGCAGGCCTGCCGCGCAACCACCCATGAGCATGAGCGCAAATGGGTAGCCGAGCCGCCAGCCAAGTTCCGGCATATTCCAGCCGGACACGCTGCGATCGAAATTCATGCCGTACAGGCTGGCAATGAACCCAAGCGGCATGAACAGAGTTGAGATGATCGTGAGGACTTTCATGATTTCGTTGAGTCGGGCGCTGACGCTTGAAATATGCACGTCCATCAACCCTGATGAAATTTCGCGGAAGGTTTCGACGATGTCCATAAGTTGAATCGTGTGGTCGTAGCAGTCCCTGAGATATAACCGGGTTTCTTGATCGAGCAGCACATGCTCTTGCCTTGCAAGCGTGCTCAGCAATTCCCGGTGCGGCCAAATGGCACGGCGTAGCGACAGGAACAACCGTTTCATATCGTGAAGAGCGCCGATCAGCGCGGGCTGCGGGTTGGCAACGATGGAATCCTCAAGCCGTTCGAGTTCTTCACCAAGACTTTCGAGGATTGGAAAGTAGCCGTCGACAGTGGCATCGATCAGGGGATAAGCCAGACAGTCGGCGCCACTGGTCCGAAGGCGGTCCCCGGCCCTGCGAATTCGGGCGCGGACAAATTTTCGTCTCCAATCACCCACTAGATCCTCGAGACCATCGACAGCAGCTTCTGGAGCGCACCAGTTCATATCGATTATTCAATGCTTTGCTTAATGAAGAGTCGCTTGCTTGCCGATATCCAAGCGGGGCTCAGCAGCAGGCTTAAAGCAATGACGGCGATTGTCATCTGGTAGCTGAAGCCTTGAATGAGACCGACCTGGAGCCCTACGGCAGCGAGAACGAAACTGAACTCGCCGATCTGTGCGAGAAGAGCCCCGGAATACAGGCTGATTCGCCACGTATCGCCGAGCAACCTCAGAACGACGGCGTTGATAAAAGTATTGGTCAGCAAAACACCGATGACAAGAAGCAATACTTCGAGCCACGCTGCGACTACGAAACCGAGGTCGATCTGCATTCCCATCGAAACAAACAACAAACCGACAAAAATAACCCGCAACGGCTCGAGGGTTCGCCGCGCCCAGTCAGTCTCTCGAGCGGAAGCGACAATCATGCCGGCGACGAAGGCTCCGAGTGCCGATGACAGGCCCAGCGAGCCGCTGACGAACGCGAGACCGAAACAGACCAGCAGCGCGCCCAATACCTGTAGTTCGTGATCACCGCGGATCTGATTGGCAAAAGGCAGTCGAATGTAGCGCCGTGTCAGCACATAAACCGTGACTCCGATTATCGCCGCACCGCCGATTATTTGACTCAAGAGTTGTCGCGCGTCCAGAGAGTCGCCTGACAGCAACGAGACGACGATCATCATCGGCACAACGGCGAGATCCTGCGCTATCAATATGAGCAAGACATTCTCGGCCGCCTTGCTATCGAGCTCACCACGATCGTGCAGCAGCTTCAAGACTACCGCCGTGCTGGAGAGACTAATGACGAAGCCGAGCAATACGATTCGGCCGACGGGCCACCCAAACCAGGCACCGATCGACCACGTGCAGGCAATACTGACGATAATTTGCAACAAGGTGCCAAACACGGCGATGCGCCACCCGCGCACGAGCTTGTGAGGCGATACTTCCAGCCCGATAAAGAACATGAGCAGCGTTACGCCTATCGCGCCCAGGTGCTCAATCAAGCCTACGTTGGAGATGATCCCCAGTCCCGCAGGACCGACGAGCAAGCCGGCCAGGATGTAGCCTACGAAGTGAGGTTGGCGAAAGACCTTGAGAATCGCCGCCAAAGCAAGCACAACGGCGACGACACCGGCGATAAAGGGAATCAGTGGGTCGACATGCATCGGCTGGCTACGTCCGGTCCGGTCGCCGCAGCATCGCTCCCGGGAGCGATGCCGGCGTAACTGAATTTCGAGAAGGCGTTCAGCCGGATTCTCAACGCGAATCCGCGGGCAGTACGCCTGGTGTAACGGAGCGAAGGTGCAGGTCCCGCTGCGGGAACGGAATCTCGATGCCACGGCTTTCCAGCAGATGGTTGACTGCGAGGGCAACGCAGCTGCGGATCTTGACGAAATTGTCATTGTCGGCAACCCAGGCACGGATTACGAAGTCCAGGCTGCTGTCGCCGAAACCCATAAATAGCACCTGAGGCTCGGGTTTCTCGAGCAGGCCCTCTTGATCACGAAACGCCTCATGCAGGATCTCGATCACCTCGTCCGGGTTGGAGCCGTATGCCACGCCTACGCTTATTTCAATGCGTCTGGTCCTGTCGCTCATTGTCCAGTTTGTCAGTGCGTCGGACAGCAGGGTGCCGTTGGGGATCGTGATATCGGCGCCTTCAAAGCTGCGTATCGTGCTCGATCGAATGCCCATGCGCCGAACTGTTCCCTTTACCGATCCGATCTCGACCGAATCTCCGATCTGGATTGGCCGCTCAAAAATAAGGATCAGGCCGGAGACGAAATTATTGACGACGTTCTGCAGTCCGAAACCAAGGCCAACACCCAGGGCGCCGAGCAGGATCGTTATCTTGTCCATGCCCATGCCCATGGCACCGACGGCCAACAAGAAGCCAAGCGTAATGATGCCGTACTTTACGATGGCTGAGATTGCAAAAGGCACACCGCGCCCAAGTTCCATCCGACTGTAAACGTCTTCGTCGAGAATCAAAGTAATCAGTCGCGCCAGAAGGAAAGCGCCGAAAATCGTGACGCCGAACGCAAGGACATCAGCAAGAGAGACGACAACGGCCCCGGCACGGAGTTCAGCGAAGAGCACGCTGCCGACGATAGCCGCCAGGGTGTCGCGGACCGCAAAAAGATCCAGGGTTACCAGGACCCACGCCAGCACCGCAATAATGGTCAGCAGCCCTCGACTACGCAGCCGCAGCGCGGGCGCCCTGTTTGCTACGGCCTTGACCG
>JAOTUU010000033.1 GCA_029863705.1 Gammaproteobacteria bacterium
TCCCGGTCGGAGCAGGGCCGGCGTGCCAACGAAGTCCTTGTGCCAGTCACTTTGACAAAGCCGTATTTTATTGGCGTGAATGAAGTGACCAACCGTGAATTCCTTCAGTTTCGTCCCGGCCACGATTCCGGGTCCGATATCAACCCGGCAATGGCCGGTAACGACAACCCTGTCGCTAATATCACCTGGTCCGATGCGGCGCAGTATTGCAATTGGCTCAGTGCCAGAGAGGGCCTGAAGCCCGCGTACGAGGAGAAGTTCGGCGAGTGGACTGCTGTGCGGCCGCTGACCAACGGCTATCGATTGCCAACTGAGGCGGAATGGGTGTGGGCGATTCGTTACGAAGGCAGCGGCACAGCACAACGATTTGCATGGGGCGCCGAAATGCCCCCAGCCGATGATAGCGGCAATTTCGCTGACAAAGCAGCGTCTGGCATCGTGCCATCGATACTGCCGCGCTATGACGACGGTTTTGCATCGACAGCGCCTGTTGGAAAATTCGTACCAAATAGAATAGGCATTCATGATGGCAGCGGCAACGTTGCGGAGTGGGTGAATGATTTCTACGGTGTTCCGACACCTGGCATCAAAACGCCCGTGGTCGATCCTTTCGGTCCGGTCAACGGTACAAATTACGTTATACGTGGATCGAGCTGGCGTCATTCAGGCGAGTTGGAACTGCGATTGAGCTTCCGTGATTACGGCGCCAGCCCTCGTCCAGATGTCGGATTCCGCATCGCCAGGACAGTAGAATAGAAATTCGTGAGACAATTGCTGTTCTATGCTGTCTATAGATCGAAGACCGCAACAGAAAAGGAGCTGATGTGCACCGATTTCTAATAGCGCTGTTGCTGGGCACCATGCTCGCCGCCGCATCATGGGCACAAGATACCGATTCTGACGAGGGCGCCGAGGCCGAAAATAAGCAAGTCGAAGCCGATGAAGTCGACGAGGCCGAAGATGTGGATGATTCGGACCTGGACGAACAGACTTATTCCGATGCAGATGACGATTTCAGGCCCAGTGAAGATATTCCGGCCGATCAGTCCATCGCATTTCCTACTGACATATAGCCCGACACATAAAATATGAACAAAAAAAATATTCCGATCGAATTCGTCTATCAGCTTTTTGCCCTGATCATTGCGATCATCCTGGTACATGCATTCTATACAACCGTCATTCGACCGAACGCGGCCCAAATGATCGAGGAACAAAACGCCGCTGTCGCAGCGGATCCGGACCACGTTCGCGAAAGGCACATATCAGTTCTGATCAAGGATTTTGAGCAGGAAGCCTGTTTTATCCTCGGCTTGTGGGCGTTAGCGATTATGGGGTTCAAAACTTCGCAAATACTCGCCGAACGGCGGCTGCTGGAAGTTGATCTCGTCCCGGTCGCGGAGGGCATGCGAATATTACCCGAGGATACGCGCGAGTTTGCGCGCCAGGTGCAGGCTTTGCCGGAGGACAGCCAACGAATGCTGCTGCCACGAGCATTGTTGAATGCGTTACGGCGCTTCAGTTCTACTCGCAGTATTCAGGACGTGTCCACCAGTACTCACACTATCTGTGAGTCGGAGGCAGACCGTCTTGAGTCCGAACTCTCGATGATCCGGTACATCTCCTGGGCCATTCCGTCGATCGGATTCATCGGCACCGTGCGCGGTATCGGTGAGGCCCTGGCCCAAGCTGATAAGGCTGTGCAGGGAGACATCGCCGGCGTTACGCAGAGCCTCGGCGTCGCGTTTAACTCAACGTTCATTGCCTTGCTTATCAGTATTTTTCTGATGTTTCTTGTTCACCAGCTGCAGTTGCTGCAGGAGCGGCTTGTTTTTGACAGTGAAACCTATTGCAACGACAAGCTCATTTTGCACATGAAGGCGGACTGAGCAGCGGGCGGTTGCAAAAATGAGTCTCCTTGCTGCACATCTGAACGATGCCGGGATTTCGTTCCTGGATACGGAAGCTGTTTTGTATCGGGAGCCAGGATTCGCGCTACTCGATGACGACCAGCTGACGACGGGCAGTAAAGCGTTCGGCCAGGCGCGCATCAATCCGCGTCGAATTCAGAACAAATTCTGGTCAAGCCTCGACACGACTTCGCTTGCGGATAAGCGATTTCATCATTTGAGCGCGGCAGATCTGGTTAGCCGCCAGCTCGAGCAAGCCTGGGCTCGAGTCGCCAAAAATGGTGACCAGGTCGTGTTGGCAGTGCCCGCGTACATGGGTGCAGACAAACTCGGTTTGTTGCTCGGGATTGCCGCTGAACTGAATGTGCCCATTGTCGGAATGGTCGACGCTGCGGTTGCCGCAACGCGTCGCCACTACAAGAATGCTGTTCCTGTTCATATCGATTTGAGCCTGCATGCGGCGCTGTTGACGAGAATTTCGCAGGGAGGTCAGGCACAGGTAGATCGGTCAGCGGTTGTCGAAGACTGTGGCGTGCTCGCACTGAACGAAACGTGGCTTCGTACAATTGCAGAGGCGTTCGTACAGCAGTCACGATTCGATCCACTGCATACGGCTGAAACCGAGCAAGTGTTGCAGGACAATTTGGACAAATGGCTGGCTTCTGCCTCCGCTGGCGCCAAGGTTGATATGCAAGTCGACTACCGCGGAATTTCCCATCAAGCCGAGCTCGATACGCTGGAGTTTATTGCGGCGGCGGCACCGGTTTACCACCAAATTGTCAGTAGTTTGCGGGCGTTGTTTCGGGCCGACGAAGTGCCGGCGCTGCAACTGACCGATCGCGCCGCTCGAATGCCCGGGTTTGCGGATATTTTGGGTGCGCGCGTTGGCGGTGAGCTATTCATGCTGGAATCCGGTGCGACGGCGCGTGGCCTGCTCGCGCGATGCCATACTATGAAGAATGACGGTGCCGCGATTAGCCTGGTACGCCAGTTGCCGTGGGATCAGTCGACAATTGAGATCAAGATCCAAGAGTCGGTTCGCGAAGAAGGCCAGCCGACCCATCTACTATTCGACAACATTGCATACGCGATTGGTTCCGAGCCATTGACGCTGGGTTCGCAGCCGATTGATGGCGAGCGATATATCGACTTGCAACAAGACATGCCGGGCGTATCGCGTCGCCACTGTTCGCTGCAACTCGAAAACGGTCAGTGCATCGTGCGCGATTTCAGCCGTTACGGGACGTTTCTCAACGGCCATGGCATCGATGGGTCTGCCGTCTTGCAGGTAGGTGATCTGATACGTCTTGGTACTCCCGGTTACGAATTGCGCATGATCGCGATGGAGAGTGGGCGTGGCCCGTAAACGCAGGCCTTTCGAAGTTTTCAGCATGTCGTTTCTCGACTGTATGAGCTGTGGTTTTGGTGCAGTAATTTTGTTTTTCATGATCATTAATGCGCAGGTCAAAGAAACGACAGAAGATGATCCGACGAACCTGATGTCGGAAACACGCAAGATTGAAGTCGAGATCCTGGAGGGCCGCAAGAACCTCGTACTCGCGAAAAACACTCGCGAAGAACTGGAACTTGAGACCGTAACAGCGGAGGGGCAAATAGCGCAGATCATTGCCCTGATCGCAGAGTTGCGTGCGGAGCTTGCGCAGTACGACGCGGAGACGCTCGCGAAAATCGAACGCATAGAACAGCTTCAAACCGACATCAAGTCGCTGGAGGAAGAGGTTAAGAGACTGCTGGCACTTGAGATCGAGGAAACGAAAGAGGGCGAGTCGTTGCGGGAGTTCAAGGGCGAAGGTGACCGCCAGTACCTGACAGGGCTCAAGCTCGGTGGTCGGCGCACGCTGATTCTTGTCGATCGATCCGCAAGCATGCTCGATGATACGATCGTCAATATCATTCGGCGGCGAAACATGTCCGTCGACCAAAAGCTCAGGGCCGTAAAATGGCGCCAGGTTGTTGCCAGTGTCGATTGGTTGACCGCGCAGTTTCCGCAGGGCAGCGAATTCCAGATATACATGTTTAATAACGAGGCCGAGCCTGTCATCAATGGGAGCGATGGTCTGTGGCTCAAAGCGGATGATGGAACGCAGCTGGACGAGGCAGTGCGGGTGTTGCGCAGGACGGTGCCCGAAAATGGTACGAACATGCTCGCGGCCTGGCAAGTGGCCTCCACACTATCGCCGCCCCCCGATAACATCATTCTGCTCGCAGATGGCTTGCCGACCATGGAAGCGACCACGACGAGCAGCAAGACAGTCAGCGGCCGCGAGAGAAGCAACATGCATTTCCGGGCGTTGCGCGAGTTGCCTGGCGGAATTCCCGTGAATGTTTTTCTATACCCCCTTGAAGGCGATTATGCGGCACCGATTCACTATTGGGTGCTTGCGAATCGCACGGGCGGGTCATTTATTAGTGTCAGTCGTGACTGGCCATAGCGTAGTGGAGGGCTTGAGGTGAGACGTCGCCGAAATGTCGAAGCATTCAGTTTGTCGTTTCTCGACTGTATCTGCTGTGGATTTGGCGCAATCATCCTGCTTCTTGTGCTGAGCAAGATTTATGAGCCGGTCATTATTGAGAAGACTCAGGACGATCTCGAATCGCTGATCGCGTTGTTGCAGCAAGAGTTATTTGAGATTCGTGGCGAGACCGCCGTTATCAATCGGGACCTTGAGTCGGTTCGCGAGCAGACCTCAACGACTAAATTGCGGCTAGCACGACTCCAGGGCGAGCTAAGCACGGTGCAAGGCCAATATGCCGCAACGCAAAGCGACTCGGAGGCCACCCTAAGTGAGGGCGCGTTGCGCACCACCAAGCAAAGCCTGACCGAGGAAATGCGGCGCTTGCAGCCTTATTTTCGTCGCGCGTCAAACGATGCAATTGCAGGAATTCCGGCAGATAGCGAGTACATAATATTCATTATCGATACATCCGGCAGCATGCAACAGCTGAACTGGGACCGGGCGATAAAGAAGCTAACGGAAACACTCGATGTGTACCCGCAGGTCAAGGGCATTCAGATCATGAATGACAACGGCAATTTCATGTTCAAGCAGTATGCGGGTAAGTGGATTCCGGATACAAAGGGACGCCGCGAAGCGATCGTCAGGACGATGCGAACCTGGCGCCCATTCAGCGACAGTAATCCTGTTGACGGCATCATCTACGCGATCAGTACATTTTGGTCGCCGGATAAGAAGATAAGCGTCTACGTTTTCGGCGATGACTTTCAGGGTCGTTCGGTGGAGAACGTCATTCGCCAGATTGATGCTGTTAATCGAGTTGGAGCAGACGGCAAGCGGATGGTCCGCATTCATGCCGTGGGTTTTCCATTGTTTCGCCAGGGAAGTACGGATGTACCGGTAACCGTGGGGCGCTTCGCACAACTCATGCGCATTCTCTGCGATAGAAACGGCGGCACGTTTGTCGCCCTATCCAGCGCTCGTAGCTGAGCGCCCGCCACAATTCGTCATATTTGATCCCCAGCTTTCCACGATGCTGCCGCATGGCCAGCGCTATTTCGCCGTGTAATGAACTCCGACAACGGATGAAAACCTACGGAGTACATTCTCATGCGAAAAACAATCACTGCTATATCACTACTTGCCCTGCTGGCTACATCAAGCACATTTGCTGCGACAGCATCCAAGAAAGAAACCGCAGGCGTCGGAGCCGGGGGCGTTATCGGTGCGATCGCCGGCGGCCCGGTCGGTTTTATCATTGGCGCGGCAATTGGCGCCAAAATTGGCGATACGTTGCACAAGAAAACCACAACGATCGATGAGCTGACCGTTTCTCTCGATAGCTCCCGTGACAACGCCTCCAATCTCGAATTGGATGTTCGATCACTCAAGACCGATGTTGATTCACTTAGCGTCGAACTCGACCGCATGCGGGAGTTTGACAGGCCGCAGCTCATCAACCTGCTGCAAGCTGGTATCGCCATGGACTTGCTGTTTCGCACCGACGAACACGCGCTGGCTGATACGACCGGAGATCGCCTTGCACAACTCGCCGGAAGCCTGGCATCGATGCCCGATATTCGCGTGCAACTCGATGGTTTCGCTGACGAACGTGGCGACGCAGATTACAACCGGGACCTGTCACAGAAGCGTGTGGATTTCGTGCGCGACCAGTTGATATCTGCCGGTGTACATCCGGCGCGGATCCGCGTCGCTGCCCATGGCGAGGCTCCTGCCCAGGACAACACAGAGGATAGCTACGCGCTGGAGCGACGGGTCAGCCTGAAGTTATTCATCGAAAATTCACGCTCATTCGCCGCCAACCCGAACTAGCCCGATTTCCTCCCGGCTCCTTGAGAGTCACCATCTTGCCGGCCCTTCGGGGTCGGTATTTTTTGGGCGGTTCCACGGTATAGTTCCGTTTCATGACAAATCCGACAGTAAACCGCAATGCTTGATCTTGCAGATATCGAAGCTGCCGCTGAGCGGTTGTCCGGCATTGCAGTCGAAACACCGTTACTGCGAAATGCCGAGCTTGACCAGATTGTCGACGGCCGCGTACTGCTCAAGCCGGAGAGCTTTCAGCCAATTGGCTCGTTCAAAATCCGGGGTGCGTACAACCTGCTGAGCCAGCTATCGGCAGACGAAGCGAGGCATGGAGCAGTGGCATGGTCGTCGGGCAATCACGCGCAAGGTGTCGCGCTTGCCGGCAAGCTCCTCGGTATCAGGACGACCATTGTTATGCCGGAAGATGCGCCGCAGGCCAAATTAAGCAATACGCGCAGGCTTGGCGGCGAGGTTATTACCTACGATCGTTACACGGAGGATCGAGAGGCGATTGCCCGCAATATCGCGGCAGAACGCGGTGCGGCGATAGTGCCTTCCTACGATCATCCCCACATCATCGCCGGGCAGGGAACCGTCGGCCTGGAAATCGCAAGGCAATCCCAGGCGCTCGGGTTGCCTGCAGACCAGGTAGTCATTCCCTGTGGCGGCGGCGGGCTGACGTCGGGCTGCACTGTCGCACTAAAAGCGCTCCTGGAGAATGTCTCCGTATATACAGCGGAGCCAGAACATTACGACGATACAGCGAAATCGCTCGAAAGCGGTAAGCGAGTGAGAGTCTTGCAGACCACAGCGTCGATATGCGATGCGTTGCTCGCGGATACACCGGGCCAGATGACCTTCGACATCATGCATCGACTTGGCGTGCTTGGCCTGGTTGTCACCGAAGATGAAATTCGAAACGCGATGCGTTTCGCCTTTCGGCATCTGAAACTGGTCGTTGAACCCGGTGGTGCCGCCGCGCTTGCGGCGATACTCGCCGGAAAGCTGGATACCCAGAACAAGACGACAGCGATCGTCTTATCGGGTGGCAATGTCGACGTGGGGTTGTTTGCAGAGATTCAGGCCGATCCGACCTGAGGTTTGTGCAGAATCGAAACACGGGAAAACGGTTGACGTCTTATTCCCGAAACTTTCGTTGTGTTGCGGCGTCTTTCTGCCCAGCCATCAAGCCAACTGACTATTCTCTCAAGTTGTTCAACGTCAGGACGCACACGACTCGGCTGCATCTCGACCAGACCAACACCCTGTTCGGCTGAGCGCACAAAGTTCTGGCTGTCACGCAGTACAGCAATAATGGGAATACCGAGTGAGTCGAGAAAACGCATTAGCCGGGCAAAGCTCTTGGTATTTTTGCGGGTACGATTCGCAACGACCGCCAGTTTGCGGTCGCGCCGATCAATCTTGGCTACCAACAACAAATCCGCGATACAGCGTGATGCGGCTTCGATGTCCATCGATGAAGGCAGAACTGGTACGAGGATACTCGCGGCATCACGTGTTACTTCACGCAAATCGTCGTGGTTCAGACCGGCGGGAGAATCGACAATCAGGTTGCATGTGTCGTCCGGAATCCGCAGTTGCCAGCTTCTGGTCGCCTGCATTGTCTTCTTGAACGCGGCAATACCGTGAATGGCTGGCAGATCAGCAGGTCGTCGATCCAGCCACCCCATGGTCGAACCCTGCGGGTCATAGTCCATGATCGTCGGTGGTGAGCCTTGCCGGGCATAGCTCGCCGCGATGTTGGTCGCGATCGTCGACTTGCCGCAACCCCCTTTCGGGTTGAGGATAACGATCTTGTTGAGGTTATCTCTTGTCGGCGTAATTAACATAGGCATGCTCAATGTCCCGCATATTGCGCAGTCAGTCCTTGCGCCAATTCACATAATACCAGAGCGGACCCAAAGCCGACGATTGCGCGACAGAGGCCCTACATACTCGTCAATTCAGCCCAGGTCGTTACTATCGTCTCGTCAACAACGGTGTCGCCGTTGGAATCGATGTCGATGTGAACATCCACATCGTTATCGGCCACCAGCCGTATGCTGCTATTTTCTCCGGCGACAAAGAACTCACCCGTGTACGGATAGCTCGAGCCAAGCCCGGCGAACATGACAGGTGTTGAATAGACTACGGAGCCTGCCAGGCGCGTCGTCGTGAGCGTTCCCTGGGTAACCATTGTATAAGGCTGATCCAACGCGCCGACATCGACAGTCTGCATTGACGAGAAGTCGATTAACGTATCGGACATATTATTGTAATCCAGCGTTACCGAGCTACCGCTGACCGTAGCTTCCGCGTAAAGCAGCTCCAATAGATTTAGTCTTGCCGTTGCATTGCCATTGGTCGAAATCACATCGGTCGGAGTGGTGACTTGAAGCGCGGTGATGATCATTGTCATCGACAGGTCGTACAGGCCGCTGAAGATATCGCCCTCAAACGCGCTTACGGTCAGGTCAATGATTCCATCGATGGTCTCGTCGGCGCCGTCGTTGCAGTTGTCGTAGTCAACCAAGAAGTTGTCCCCGACAGAAAATGCGCCGGCAGCCAGAACCAGCGGGTCGACAATGTCGATAGTGACAGAAACCATACCCGTCATCAGGCATTCGTAAACCTCAGTTCCGAGCGGTATTTTCTGAACGATCTGGCCCAGGAGGCCGTTTGTTCGAACCTGAGGCAATGGTTTTGACGATCCTCCGGTCTTGGTTGAGGTCAGGCCGGTTGTGCCGGCGAGACCTGCAAGTTCGCCGCTATCAAGCGCAGCAGCATATGCGGCGCTGGCTACAGCCATCGCATTGTTAGCATCAATGGCCAGGCCGGTGAGCGGCGGATCGTTCTGGTCGTTGTTGTCCCGACCGTTAAAGGTGCTATCACCACTGCCGCAGGCGGCCAGGAAGAACAGGGGGATCAGTGTGCTTATGGCTACGCACTTCATTGCGGTGCTCCGGATTCAATATTCAGATTGGATTGAGTCTACGGAGTACGCAACAAGCCGCCGTGACCGTCCTCACAAAAAACGTTTCGCGTGGGCAATCGTGTAACGAGATATTACCCGGACAGACTGGAGCGTTTTTGCTTATGTAAAATGAATTTGTAATGACCTGCGTGTGCGTATTCCTTATACTGTCAGCCTGCAATTAGTAAGTAGAATAATTAAGACAGATGGGGAAATCTTTCCGGCGCTATACCAGCTCGCTTCAACCAGGAACGTAACAAGTTGATCCAATTTCAAATGAGGGCTGAAGGAGTCCCAGATCACGACGTTAGCGATATGTTAAATAGCAGAGAGTCCTGAAAACTCTTGAGTAAACTGTATGAACGGGCCGACAGATCGGGAAAACAACAACAGATCGTTAATCAAAAAAAACTTCAATTAGAAGATCAAAATAGAAATCAAAACACAATGTAGGGGAACAATGATGAACCTGAGAATGAAATATCTCATGGGCACCGCTGTAGCGTTCTCTCTGCTGGCCGGCACTGCCGTCCTGCAGAATGATGTTGGCGTGCCCGACGACACATCGAGCCTGGCTGGTGTGTCAGCAGGAATGACGTTCACTAATGCTGATGGTTCGCCGCGGCTTCCGAGCGCTGCTGAACGCGCTGAATTGGCCGCAGCTTTTCAGGCCGACCTTGCCGGTCTCACCAGGAACAAGAATATTCCGTCCGGCTCGAAGAAAGAACCGAGCGGTGCCGTATCTGCAGTTGTAGGGACGAGAAATATTCGTTTCCTGGTCGTAAACGTGGACGAGAACGGCCAGGCTTCATTCGAACATTCCAGCATGGGTGAAGATGGCCATATTGAAATCGCGCCCGCCAACGAATTGCCGGAGATGTGATCATGAAAAATACAACATTTCTGACAAGTATTGCTGTCACGCTGTTCGCCATGTTGCCGCTTTCCCAGGCGGTCGCGGACAATGGGCCTGTCGTGGTTGGCAACATCACGATCAACATCGTCGACTCCGATCCTGCTTTGGGCTTCGGTGACCCGACGCCGGCCACACCGGTGGGCGGCAATCCCGGAATCACAGTCGGTGAACAGCGATTGGAGGCCTATAAGAGAGCCGCCGAAATCTGGGACGAGACGCTCGATATCGACGTGCAGGTTGTCCTGCAAGCGATTTTCACCCCATTGTCCTGCTCGCCGGGCTCTGGTGTTCTTGGCGCAGCCGGTGCGTTGACGGTCTTCAGGGACTTCCCGGCGCCCAGCTTCCCGAGCACCTGGTACGCAGCAGCTCTTTCGAACGAGCTTTCGGGCTTTGACCTTGGTGGCACAACGCCGGATCCGGGATTCCTGGAACCGCCGTTCAACGATGAGATTTTCTCACTGTTTAACAGCGAACTAGGCACTGACGAATGTCTCACGGACAGTGCCTGGTACTATGGCCTGGACAACAACAACCCGGCCGGGACGATCGATTTCCTCGCTGTGCTGCTGCACGAAGTCGGTCACGGTCTGGGCTTCCAGAATTTCGCCGACGACAATTCGGGCGCCAACTTCCTCGGCTTTCCCGACCAGTGGTCGCGGTTTCAGCGCGATAACGCGCTGGTCGGCAAGCACTGGGACCAGATGATCGACATCGAGCGTCAGTTCTCGGCCGCGAATGGCCCGAACCTCGTCTGGGCGGGACCCAGGGTGACGGCCGAAGCGCCGAATGTTCTGGGTCCGACCCGGGTTATTCTTGTCAATGCACCGGCCGACATAGCCGGATCCGAGTTGCCTTTCGGTACGGCGGGTTTCGGTCCTGCGGTACCGGCAGGTGGACTGACCGGTGACCTCGAGCTGGCGAACGACGGTGTCGACGCGGCCAGTGATGCATGTGAACCGCTGACGAACGACCTGACTGGAAAGCTTGCGCTGGTTGATCGCGGCGAGTGCAGTTTCACCGTCAAGGCCGTTAATGCACAAAACGCTGGCGCCATCGGCGTCATCATTGCCAATAACCAGACCGGCGACACTCCAAACGGTCTGGGAGGAAGTGATCCCGCGGTCGCCGTACCAACGGTCAGTGTCACATTGGGCGGTGGTGCGTTGCTTCGGGAATTTCCCGGAACCAATGTAAGCATCGGTGCACCGGCCAGCGATGGTTCACTGGCCGGAACCGCGAGCAACGGCCTCGTCAAGCTGTACGCGCCGTTCCCGGTACAACCCGGGTCGAGCGTGGCGCACTTCGATGTAACGGCATCGCCAAACGTGCTGATGGAACCGAATATCAGCGGCGATTTGCAGCCGACCAATCCTGCTGTTGGCCTGGATCTCACGGATGAACTGCTCAACGATATTGGCTGGGACGGCACGATCAGCTGCCCGGTCGATTCTGACGATCGTGACACGGTCAGTCTGCTGAATTTCTGCGAAACCGGCGTGCCGAATCGTGAGGGCACCTATACAGTGATTCCGTCCAAGGCTTGGTTACCAGCCATGGCCCGTGGATCTGTAGCCGGTGGTTGCTACCTCCAGGATGTTGTTGATTCGTGCTATCCGCTGATTAACGCAGACGGGGGTGGTGGGCAATATAACAGCTGCATTGTTCAGGTTACGAACGAGTTGAGAAAACAGCGAAACCTGTCGATGTCGGAAGCTAATGCGATACAAGCATGTTCCGCGCTAATCGCACCGCTTCTGAACCCATAGCTCAATCAAATAGTGTGACACACATGGAGCCGGCGCCTTTCGAGGCGCCGGTTCTTTTTTTAAAACATCTCGCTGGGGTCAGGCTGGTCTTCTGAAGGTGCCGTACGGCTCTTGATGAAGTCGCCCGTAATCATCTTGTCGTAGCTCAGGCCCGGGCCGACCATCGGGTAGACGCCTGCGTCGGGGTCGATGATGACCTCGAGAAATGCTGGGCCATCGAACTCCATGAATGCCTTGATCGTGCCTGCAATGTCTTCGGGTTTCTCGAGTTTTCTCGAGAACTCGAAGCCATCAGCTTCGGCAGCCTTGACGAAATCCTTGCGGTGCAACGACTTGTCGCTGCCAGACATGCGGCTGTCGTAATAGAGTTTTTGCCACTGCCGCACCATGCCGTCGCCATAGTTGTTTAGTACGACAACCTTAATCGGCAGTTTGTAGGTTGTGGCTGTTTCCAGCTCGCCTATGTTCATGCGCATGCTGCCATCACCGTCGATGTCGATGACAACTCGATCTGGTTGAGCGAACTGAGCACCAATAGCGGCCGGCAAGCCAAAGCCCATCGTGCCCATGCTGCCCGATGTCAACCAAAGTCTCGGTTCGCGGTAGTCGAAATACTGCGCCGCCCACATCTGGTGTTGCCCGACGCCTGTCGAGATGATGGCTTTACCATTCGTATGGCGGTTTATTTCTTCGATAACGGCATACGGTTGAATCAGCTTGCTGTCACGGTCGTAATTGAGGCAGTGCGTTTTCTTCAGGGCCGCAATTTCACCATGCCAGGTGGAGTAATCCTTGCTGAACTCCTGGTGCTTGCCGAATTCGAGCAAGTCTTCAAGGTCGCGGGCCAGTATGCCGATGTGGTGCCAGCTGACGCGCTTAACTTTGCCGACTTCGGCAATGTCGACGTCAAAATGGGCGATGTTCTTCGCGTTCGGGGCGAAACGCGCCGGGTTTCCTGCAACTCGATCATCGAAACGAGCGCCGATAGCGATCAGGAAATCGCAGTCTTCAACCGCATAGTTGGCTGATGCAATACCGTGCATGCCGAGCATGTGCAGCGCCAGGTCATGCGTGGTGTCACTCGCGCCCAATGCCATAAGTGTTGTTGTAACGGGGATGCCGAATTCGTTGGCGAGGCGTCGCATCGGTTTCGTTGCGTTGCTGTTGATCACACCACCGCCGGCGTAAATCAGCGGCCGCTCGGATCGTGCGAGCATCTCGTAGAAGCGCTCGCAAGCGTGTTTGCTCAAACGGTTTTCAGTCACCGTTGCCAGCCGACGACGATAGCCTGCCAATGGCAGACTACCCGATCCCCTGAAGTCGCCTTCCCAGTTCTGCACGTCCTTGGGAATATCAACCACGACCGGGCCGGGTCGGCCGGTACGTGCCAGCTCAAACGCGCTGCGCATCGTGTCCTCGAGTCGGGCTGGATCTGTTACCAGGAATATGTGTTTGGCGACGGCTCCCATAATGGCCGAGACCGGGGCCTCCTGAAACGCATCGGTGCCGATGGCTGCCGTCGGCACCTGGCCGCAGATAACGACGATAGGAATGGAGTCAGCCATGCAATCTCGCACTGGCGTTACGGTATTGGTCGCTCCTGGACCCGATGTAACCAGGACCACGCCGACTTTGCCGCTTGCACGAGCATAGCCAGACGCCATAAAACCGGCACCCTGCTCGTTTGCGGGCACGATAAGCGGCATTGGTGACGTGCCATCTTCGTTTCGATGCGTGTCGTTGTAACGAAACACGGCATCGTAGGTAGGCAAAATGGCGCCGCCGCTGTAGCCAAAGATTGTATCGACACCCTCATCGGCCAATACCTGCACGACGATATCCGCACCGCTCATGCGGGTGCCTTCGAGTGGACGGTCGGACATTTTCGCTCTTTTCGCCTGCTCGCTCACAGTGTCGCCAAAGGATTACCTAAGTGCCGGATTGACACCGGATTTTTGGCGAGTGTTTACTAATTTCTGTTGCATTGCAATACTCAACCAACTGCGCCACCATCCGCGGAATATCAGGGTGCTTTAGTTTCAAACGAATGTATTAAGCGAGATCCGATGCGACACGCAATTTCAGTCCTACTGCAGAACGAAGTCGGTGCATTGACACGCATGACCGGCATGTTCTCTTCTCGTGGCTATAACATTGAATCGCTCAACGTTGCGCCGACCGACGACGAGACCGTGTCCCGCGTGACAATAGTCATTTCAGGATCCGATGCGGCGATTGTGCAACTCAACACGCAGTTGGCGAAGCTGGTCGATGTCGTCAATATCCATGACATGACGCTCGGCGATCACTTCGAGCGCGAGCTTGCGATGCTGAAGGTCAAACTGGCTTCGAGCGGTGTGTCCAAAGCCAAAGCCATCGCCAAAAATCACGGTGCCGAGGTTCTCGACGATTCCCCGGTTAGCTTCACGATGCAACTGATGGGGCGGATCCGGGAAATTGACGCATTCATCGAAGATGTATCCGCCATCGGCGAACTCTGCGCGGTCGCGCGCAGTGGCAGCGTCGCGGTGTCAAAGGGAGAGGTGACGCTGTCATCGTACGACGCGCACCACCACCTGTCAGCCTGAGACATGTCAGGCTTCGCCCTTTCCGAATACCGCCGCCTGGTCGTCAAGGTCGGCTCAGCACTGCTTATCGGGGAGGATGGTCATGTTCATCGCGGCTGGCTCGAGAGCCTGGCCGAGGATATTGCGAGGCTCGATACTGACGGTCACGAGGTACTCATCGTTTCATCAGGTGCTATCGGAATCGGCAGCACGGTGCTGGGTCTGAACAAACAGCGTGCCCGCCTGGAAGACCTTCAGGCAGCCGCTGCCGCAGGACAAGTGCAGCTGGTACATGCTTACCAGGAAGCGCTGAGCGCCCACGACATCGTGGCAGCACAGGTTCTATTGACCCCCGAGGATACGGAAAATCGCCGCCGTTTCCTGAATGCACGCGGCACGCTCGGCAAGCTGCTTGAACATTCTGTGATTCCCATCATCAATGAAAATGACACGATCGCGACCGATGAGATTCGCTACGGTGACAACGACCGGCTGGCTGCCCGCGTCGCCCAACTGGTGATGGCTGATGCGCTCATTTTGCTGTCGGATGTTGATGGCCTCTACACTGCAGATCCGGGAAAAGACAGCAACGCAAAACACATCCCCGAAGTACGGAAAATCACCGATGAGATTCAGAACATGGCCGGGGAGACACGATCAGATATCGGCAGTGGCGGCATGGCAACGAAAGTGCAGGCTGCACGAATCGCGACCCACGCCGGCTGCTCGACAGTTATTACCAGCGGCGCCATTGATCGACCGCTTGAGGCGCTGGCCGCGGGAGGTAAATGTTCCGTGTTTCGCGCTGAAGGATCGCCCGCCGCCGCGCGCAAGCAATGGCTCGCTGGCGTGTTGGAAGTACGGGGTGAGCTCAGGCTGGATGATGGTGCAGTAACAGCTCTCAAAAATGGCAATAGCCTGTTGCCTGTCGGTGTTATTGAGGTTGTCGGCAATTTCCGTCGTGGCGATGTCGTTACGATCGTCGATGCCTCGGGAAATGAAATCGGTCGAGGCCTGGCCGAATATTCCGATGAAGATGCCCGGCGACTCGTGGGGTGTCACTCCGAAGATATTGAAAAACAACTCGGCTACCGCGGTCGATCGGTCATGGTTCACCGGGACGAACTGGTATTGTTTGATAATGACTGCTAACGAAACGTCATCCGCGATGATCGTGGATATGATGCAGCCAATGGGCGAGGCGGCGCGTCGTGCCGCAGCGGCACTGGCGATGTCTTACAACGACGAGCGCAATCGTGCGCTGCGGGCTGCGGCGGCCGTGATCCGAAATCAATCCGATGCAATTCTGGCGGCAAACGCCAAAGATATGCAGCTTGGTGAAGAACGCAGCCTCAGCGCTGCGATGCTTGATCGGCTGATGCTGGATGCAGACCGAATCGAAGGCATGGCGGCCGGTATTGAAACCGTCGCTGAGTTGCACGATCCCATCGGCCGAATCCTGGCGGAATGGGATCGTCCTAACGGTCTCGTAATCCAGCGAGTGTCTGTTCCGCTTGGCGTCATCGGCATCATTTACGAAAGTCGTCCAAATGTCACCGCTGATGCGGCGGCCTTGTGCCTCAAGTCGGGCAACGCCTCCATCCTGCGTGGCGGATCCGAAAGCTATCATTCCAGTCGTGCGATCTACGCGTGCCTGCGGGCGGGTCTGACCGAAGCTGAAATCGATGCAGATGCTGTCCAGATGGTGCCAACGACCGACCGTGCCGCGGTCGGCTACATGCTGTCATCCATGAGCAAGTGGATCGATGTCGTGGTGCCCAGGGGTGGCAAGAGCCTTATCAAACGCGTGCAGGACGAAGCGCGCGTGCCGGTTATCGGCCACCTCGAGGGAATCTGCCATGTCTACTTGCACGAGGCAGCGGATGCCAACATGGCGCGTGACATCGTCCTGAATGCGAAAATGCGCCGCACGGGCATCTGCGGTGCTGCTGAAACCATACTTGTTGACCAGGCAGCCGCCGCACGCTTGCTTCCCGTGGTAGCTGAAGCACTGCTCAACGCAGGCTGTGAAATTCGAGGTGACGACGCGGTTTGCGCTGCGATTAGTAATTCTGTTGTGGCGACCGAAGACGACTGGTCGACCGAGTATCTGGACGCGATCGTTTCGATACGTGTCGTCAGCGGTATTGGTGAGGCGATCGAACACATCGCCCGCTACGGGTCTGGTCATACAGAGTGCATTGTGACTGACGAAAGCAATGCCGCCGAGCGCTTTTTTCGCGATGTCGATAGTGCGATTGTGCTGCAGAACGCTTCGACACAGTTCGCAGACGGTGGCGAATTCGGCATGGGTGCCGAAATAGGTATTGCGACAGGTCGTGTACACGCCCGCGGGCCTGTTGGAGCGGATCAATTGACAAGCTACAAGTACGTCGTCCGCGGCAGCGGGCAAGTCAGGCCCTGATGTCCAGCGAGCCTGCGCCTTTTGATGTCGCTGTCATCGGGGCTGGCGTCAATGGAGCGGGAATAGCGTTCGATGCGGCGCTGAGAGGGTTGCGTGTCGTCGTGCTGGAGCAGAACGACGTTTGCAGCGGCACGTCGGCGATTTCCAGTCGGCTGATACACGGTGGGCTGCGTTATCTTGAGTATGGTGAGATTCCACTCGTCTTCGAGTCATTGCGCGAGCGCATCCTGCTGCGGCGGATCGCGGCACACCTCGTCAAACCGATCAGGATCTGCATACCGATTTATGAGTCGGCGAGGCGCGGTCCGTTACTGATTCGGCTGGGCATGATTGCGTACGACCTGTTGTCGGTTCGAAAAACTGTGCCAATGCACGACATGTTAAGCCGGGATGAAGCGCTTGAGGCCGAGCCCGGGCTTGCCGCAAAAGGCCTTCGTGGTGAGGCGCGTTACTACGACGCCCAAGTGACATTCGCAGAACGGCTCGTATTGGAAAACCTGCTGGCGGCGCGTTCGGCCGGAGCCGAGATTCATACCTACAGTGCGGTTACGAGAATAAACATAGAGCGTGGCGCCGTTAGTACTCTCGAAATCAAAGACAATATTACGGGCGAACAACAGACGATTGCCGCCAGTGTTGTGGTCAATGCGGCGGGTCCGTGGGTCGATCAGGTACTTGCAACAACCGCGAAGGCCAGTCCGCGACTGATCGGTGGAACGAAAGGTAGCCATATCGTCGTTGGGCCATTCAAAGGTGCGCCCCAAGATGCGTTTTACGTTGAGGCGGCTGCAGACGGTCGTCCGTTCTTCATCATTCCATGGAACGGTCAGTACCTGATTGGCACTACAGATATTCGTTACGGCGCAGGCCTGGATGAAATTCGTGCGAGTCGCGAAGAAGTTGATTACCTGCTGTCGGAAACGAACCGTGTATTTCCAGCCGCGCGACTCGGCAGCGACGATATCCACTACGCATATGCAGGCGTGCGCCCATTACCGCATCGTCAGAAAGGGCCGGAATCATCGATTACGCGCCGCCACATTATCCGCAGGAACCGCAAGATAGCGCGCGGCCTTATTTCTATTATCGGCGGGAAATTGACGACCTATCGAAATCTCGCGGAGCAGACGGTAGACCGCGTTGGCAAGATGCTGGGCCGCCGATTGCCGGAGTGCAGAACCCGGGACACGCTGTTGCCGGGGGCTTACCGCCTCGACGAGGCTCGAACGGCGCTCGAATCACTGCACGGACTATCCACAAACGGGGTTGAACGACTGCTGTCGATCTACGGCGGCCGGTGTAACGAAATTGTTGAGCTAGCCCTGTCCGAAACCCTGCTTGCTCAGGCAATCGATGCCGCTGAGACAATACTCGCCGCAGAGGTTGTCTTTGCGATTCGTGAAGAAATGGCACGCACCCTGACGGACATCGTGCACCGTCGTCTAATGATAGGTCTTGCCGCCGATCAGGGCAGGGCGCTGTATGAAATCGTTGCAGCAATTGCGGCTGCGGAATTTGCCTGGAACGATGAAGAGCGTCTCGAGCAACTTGAATCGTTACGGCGTTACAGCGCGTCCTTGCGAGTTTAGACGTCGCCTGCAGGCGGCGTTCTATGGCGTGTATCGAATCTCAGCGAACAACTCCCGGCCACGCCCCGGGAAATAGCGATAGCTGCCAAACGCGTAGTCGGCACGATCGGCGTAGTCGCGATTCGTCAGGTTATTCAGACGAACGATGAGCTCAAGCGATGCTGCGAGTTGAGTGCCTGCCCGCAGGTTAGCAATAGCATGGCCTGGATAACGAAACCGGTTTTCTGCGTCGAGATAGTACTCACCGATAGTCGTCCACTGCAGCCCTGCGTTGATTCGTTCATTTGGCTTGAATTGCAATTCGACATTACCGAGCCAACGCGGTGCGGTATCGACGTCGCGACCAGAAACAAACGTCTCGCCACGCGATGCCACGACGTCAAAATCGTAGCTATGGCGGGCGTAGCTGGCGGCCAGATTCAGTTGCCAGGATGAGTTCAACAGAATTTCGATGCTACCTTCGAGACCGTGATGTTTGCTGCGGGCACCGCTGATGTTGAAGCCCTCAGCATCTCGAAAAACACTGTCGCGTTTACGCATCGTGAATGCAGTCACATCGGCAGACCAGCTTCGCCTGCTGGTACGTACGCCAATCTCGAAACTGTCAAGTCGCTCTGAATCAAGATCGGCAACTTGTTGGCCACTTTGTAGTCTGTACAGCTCGGTTGCCTGCGGTGCACGAAACCCTCGCGACAGGTTTGCATACAAGCTGGTTTGTGCGTTGAGCAGAAAGTTGAGCGCAAACTTGGGTGCGAGGTTCGTAAAACTGTCTGCACGATCAGCCGGGCGTGAATACAGGCAGCCGCCGAAACCACAGACCGTTCCGTCATCCCTCGTGTTGCCGTCCAGCATGCGATTGTTGTAGTCGTAGCGCAGGAACTCGGTACGTAGCCCGGCATTGAGAGTGAATTGCTCATTAATTCGAAACTCGGCCTGGATGTAAGGAGCAATGGCGTAGCTGGTAACGTCATAGTCGTAGTGCTTACCTTCAGGTCGCGTCTCGACGAGGAAATCGGACCCCTGAGTTGCTCCGTCCTGCGTCTGCTCTAGAAAAAGATCTGACCATTCGAGGTCGATCCCGACAATTGTCGAATACCTCTCAGCCGAGAAAGCCGCCGAGGCAATGACGCCGCTACTGATGTGTCCATTTTCTTCCAGCGGCTGACCGGGTAAGAAGTGTTGCAGGAAGCGCATGTCCGAACGACGCAGAAATGGCCGCACCTCGAGCTCAAAGCGCTTTAGTGAACGTGTCCAAATGCCGTATGCGCGCTGGCTACTTGCGTTGCGGAACGCTTCCGGATTCAGGTTGCCCCGATTCAGGGACGAGTCCTTGTATGCGTCTTCTCCCTGGATAAAACCGGCGGTGTCCTGGTCCAGATCTGTGGCAGAAAAGGCGAGTGTAAGATTCCCGTCGCGCTGGGCCCATTGGCGTTTGAGGTGAAGTTTGCTCTGTTGGTAGCCGGAGTCGTCGCGAAAACCACCATCGTTGGCGTAGACCATGGAAGCAAGCCAGGTTTCCTGGCTATCGAAAGGCAGCTTCGCGCTGGCGCGATAGAAATCATTGGCGCCGAATTCGAACGCAAGTTGAGGCGAATGATTATCGCCGGGTAGCGGCATGAGTACATTAATAATGCCGTGGAGCGCGTTAGATCCATACAGAGCGCTGCCGGGCCCGCGAATGACCTCAACCGATTCCGCTTGCTCCGTGTTGATCTCAAACAGGGAATTGACGTTGCAAAAACCGCTGGGTCGAATAGGAATACCATCTTCGAGAAACAAAAAGGAGCCGCAAGAACCGGGGCCGGTGAGCATCGGAGAGCGAATTGCGGTCAGGTGTTCCTGTCCGCTGGCACGGCCAAGCCAGACCCCCGACACTTGTGTCAGAAGTTCGTGGATGTGTTGGTGTCTTGTGCGGGCAATAGCGTCTGAGTCGAGGCGTTCTATGTTCCCGGCATGCGACAATACGGGTTGAGCACGTCTGTGTGTTGTGACGATAAGCTCGTCTATCGGATCAGCGTTGTCGACCAGCTGTGCGAATAGCGATGGTGGCGACGCGAGTAGCGTGATCAGCCACAGCCCCAGGTACCGTCGCCGGCAAATTGTTCTCATTCGATTCTCACGCTGACACCATTATAATCACCTCGGATACGATCGTCCCCACGGAAGTACTAAGCCATGAAAAAGCCCATCCTTGTCCGTCCGATTTGTTGGGCGCTTGCGTCGATTTTGTTATTGGGCCAGGCGGTGGCGTGGGCTCAGAGTGCAGGCGCTGTTGCCAGGGAAAAGACGGACAGGCCGAGAATCGGCCTGGTGCTGGGCGGTGGTGGCGCTCGTGGCGCGGCGCACATTGGCGTGTTGCAAGAACTCGAGCGCTATCGCATACCGATCGACGCGATCGCAGGCACAAGCATGGGTGCGATCGTTGGCGGCTTGTATGCATCGGGCATGACTCCTGATGAACTTGAGCAGTTGGTGTCGTCGCTGGACTGGGCTGACGCACTCACAGACATGCCCGCACGCAGATATATGAGTTTTCGCCGCAAACAGGACGATGCGCAATATCCGATTGACCTCGAAGTCGGCTTGCGTGACGGATCCTTGCTGTTGCCCAAGGGCGTAATCCAGGGGCAGAAACTGGACCTGATCTTGCGAGAGCTGACAATTGACGTGTCGCACCTGACGGATTTCGATGATCTGCCCATTCCGTTTCGTGCCATCGCATCGGACATCGAGCGTGGCGAGCCGTATGTCATGGGGGAGGGGGATCTCGCGCGATCGATCCGCGCCAGCATGTCGGTACCCGGTGTTTTTGCGCCCGTTAAGCTCGATGGTCACCTGCTTGTCGACGGTGGCATCGTCGGCAACCTGCCGATCAATGTTATTCGCGACATGGGTGTCGACATCATAATCGCGGTAGATGTCGAGTTTCCTTTGTATGCAGCGGACGAGCTCGACTCGGCGGTGACAATATCGGAACAGATGCTCACGATATTGATCCGCAAGGAAACGCTTCGTCAGATTGAAACTCTCGGTGATGAAGATATTCTCATCCGGCCCGAACTTGGCACATTCGCGTCCACGGCGTTCGGTGAAATTGTTACTGCGATAGAGCCAGGCATCCATGCCGCCAATGCGTCTTCAGAGAAACTGCGGC
>JAOTUU010000229.1 GCA_029863705.1 Gammaproteobacteria bacterium
GGATGGCTTCGCAGACGCAGATAATGCGGTCCAACCGTGGATTCAGAAGATACAACCAGGACTGCGGGCTCCAGTAAGCAACGTTGCCGATGATCCCTCGATAAGCGACGAGCTTGATATTGATTCCTATCGACGCCATCAGCCCATTCATCGTGGCGCGCTTGTCGAGCATGTGCAGCACATCGTATTTGCCGCGCTTCAGCTCGGCGCGGATAAAGCGGATACAGGGTCGGCTCAGTTTCCACTTGAGAACGTAGGGGATCGTCGGAACGCCGGCGGCCACGAGCGCATCGTAATTGACGGTGCCCGGCCAGGTAACAACCGTGATATCGATTCCCATGCGGTGCATCTCGATGAAAGACCCGGTTTCAGCAGGATCACTTTCGCCGTTGATGCAAAGTACACGGATGGGTCTGTCCATCGTCGAACTCGCCAGCGCTAGCGCAACTCGGACTTCGGCAGGTAGCGCTTCTTCTTGTCGAATACGACGATTGAATCATAGAAAGCAATACTGGCCAGGTTCGCGGCCAGGTAGCTGAGCTCCAGCTGTTTCACGGCTTCCGGATGTCCGTGGCGGAAATGCGTCTCTTTCCGATCGAAATACGGTTCATGCAGCATATCGACCATCTGCTTCGACAGGTCGATGAACGTATCTTCACTGTCTACGTGTTTGAGCCAGTAGTTTGTATGTACGTCTTCCACCATGTAGCAGCCACCATCCTTCAGTGCAGAACGGAACAGCGCACCAAAGCTGATATTCTGATGGTGAGTCTTGTGGCTGCCGTCGTCGAGAATAATATCGAAGGGTCCGAATTCTTCGTTCACCTCGGCGAGAAAACGAGGATCCGCCTGACTGCCGATCCTTACAAACACATTCCGGTCCGCAATTTCATGGTCTTTACAGGTCTTGTCGATGTCGATGCCGACAATGGTCGAGTCGGGATGAAAATAGTCTTTCCACATCCGCAATGAGCCGCCGCGAAAAACACCGATCTCGAGCATTTTGATCGGTCGATCACGATACGGGCCAAAGTGTTTCGTGTAGATGTCAAAATAATGATGCCACTTGTGAACATTCGTATCGGCAGAAAAAATGTCGAACAACGGGTTGACCGGCGTTTTGCTCGCCTCCCGTACGGTAACCTTTTCCGTGAGCTCGGCCGGAAAGGCATCCGACGTCTCCAGCGACTTGTCAGACAGCAATGTCGGCGCTTTTGTGATCAATAGCCCGAACCTGATGAGCAGTTTGTTGAGCAGTTTTCTCATGGGATTCCCGACGTGTCAGAGTTGACAGGATCAACGGTACTGGAGTGAGTCTGGAGCAAATCATGCCCGAAACCGGCCGAAAAATCAGTCGAATTAGCGATCTTCGGGCTGTACCATTCTTTCCTGGCCAGTCATTGCCCATGAACAGGGAGTAATTAGGTGCGAATACTGTTGACGGGTGGCTCGGGCCTTCTCGGAACTGAAATCCTGAAGCTCGGCACCGAATTGTTAGCACCGAAGCGCAAAGATCTCGATATTCGCGACGCATCTGCCGTTGCGGCCTATGTCGCAGATGCCGCGCCAGACATCATTCTGCATGCAGCGGCGGCCACGAATAACAGGGACATCGAGGCCGATCCGACCGAAGCGCTCGACGTCAATATCAAAGGCACGGCCAATATCGCTCGCGCCTGTCTCGGTACGGAGATTCGGCTGGTCTACGTATCGACGGACTACGTCTACAAAGGCGATCGTGGCAACTACGCGGAAACGGATGAGTTATTGCCGTCTAACCTGTATGCATGGACAAAACTCGCCGGCGAGGCGGCGGTCCGGGCCGTCCCCAATCACCTGATCATCAGAACCAGTTTTGGCGCATCGCGGTTCGATTATCCGCAGGCATTCGCGGACAAGTGGTCGTCGAAAGACTACGTAGACCTGATCGCCCCGAAAATACTCAAGGCGACGACCGGGACAGCCAGGGGCGTGCTGAATATTGGTGGCCCACGGCGTACAATCCACGACTATGCCGCCAAACGGAATCCCGATGTGAAAAAAGCCAGGCTCAGCGGCTCGTCGCTCGACTCCCCTGTCGATACCTCTTTGAATCTCGAGAAGTGGGAATCACTCGATGACTAACGGCGGAATCATCCGTGAAATCACCCACTGTCGCATCTGCGGTGGTGACAAGCTCGTCAAATACCTGGACCTCGGCATGATGCCGCTGGCCAATAACCTCGCCGACTCGGCCGCTGCAGCCAAAGCCATGCAGCGCTACCCGATGCAGGTGCTCTATTGCCGTGATTGTTCCCTGTCGCAGCTTTCCGTCGTCATTGACCCCCGGGAACTGTTTTCGAAGTACGCCTATCGCTCGTCAATCGGTCGCGGCTACCTGGATCACTGTCGCACGATGGCAAGATCAGTACGCGATTCGCCGGGTTTGCAGCCGGGAGACCTCGTGGTCGATATCGCCGGCAATGACGGCGCGCTGTTGTCGGTGTTCAAGAATGAGCTCGGTGTACGCGTGATCAACGTTGATCCGGCAAAGAATCTCGTGGAAATAGCCGCAGCTGCAGGCGTACCGACGATCACGAGCTTTTGGGGTGCCGACGTTGCCAGGCAGGTTGTCTCGGAATATGGCAGACCCAAACTGATTACGGCAACAAATGTGTTCGCACATGTCGACAACGTGCGAGATTTCGTCGCCGCCGCCAAAGACTGCCTGGATGACGATGGCGCACTGATGCTCGAATTCCCCTATGGCGTCGATTTCATCGAGCACCGCGAGTTCGACACGATCTACTTCGAACACTTGAGCTACATCCTGATCGGGCCCACGAAGCGCCTAACAGAAGACGTCGACATGCAGCTATTCGACGTTCAGAAGCAGGAAATACACGGCGGCAGCGTGCGCGTGTTCATCGGCAAGCAAAATGCTCACGAGGTTTGCCCTTCGGTGGCCGAGTTCATCGCGAAAGAAGCGGCCGGCGGCTATCACGACGTCGCCGTCTACGAGAACTGGAAAAGGGAAATCCGCGCATTGATTGACGATCTCGTATCGCAGATTTCGAAATTGAAAAAGGGCGGCGCGAAAATCGCGGGCTTCGCTGCGTCCGCCAAGGGCAATACGCTGCTGAACGCCTGCCGATTCGATGCATCAACGATCGACTACATCGTCGACGACACGCCGGAGAAGATCGGCAGATTTTCGCCCGGGACCGGCATTCCGATTGTCGACAGAACCGTACTTGCCAACGATCCGCCCGATTACCTGGTGATCCTCGCCTGGAATTTTGCCAGGGAGATAATTGACAGTACCGCGGAATACAGCGGCGCGGGTGGCAAATACATTATTCCGATACCCGCCTTTAAGATTATCGATATCTGGAAACGCCAGTGAGTGACGCAGTAACGAAAGGAATCATTCTTGCGGGCGGCACCGGCTCGAGGCTTCATCCGCTGACCCTGTCAGTCAGCAAACAGCTCATGCCTATCTATGACAAGCCGATGATTTACTATCCGCTGTCGACGCTGATGATGGCCGGTATTCGCGACGTGCTGGTCATTACGACACCGGAGGACCAGGGCGCATTTGCAAATCTGCTCGGTGATGGCAGTCAGTGGGGTATTTCGATTACTTATGCCGTCCAGCCGGAGCCGGGCGGCCTGGCGCAGGCTTTCATTATCGGTGCGGAATTCATAGGACGAGACTCTGTCGCGCTGGTTCTCGGTGACAATATTTTCTATGGTCATGGCTTGCGGCAGCAATTGCTGAAGGTCGCTCAGAAATCCGCCGGTGCAACCGTCTTCGCCTATCATGTCAAGGATCCCGAACGCTATGGTGTCGTGCACTTCGATAAGGACGGAAAAGTCCTGGGGGTCGAGGAAAAACCGGCAGAACCGAAGTCGAATTATGCCGTTACCGGACTTTATTTCTATGACTCTCGTGTCGTCGAAATCGCGAGGAACCTGAAGCCCTCGGCGCGAGGCGAACTGGAAATCACGGACATCAATCGCTGGTACCTTGCCGACGACTCGTTACGCGTTGAATTGATGGGTCGTGGTGCCGCGTGGCTGGATACCGGTACCCATGAATCGCTGCTGGAAGCGGCGCAATTCGTACAGATCATTGAGCAGCGCCAGGGACTGAAGATCTGCTGCCCGGAAGAGATTGCTTACAACAACGGCTTCATCGATGCCGACCAGCTCCGATTACTGGCAAGCCGCCTCGGCAAGAACGGCTACGGCGAGTACCTGATTGAAGTACTGACGGACCCGAGGCTGCGATGAAATTCACACCAACCCGCATACCCGATGTAGTTGTTGTCGACCCCGATGTGCACGAGGATGGTCGCGGGTTCTTCATGGAAACCTGGCACGAACGACTTTTTGATGAGGTCGGCATCCACGCCCGGTTTGTCCAGGACAACTACACGAAGTCGTCCAGCGGAACGCTGCGCGGCCTGCACTACCAGGTACAAAAACCGCAGGGAAAACTGATTCGGGTTGTCGTTGGCGAGGCATTCGATGTCGCCGTGGACCTGAGGCAATCGTCTCCCACATTTGGCCAGTGGGCCGGTGAGACCTTGTCAGCGGCTAACAAGCGCTCCATCTGGATCCCGCCCGGCTTCGCGCACGGCTTTGTCGTCACCGGGGACTCGGCCGAGATGGTCTATCGATGCACCGACTATTATTCGCGGCAACACGAACGCACACTTCGATGGGATGACAGCGACGTCGCCATCAACTGGCCGTTAACGGGTATCGAGCAGCCAGTGTTATCCGCCAAGGATGCTGCAGGTGTGATGCTAAAGGACGCGGATGTCTATGCGTAGCTTGATGGTGACTGGCGGCGCCGGGTTCATTGGCGCAAACTTCGTTCACTATTGGATTGATCGTTATCCGGACGATCGACTCATTGTCCTGGACGCCCTTACTTACGCCGGCAACCAGGCGAATCTCGAATCCGTGCAGGATCAGCCGAATTTTCGATTTGTTCACGGAGATATACTCGATCGTGCGCTGATCAATACGCTAATGCGTGAGGAGAGCATCGATACCATCGTTCATTTCGCCGCCGAATCGCATGTCGATCGTTCCATTCACGAACCGGACGCGTTTATACAGACGAATGTCATTGGCACGCACAACCTGCTCATGGCGGCGCGCGAACTGTGGCTGGACAGTGACGACGCACCTGCGACACACCGTTTT
>JAOTUU010000230.1 GCA_029863705.1 Gammaproteobacteria bacterium
GCCGCGCTCCTCGTAATTGGCGATAGCGTCGGCATTGACCTCAGGCACGACAAGCGGGATGTCGTCGTCGTAACGGAACTGAGAAGTGTTATCGATGACTACGCAGCCAGCGGCAGCGGCCTTCGGCGCATACTCTTCTGACACAGAGCCACCGGCCGAGAACAGCGCGATTTGAACTTTCGAAAAATCGAAATCGGCGAGATTGTCAACCGCGAGGTCACGATTGCGGTAGGTGACAGTCTTGCCGATCGAACGCTCGCTGGCGAGCGCATACACAGTGCTAACCGGGAAATCCCGTTGCGTGAGAATTTCCAGCATGGATTCACCGACAGCACCCGTGGCGCCGACGACCGCAATATCAAATTTCCGCGTCATACGACTGGTACTCCCGATTCAACGTCGGCGTTCTGGGCGCGATCGCGCAGGAAGTGATCCATGAGAACCAACGCAACCATCGCTTCGGCGATTGGGGTTGCGCGCAACCCCACACAAGGGTCGTGGCGGCCCTTGGTGACGATTTCGGTTTGCTTGCCGGACGAGTCAATCGTCTTGCCAGGCACTGAAATGCTCGAGGTCGGCTTCAACGCGATGCTGGCGAGAAGCTCCTGACCTGACGAAATGCCGCCCAGGGTTCCACCAGCATCGTTTTTGCTAAATCCATCCGGACCGATTTCGTCACGATGCTCGCTACCGCGTTGTGTAACGGCTGCAAAACCGGCGCCGATCTCGATACCTTTAACGGCGTTGATACTCATCAAACCGTGCGCGATGTCCGCACCCAGCTTGTCAAACACGGGTTCGCCAAGACCAGGCGGCAAATTGCTGGCCAGCACACTGATTTTTGCTCCAATGGAGTCACCCTGCTCGCGCAAGTCATCCATGAACTTCGCAAGCTCGTCCATACGACCCGGATCCGCACAAAAAAATGGATTGTCATTGACGATAGACAAGTCAGTCCCTGCCAGTTTTATCGGACCGAGCTGGGCGAGGTAGCCCCTGATCTCTACACCGAGCTTCTCGCGCAGGAATTTGCGTGCGATCGCACCGGCGGCCACACGCATTGATGTCTCGCGCGCCGATGAGCGGCCACCGCCACGATAATCGCGAATGCCATACTTTTGTTGATACGTGTAGTCGGCGTGCCCGGGACGAAACTTGTCTTTGATGTCGCCGTAGTCCTTCGAGCGCTGGTCCGCATTTTCGATGAGCAGCCCGATCGGCGTACCGGTCGTCTTACCTTCAAATACGCCTGACAGGATCTGCACCTGATCCGGCTCGTTGCGCTGAGTCGTATGGCGCGAACGTCCGGGGCGACGGCGATCGAGGTCAACTTGTATGTCACTCTCGCTAAGTTCCATTCCTGGTGGGCAGCCATCAACCACGCAGCCCAGTGCCCGCCCGTGGCTCTCGCCGAACGTGGACACGATAAACAACCGACCGAGACTACTACCTGACACCTTATATATCCTCGAGATCGCGCTTTGTCAGCAGGAATACGCCTGACCCGCCATGCTCGAACTCCAGCCACGTAAATGCAACATCTGGATAACGTTTTTCCAATGCTGGCTGGCTATTGCCGACTTCACAGACGAGTATTCCCTTGTTGTTCAGGAATCGCGATGCATGATGCAGGATCGTGTTCACTGAATCCAGACCATCGTGACCTGCCACCAGCCCCAAGCGGGGTTCGTGGCCAAATTCGCGAGGCAGAGCATCCATGTCTTCTTTGTCTACGTACGGCGGATTACTCACAATCAGGTCGTAATGCCTGCCTTCCAGGTTGTCGAAGAAGCTGGACTGAACCAGTCGGACGCGATCGGTAAGCCCATGCCGCTCTGTATTAATGGCGGCAACATCGAGTGCGTCCGTTGAAATATCAACCGCATCGACAGCGGCATCGGGGAACGCCCTGGCGATGGCTATCGCAATACAGCCACTGCCAGTTCCGAGATCGACAGCTGATTTCACGTCCTGCGCAACCACCCATGGCTCGAAGCGAGCATGAATAAGCTCGGCGAAAGGCGACCGTGGTACCAGTACTCGCTCATCGACATAGAATTCGAGTCCGGCAAACCAGGCCTGGTTGACGAGATACGCAACCGGGACGCGATCGCGAATCCGTCTCTCGACTAACTCTTCGAGTTCACGCATTTCGCCTGGCTCGACCGCCCTGCTGTAAATGGCCGGCACATCGTCATGAGATAGCCCAAGATGCGCAAAGACCAGCCAGGCGGCCTCGTCCACCGCATTATCCGTGCCATGACCGAAGTTCAGATCGGCCGCGTCAAAGCGACGCGCGATCGCGCGGATAATCGTCTCAACACTCGCCGCTTGTTCAGATGTCTGTGCCATAAATGAAGAGTGTCGTTTAGAATAGGAGCATTACGCAATCCGAATAGCCGAAAAATGAACTTCAGAAAAGCTTTTATTGTCTTTGCCTCTCTCACCGCAATCACTGCCGGCGCGTGGTTCTCATTTCAATTGGCATCGCCGCCGCCTGCGCCCCGCACGGCCACTGTGCTGCCTGCGACCAGCGAACTACCGGAATTCTCATTGCTGGATCAGAGCGGCCAGGTGATTGGCCGCAACGTTTTCGAAGGGCAATGGGACTTGCTGTTTTTTGGTTTCACACAGTGCCCAGACATTTGTCCAACAACGCTGCAAGTTCTCGCAGATGCGCAACGACAATTAGCAAATGCCGGCCAGGATCCGCTGCCGCGTATCGTGCTTGTCAGTGTCGACCCCGAACGCGACACGCCCGATGTGATCGGACAGTACGTGGGTCATTTCGGCAACGACAGTTTGGGTATCACGGGGCCCATGGACGAACTCCGCAAACTCACTAACAGCCTCGGCATTTTCTTCGAGAAGTCCAAGCCGGACGAAGATAACTACTCAGTTGCCCATTCGGCTGTTGTTTTGCTCATTGATCCTGACGGCAGGTTTCACTCGCTGTTCGGTTCTCCGCACATAGCAGAAAACTTCGTACATGATTTACCAATTATCATGAGCGCAGGATGAGACAACTGACTCTCGCCGTACTTTCAGCACTGCTGATGCTGGCGTGTTCCCAGGCGCAAGCGCCGCTAAGCGCAAGTGATGTCGTCGTTACCCGATCTGTGCCGGGCATGCCAATGAGCGCCGGCTACTTCAAGCTCACCAACAACTCCGGGCAGGCCATCAACATTTCGCATGTCACAAGTCCACAATTTGCCTCGGTTCAAATGCACGAGACGATCATTACGGATGAAGTGGCCCGCATGGTCTCCCTCGAGATGCTGATTCTGCAGCCTGGTGAGACCGTGCGTTTCGAACCTGGTGGCAAGCATCTGATGCTGATGCAGCCCGCTAACGATATCGATTCAGTGACGCTGGATTTTTTCGCTGGTGAGTCGCTACTGCTCAGCGTTAACACAGATTTCGACCGGTAAGTCCCCGATGCGCGCGCGACTCTTCGTATTTCTGCAGTATGTGCTGCCCCGGTTCTGGTTAACGGCAATTGTTTATCGGCTCGCGAGAATCCGCACACCTGCTATAAAAGACGCACTCATTACCCGCTTCGTATCGTTCTACGATGTAGAGATTGAAGAGGTCGAGCGCGAAATTCCAGCAGGCTTCGACTCCTTTAACGACTTTTTCATTCGTAAGCTCGAGGACAATGCCCGGCCGATCGATGCGCAAGCTGGTTCGATCGTTTCTCCGGTTGATGGAACAGTCAGCAGGTCTGGCCGGATGTTGGCAGGCAGCATCATGCAGGCGAAGGGCATCGACTACACACTCGAAGACCTGCTGGCGACGGACCTGGAACAGGCCGCTGCACTTGCTGATGGCTCGTTCGCGACGATCTACCTCGCGCCTTACAACTATCATCGCGTGCACGCACCGTTCGATGGAAAAGTCATCGCTGCGCGATACGTTCCGGGCGATTTGTTCAGCGTCAACGCTGCCACCGCAGCATACGTGCCCGGGCTATTTCGGCGCAATGAGCGGCTTGTCCTGCATTTCGAAACTTTGCTTGGTCCGGCGGCTTTGATATTTGTTGGCGCCCTCAATGTCGGCAGTATTAGCACACGCTGGAGCGGACAGATTCGGCCACGCAAGAACGGCGTCGTCGAAACAATAAACTTGAGCAACGCTCCGGACACGATCAAAAAAGGAGACCTGCTCGGCTGGTTCAATATGGGATCTACCGTCATCATCCTGATGCCCGAGCACGCTTGCGAATGGCACGACGACCTCGAACCCGGTAAGACAGTTCGCATGGGCGAGTCGATAGGCAAGAGTCCGGGCATCGCCGCATGAGCGATTGGCAGCCCTCCGGAGGGCCGGCGGCGGCCCGTAGCCGTGCAGCGATGATGCGCCGGGCGCGTGACTATTTCGCAGCTCAGGATGTTCTCGCGGTCGACACGCCGGCCTTGAGCCAGTACGCGGTTACTGATGCGAATATCGAGAGCCTCGCGGTCTCCACGCGCGATGGTCGCGCGTATTTCTTGCACACGTCGCCCGAATTTTGCATGAAACGATTGCTAGCGGCGGGTTACCCGGACATCTATTCGATTTGCCGTGTATTCAGAGATAGTGAAGCGGGCCGATTACACGCACCCGAATTTACGATGGTCGAGTGGTATCGGCTGGGTTTCGAGCTTAGCCAAATAGTCGACGACACAACGTGCTTTATCGCGACCTGCCTCGACCTGCCGACCCTGGCAAGCAGTGTTGTGCGATTCGACTTCGCCGATGTCTTTCAGGAATTCGCCGCTATCGACGTGACAGATACGTCAATTGACGACCTGGCGAAGTGCTGTGGCGCTGATGAGAGGCTGCGCGCCGCCATTGGGACGGACAAAGACGCCTGGCTGGACCTGATCCTTGCCACCGTCATAGCGCCGCAATTTGTGCCTGACCAGCTAACCGTGATCCAGCATTACCCTGCGAGCCAGGCAGCGCTGGCGAGATTATGCCCGGACGACCCTCGTTTTGCCGACCGCTTCGAGGTTTTCTGCGGTTCGATCGAACTCGCTAACGGATACGTCGAATTGACCGACGCCGCGGAGCAACGTCGGCGTATGGACGCTGACCTGCGAAAGAGAAGCGACTCTGGGCAGGCCGAACCGCCCTGGGACAGGCTATTAATCGCCGCACTCGAATCCGGCCTTCCCCTGTGTGCAGGAGTTGCCGT
>JAOTUU010000231.1 GCA_029863705.1 Gammaproteobacteria bacterium
ATATATCTCGACCGTGACGCGTCCGGCGAGGCGCTCTTCAACCAATTGTCGAAAACGTTCTGCCCCCTGACCCTTGGGGGTAGCTGGCGCTGTTACATGCGGAAACTTGATCAGGATAGGAGCATCAGCCGATTCTCTCTCGCACCCGAATAGTAGTGCGAATACGCAAATCATAACTGCGCCACCGACCCTTCTGATCGCAAACATGCTTCGGTTTCTTGTAATCATGGTGTCCCCTTAATGTACTTATTCGTATCGGGTCAAGATGCTAATTATCCCGATACATTCACGTCTCCCACGAACGCCTTCAAGCTAGCAGCGATTCGGGCTCTTCAATATATCTTTTTACGACCTGCAAGAATTCTGCGCCCAGTGCGCCATCGACGGCTCGGTGGTCAACGGACAATGTACAACTCATCACTGTGGCTACAGCAAGCCCACCATCTCTGACAACCGCTCGCTTTTCGCCAACCCCGACCGCCAGAATACAGGACTGCGGTGGATTGATAATGGCAGAAAACTCGCGAACACCGTACATGCCGAGATTTGATAATGTGAATCCGCCACCCTTGTACTCTTCAGGCTTCAGTCTTCCCTCTTTCGCGCGAGAAGCGAGCTCTTTCAACTCAACAGATATCGTCGCCAAGTCTTTACTGTCTGCCTCAAACACGACGGGCGTGATGAGTCCCTTCGGTGTTGCAACTGCGACCGCGACGTTCACGCTCGTAAACTTGAGCAATGTGTCATCGGCCCAGCCAGTATTTGCCATGGGTACATCTCGCAATGCCAATGCACAGGCTTTGATCAGAAAGTCGTTAACGGACACTTTCAGTCCGTCCGTTGCCGAGTCATTCAAGCCCTTGCGAGCTTCGAGAAGCTTGTCCAGTTCGCAATCGATCGTAAGGTAGAAATGCGGAATTTCGCGTTTCGCTTCGCCCAACCGACGTGCGATCACGGATCGTATTTTGTCGGCCGGCATCTTTTCATAGGTACCAGGCGGCGGCAATTCGACTGCTGTTTGTTGTTCCGCCGGCGCGCCAGCCGGCTTAATCGCTGAACCCTGCTGCGCTGCGCTTGCCTCGACGTCGCCTAGTACAATGCGACCATCGGGACCACTACCTTCCACCGTAGCAAGATCGATGCCCAGTTGTTCTGCTATGCGGATCGCCACCGGGCTGGCAAAAACGCGATCGCCTTTATCGGTATCCGTGGAAACGTGTTTAACCTGCTCGACATCTGCCGCAGCGGCTTGCGGAATGCCAGGCGCTGCATCAGCGACAACGTCTGCGCCAGGATCGAAACCCTCCAGTGCCTCCGACGTCTCTCCATCCAGCAACAACACGGCGATCGGCGTATTGACGCTGACCTCATCGTCTCCCGCAGGCACGAGAATCTTGCCGAGGATACCGGCATGCTCAGCCTCCAGCTCCACGACCGCTTTATCAGTAGACACCTCGGCGATGACGTCGCCGACCTCAATCGCGTCACCAGGTTCCTTGTGCCACTCTTCTATCGTGCCGCCCTCAAAATCGGCGGTTAGTACGGGCAGTGATATCGTTTTTGGCAATGTCTTAGTCCTGTTTCGGGGTCTGCTTATTTGCCCGGATCAGCCGGGTGCCACAGACGTCTTGATGTCTCTTTTTCATAACCCTTGCCGTTCGGATAACTCACCAACTCCAGTTGCATTCCCCATGGCGAAAGAAAATAAATCCAGGTTTGCCCGGCGACCGGGCCCACCGTACGCACAGTTGGCTCGCCGAGTATCCTGACGCCTTTGCTCTTCAGGAAAGCAAGCGCCGCATCAAAGTCGTCAACATAGAACGCAAGGTGATGGCCGCCAATATCGCTGTTGCTCGGCGGATTTGTGTTTTGATCTGGTGCGTCGTATTCGAAAATTTCGAAATTCGAACCGTTCTTGCATCGCAGAAACCACTGCTTTGTCATTACCGTTCGCGGATGGACGTTGAGATGCGTCTGCATCCAGTCATCGTCAGATTTAATCGGGCCTAGTTCGTAAAATTTCTCGCAGCCGATAATATTGACAAAGAAGTCGACCGCTTCCTCGAGATTAGGCACCGTAAAACCGATGTGGTCTGTTCCACGCAAGCCTGGCAAACCGATGTTGTCTACTGTCACGTCACTTACTCGCAATCGCTCGAATGTTTCATTAGCTGACCGCCGCGAATGACCTACCCATATCGGCGATCATGTTGGCAAATCCGCTGCGTATTTCTTCTTCACCGACAAACGCGGAGCGCTCCAGAACCCTGGACACGCTTGGCGACGCCTCTCCGCCGTGTATGCGCTTGACTGGTTGATCCAGGTAATCGAAGAACCGTCGCTGCAACTCATCCGTAACCATCGCTCCATAGGAAGTTGTCAAAGGACCCTGCTCAAGCACTACGACATTGTGTGTCTTGCGAACACTGCTGCCGATCGTCTCCCAATCCAGGCCGCCGCGATCCAGGGAGCGCAAATCAATGATCTCCGCATCGATGCCCATTTCATTAGCGACCTCGATTGCTTTGGACACCATCGAGAGATAGGTCAGCACAGTGAATGCCCCGCCTCTGCGTACAACTTTGGCCTTGCCAAGCGGGATGTAGTAGTCAAAGTCGTCTGTTGTTCCCTGACCTTTGCTTTGATACAGATCGACATGCTCAAGCATCATGACCGGATCTTCGCAACGCAGTGCGCTGTTCATCAGGCCGACATAGTCGAACGGCGTTGATGCGGCAACAATCCGCCAACCGGGCCACATAGCGAACATGCCAGCAGGGTCCATCGAATGCTGCGAGCCATAACCGGAGCCGAGAGCGACTTTTGTTCGCAGCACTAATGGCACGTTTGTGTCGCCACCAAACATGTGGCGCGCTTTCGCAATTTGATTGAACAGCTGGTCGGCCGCTACCAGCGAAAAGTCGGGATACATCAACTCGACGACTGGCCGGTAATGGCCGTCCATCGCTACGCCACCACAGAGCCCAACGAAGCCATGCTCTGCGATCGGCGTAGGAATACAGCGATCGGGCCAACGCTCCGGAATACCTTTGGTAGCTCCATTTGTGCCGCCGCGCAGCTTGTGAATATCTTCTCCCATCACAAAATAGCGGTCGTCTGTTTCCATACGGCGCACCATTACGGAGGCAATCGATTCGATCAACTTAACTTCTTGAAGCTCGCCCTTGTAAGATTCCTGCTCGACGAAATCAATGCCGTCGAATTCTGAAAGGTCGCCCCGCAATCCCTGATCCCGAAAACTGACGTCTGGCCACAACGAACTCACGATTGCACGCTTGCCTCCCGCTGGTTCGGTCAACTTCGCAGAGGCGGTTTCAGCAGCGACCTTTGCCGCATGCTGGATCGTGCCAAGCCCATCTTCGTCAAGCCAGCCGCGAGACAACATTTCGCGCTCCATCTGTGCCAGCGGATCACGTGCCTTTGCTGCGGCTTCCTCTTCCTTGCTCCGATAACCAAAAGCGCTGCCCGGCAGGCCGCCACCATGATGGTAATAACGGTAAGAATTGGCTTCCAGCACCGCCGGCCCCTTGCCCTCGCGAAGCAGCTGCAATACGGCGTTTGTCGCTACGCGAACCGACATCGGGTTCATTCCATCCACGCGGAACGACGGGATTCCAAAACCGAGCCCGCGCGAAGACATTCGGGTCTCACGAGCCTCTTCGGCCAGCGTCGTGGAAACAGCATACTGATTGTTTTCGATGAAGAAACAAATCGGCAGGTTATACAGCGCCGCCAGGTTCATCGACTCGAGCACGTTGCCAATGTGACAGGCGCCGTCGCCGAAAAATGTGAATACGACTTCGCCTTTGCCCTGGCGTTGCTTCGACCAGGCCGCGCCATTGGCCAGGGGTACTCCGCCGCCGACAATTGCGTTCGTACCGAACACACCAGCATCTTCCCATCGCAGGTGCATAGAGCCGCCACGACCTTTACAGAAGCCCGGCGTCAGGCCCAAAATTTCGGCCATTGTTCGGTACATCAGATCATCGATGACCGCTGGCGTGGCTTTGCTCCGCGGGTCATAGCCTTCGGTATCGACGTAGTTTAAGGCTTTCGAAAGAAATAAATGGTGACCACGATGCGGCCCGTTAATCCCGTCCCCGGTATTAAGAAGAGACATCGCTGCGACTACCGCGCCTTCCTGACCTACGCTGACATGCATCGGACCATGTGCAAGGCCTTCTCTATCGAGGTTCAGAATTTCTTCTTCGAACGCCCTGATCAGGTGCATGTGATTCAGCATCTTGAGCAATGTATGCGGACCAGCTTCATCCCAATCCGACGGCGTCGCGGCGATTTCCAGCCACGCTGCATCGAGCTGTAGGGACTTCGTTTCAGACATTTTCAGTATCCTGCTATTTTTTTTGCCGGCACAACGCCCGCGATCGGTGTTACCAGTCTACGGCTATGTATCTTTTTTCGAGAAACTCGTGCATTCCATCCTGTGACCCCTCGCGACCAAGGCCACTTTGCTTCATGCCGCCGAAAGGTGCGGCAGGATCTGATACGAAACCACGATTTACACCGACAATTCCGGCATCTATTTGCTGCGCAACCGACAGCGCACGACCAACGTTGCCGCTGAATACATAAGCCGCCAATCCAAAGATGGTTTCATTCGCACGAGTAATTACGTCACTCAATTTGTCGAATTCAACGATCGGTGCGACAGGGCCAAAAATCTCTGTGTTGAGAATTTCTGACTGTGGATCGATATTTGTTACGACCGTTGGCTCATAGAAGAATCCTGGGCCGGCAGGGCGCTTTCCGCCCGTGAGCACACGTGCGCCGCCTGCTACGGCATCATTGACGAGGTGCTCAACCTTGTCTCTCGTACTTGCATTGACCAGCGGCCCAACGTCGACACCCTCTTCCAGACCGGGCCCCACCTTTAGCTCCGCCATGGCCGCGGCAAATTTGTCTGCGAACTCAGCGGCGATAGAGCTATGCACATAGAAACGGTTTGCGCCAATACACGACTCACCGGCATTACGCATTTTAGCGATCATTGCACCAGCGACAGCATCGTCGATATCCGCATCGTCGAGCACGATAAATGGTGCATTACCGCCAAGCTCCATCGAACAATTGA
>JAOTUU010000232.1 GCA_029863705.1 Gammaproteobacteria bacterium
ATGTTCTTGAAAGTGTTCATATTTCACCCGTTTCCCAAACGAAGAACTCCAACAGCAGCCTAAACGCGTGTCACAATTACTTCTGTGCGGCAGATCACACGATCGGCATGGCGGAATAATTCTCGTGCGTAAATCGTCTTTCCTGTGTCTTGGTGGCAAACTCACGTCATATTTCATTGAGCGGTGGCATGGCATACAAACGTCAGCATGCAGTTTTTCTAGCGTTCTTGTATCTGCTTGCTTATTCAGCACTTGCGATACCCGACGATCAGGTGGCGCTGGGAAAGGCGCTTGCAACAGATAGATCCAAGGGAAACTGCCTGGCTTGTCACATGATTGAAGACGGAGTGCAGCCAGGGAACATAGGACCACCACTATTGGCGATGAAATTGCGATTTCCGGATCGCGATACGCTGAGGAACCAGGTGTGTGACGCGACATTGCGTAATTCGAATAGCCGGATGCCGCCGTTCTGTCGTCACCGGATATTGTCGGCAGAAGAGGTTGAGTTGATAATCGACTACCTTTATACATTGTGATGACGATTCAAATTTATGGAGAGAACCAAATGCATGTAGGAAGAAGGTTTTTCTTAAGCGGCAGCGTCGGTTTTGCGGTACTGGCTGCCTTGCCCAGAACGCTATTGGCGGCGGCATGGCCAGACAAGGTTTTCGAGTCAACTGCGGCTGGCGAGGCATTGATCAACCTGCTGGGCACGGACCAGACAATTCCGACGGATCAAATTACATTGAAAGTACCCGAAATCGCAGAAAACGGTGCGGTGGTGCCGGTTACGATCAGCACCAGCCTTGAAAATGTCGAGTCCATCAGCATCGTCGTCGACAAGAACCCAAGACCTATGGCAGCAACGTTCGAAATTCTGCCGGACACGCTGCCGGATATTTCAAGCAGGATTAAGATGGGTCAAACGTCTGATGTAAGGGCCGTCGTCAAAACCGACCATGGAATTTACAGCACGGCAAAACAAGTTAAAGTGACAATAGGCGGTTGCGGTGGATAAGCGTCGCGTGAAGAAGGGAGATAAATAGTGGCGAGCAATATCAAGATCAAAGCCAAAATTTCCGGTGATATCGCAGATGTTAAGAGCCTGATGTTGCACCCGATGGAAACCGGTGCACGTAAGGATCCCGAGACCGAGGAGTTGGTTCCGATACATCACATCACCCAACTTACTTTCGCCAATAACGATAAGACTGTAATGGTGGCTAATTTCAGCACAGCGGTGTCAAAGAACCCGTTTTTCGGTTTCAAATTCCGTGGTGCGAAAGCTGGTGACACGCTCAGGGTCAGTTGGGTGGACAACCTGGGCGGCACGGACGAAATTGAAACCGTGCTGAAGTAGATTTCGGCGCGCCACATGAGAAAAGCAATCGCTGCCGTGGTTCTGATTGGTGCCACTTTGCTCATGCAGCAAACTGCCCTGGCCGGAGCGGAAGAAGATCGCCTCGCATTCGTCAAGTATTACAAGACGCGGTTTCCGGATATTCCCTTCGCGGAATACGCTAATGGAATCTACGCGATAGATAGTGATGCGCGCGGCCAGTGGCTGGAAATAGAAGAATTTCCACCCTACGAATTTGCCATTGAGAAGGGGCAGGAGCGGTGGGAAACCGTTTTCGCAAACGGCAAAACGCTGGCTGATTGTTTTCCACAGGCATTGCAAGAGATTCGCGTTAGTTACCCCCGACTGGACGAACGCCTTGGCGAAGTCGTGACACTTGAGATGGCTATTAACCAATGTCGCGCGGCGAATCAACAACCCCCACTGACCTACGGAGACGACGAGATAATCGACATCACGGCTTTTCTCGCCTTCCAGGGTCGTGGCAAGAAACTTGATGTCCGTGTGCCCGAAAACGATCCGCGTGCGTTGGACGCTTATGAATCTGGCAAGCGCTTCTATTACACCAAGCGCGGGCAACTAAATCTCGCATGTGCCGACTGTCATGTGACGTCGGTGGGTCAGCTTGTGCGGGCGGACAGGCTCAGTGCAAGCCTTGGCCACACGACGCATTTTCCGGTGTACCGATCGAAGTTTGGAGGGATGATATCGCTGCATAAACGTTTCGCCGGGTGTGTGCGTGACGTTCGGGCGAAGCCGTTCGCGCTGCAGAGCACAGAGTTCAGGAACCTGGAGTATTTTCTAAGCTACATGGGAAATGGACTGGATGTGAATGGACCAGGTGCCCGGAAATGAGGGTGTTCGTGAATCTGATGTTGATGGCGACGGTTCTGGTTGCACAGTCTGGCTGCTCGACAGGATTAGAAAGGCGATTCGCGGAGGTAGAGCGCATGCGCGTGATGGCGGCAGAGGCCGGAGCGGAGTGGCTCCAGACTGAGGAACTCATCAAGCAGGCAAAGACAGAAGCAACTCGAGGTGACATGGAGCGCAGCAATTCGTTGCTCGAACTCGCCCAATTCCAGGCTGAGACGGCGATAAAACAGGCGCAGCACGAGGCTGATGCATGGTCGGGGCGCGTCGTTCAATGAAACGTCTTGAGGCACATCTGAAATAACGAAGTCGAGGTGCGGTTTGGATAGACGAGAATTCATAAGGCTGCTGGCAATAGCTGGCGTGGCCTCAGAAGCGACAGGCTGCGTAGCAAGCCGAAGTTCCGGCCAATCCGATATTTATGCTGCTGCGCCGTTTGGCCAGGCACGACTGCTGCACTTTACGGATTGTCATGCACAGTTGCTGCCCATCCACTTCAGGGAGCCCAACGTCAACCTGGGATTTGGTGATGCATTCAACAGGCCACCGCATCTGGTCGGGCAGGCCTTGCTTGACTATGCCGGTATTCAAGCTGGTACTGAGTTTGCACACGCTATCAGTCACCTGGATTTCACTGCAGCTGCGAAGGTGTACGGCAAAGTTGGAGGCTTCGCGCATTTACAAACCCTGGTGAATCGCCTGCGACAGGAAAGCGGGCCTGGAAATTCCTTGTTACTCGATGGCGGTGATACCTGGCAGGGCTCCGGAACGGCCTACTGGACCCGCGGCCGCGACATGGTGGGCGCATGTAACCTATTGGGCGTTGATGTCATGACCGGGCACTGGGAGTTCACCTACCAGGACTCTGAGGTTTTGCAGAATATCGGCGAATTCGCGGGTGAATTCTTAGCCCAAAACGTCCGACTCACAGACGATGCGATGTTCGAAGGAGCGTCTGCGTATGACGAGGATTCGGGCCACGTATTTCGGCCCTACACACTTCGCAAAGTAGGCGGTCGAACTATCGCAATCGTCGGCCAGGCGTTCCCGTATACGCCGATTGCCAACCCGTCGCGGTTCATTCCTGATTGGACATTTGGCATTCGTGCCGACGAACTTCAGAGTTTGATTGACAGTATTCGCAGCCGCGACAAGCCCGACGCGGTAGTCTTGCTGTCACACAACGGCATGGATGTCGACCTCAAGCTTGCCCGCGTGGTGACAGGCCTGGATGCGATTCTGGGTGGGCATACGCATGACGGCGTGCCTCTGCCAATCGTTGTGAAAAACTCTTCGGGCAAGACTATCGTCACGAACGCCGGCTCCAACGGCAAGTTCCTGGGTGTTCTGGATCTGGACTTCGGCACAAACGGAGTGCGCGGTTTTCGGTATCGATTATTGCCGGTGTTCGCCAATCTGCTGCCGGCTGATCCTGAAATGAGCGCTTACATTGCCGGGGTACGCGAGCCATGGCTGGACGCTCTCGACGAACCACTCGCGATCGCCGATCAGTTGTTGTATCGGCGAGGCAACTTCAACGGTACGTTCGACCAGATCATTTGTGATGCACAAAGGGCAGTAGGTGATAGCCAGATTGCGTTCTCGCCGGGATTCAGATGGGGAACGAGTGTTCTGCCCGGCGATACCGTGACCATGGAACGGGTGCTGGACCAGACCTGCATAACCTATCCTGGAACCTACGTTCAGGAGATGAGTGGTGAGCAGATCAAACTGATCCTGGAAGACGTCTGCGACAACCTGTTCAATCCGGATCCTTTCTACCAACAGGGTGGAGACATGGTTCGTGTTGGCGGGATGAATTACGTCTGTGAGCCCAAGGCTGCCTCCGGGAGTCGTATTTCCAATATGACCCTGGAAGACGGGACTCTCGTGGACGCGAGCAAACGTTACCGGGTGGCCGGATGGGCAACGGTCGGCAGCGAGGCGCCTGGCCCGCCGATATGGGCGGTTGTGGCGACCTATTTGAAGGACCAGAAAGTCGCGCGCGTCGGCAAACTGGATACGCCGATACTGAAGGGCGTCGGTGCCAATCCGGGTCTGACAGAGTATCCCGGACCAAACTGAGGAGATGCTCGAATGAGATTTAAATTACTGATCTCACTGCCCCTGATTGTTGGTGGTTTTCTGGGAGCTGTTGTATTCGCTGAGGAGGGTGACAAACCGTTTGCCGAGGCGCATATCGTTTTGCAGCTTGCCGACGGAGACGCCGAATCACAATCACGAGTGCTCAGCGTCGCCAACAACCTGATCAAACATCATGGCGGACCCGATTTCGTCGATATAGAGATTGTCACCTACGGCCCGGGGATTGCGCTGTTGTATCCGGATAATCCAAACCACGAGCGCATCGCGAGCCTGCTGGTCAATGGGGTCCGCTTTGTGGGCTGTTTGAATACGGTCGAGAGCATCGAAAGAGAAACCGGTAAGCGGCCGCAACTGATTGCGACAGCCATAACGGTCCAAACCGGAGTAGCCCGACTGGTTGAGCGGTCGCAGCAAGGGTATGTGGTCATTCGACCCTGATATTGTACTCAGGAACCTGCGCCGGCTAGTCAGCGAGCTCGAGTTTCTCTGCCACCGCGTCAATGCCTGCCTGGGCGCAAGCGTGATCCGCCTTCCCGCTGGGCGCGCCTGAGATACCAATCCCGGCAACGATTGAACCCGACACCGGCACCGGGATTCCGCCCCCTATCATGAGTACATTGTCGATGAACCGGGCGCCCGATTGTGGCGACTCCGGTCCGGTACGCTCCGCCATCAAGAGCGTATCGGCGCGAAAGCTGACAGCCGTCCAGGCTTTGCGTACAGAGGTGTCCGGTGTATGCGGCCCGGCGAATCGATCGCGCAGTACAA
>JAOTUU010000233.1 GCA_029863705.1 Gammaproteobacteria bacterium
AGGCGGCCGATGATAGACGCGCATTGCTGAATGCTGCAATAACGAGTCTCGGTCTCAGTCGCCGACTGGTTCACGGAATGTACGCATCGGGCCGCATTACTATAGGGATTGTTGGATCGTGAACAAAGTCACGTTTTATTTAACATTTTATTGATATATAGTTAAATCGAATTGCTAATGCCCAACCTACAATTGGCTCGCAACTTACCGACTTAGAAGGAAAAATACGTGCTTTTTGGCAATAAATCACAGCCATTGCTGGGCCTCGATATCACGACATCGTCGGTCAAACTGATTGAGCTTACCCAGAGTGGAAAGCGCTATCGGGTCGAGTCTTACTCAGCAGAGCCTACCCCTCCCAGTTCGGTCAGCGAAAAAGCGATCGTCGACGCGAAAGCCGTCGGCGAGGCTATTCGACGCGCCGTAAAGCGGGCCGGGGCCAAGGCAACCGATGTGGCCGTCGCCATCAGTGGTGATGCGGCCATTACCAAAGTCATTCAGATGCCCTCCAGCCTCTCCGCGCGAGACCTCGAAGGGCAGGTCGAGATTCAGGCCGACCAGTACATTCCATTCCCGATGGAAGAGGTCAGCTTCGACTACGAAGTGATTGGGCCGAATGAAAAAGATCCCGAGCTCATGGACGTGTTGCTGGTAGCGACACGAACGGAGAACGTCGAGCAGCGCCAGTCTGCGGTCACCGCGGCGGGCCTGGCGACGAAGATCGTCGATGTCGAGGCCTTCGCACTGGAGAACGCCTGTCGCCTGTTGAGTCACCAGATTCCCGACGGTGGCATGGGACAGTCGGTAGCGGTTGTCGACATCGGCGCCAGCAGCACGACCTTCAGCGTACTTTATGACCTGAAAGTTGTTTATACGCGTGACTTCAACTTCGGCGGCCAGCAGCTGACCGAGGAAATCATGCGCACTTACGGGCTGTCGATGGAAGACGCGGGCCGCGCCAAGAAGCAAGGTGGCCTGCCAAGCAATTATCAACCCGAAGTCCTGGAGCCGTTTATTGACGACATGACCCAGCAGGTCAGCCGTTCACTGCAGTTCTACCTGGCCTCGGGCGGCGGTCGTGAGCAACCGGACATGATCCTGGTTTGCGGCGGTTGTGCGAATATCCCCGGTATAGCCGACGTCATCTCGAGTCGCGTAGGTATTCCGACCGAGGTTGGTGATCCACTCGGACAAATGAAAATTTCGTCGAAGGCCAAGTCGCAGGGCGTCAACAAAGATGCGACTGCACTTCTTACGGCCTGCGGCCTTGCACTGAGGAGCTTCGACTAATATGCCTAGTATTAATCTACTCCCGTGGCGCGAGGCAGAGCGTAAGAAACGCCAACGAGATTTCGGCGTAGCCAGCGCTGGCGCGGTAGTCGCCGCAATCGCGGTCGTCGTTGCGACGATTTTTGTCTACTCACAGATGATCTCGGGGCAGGAAGCACGCAATAAGCGGTTGACTGACGAGATCGTAGAGCTTGACAAGAGCATTACCGAGATCAATGGCCTGGAGCGGCAAAAAGAACGCCTGCTCGCGCGAATGGAAATTATCGAGGAACTGCAGAAGAGCCGCCCGGAGATCGTCCATCTTTTTGATGAGCTGGTGCGGTTATTGCCGGAGGGCGTTTACCTTACCGGCATGAAACAAACAGGTTCACGAGTCGAGATTCGCGGCGTGGCGCAGTCCAGTACACGAGTGTCAGCTCTGATGCGCCAGATCGATGCGTCGAGTTGGTTATCCGACCCCGAGGTTGAGCGGGTCGAGACCAAACAGTCCGGCGCATCTCGCAAGGCGGAGTTCATCGTTTACCTGAAACAATGGCACAAGGATGGCGAAGCGGAGGAGGCGGAATGAATCTCATTGAGGAACTCCAGAGCCTGGACGTCAATGATGTCGGCCGTTGGCCGCTGCCCTTCCGTATTGGTGTCATCGTAATCGTGTTCGCAGTCGTATTGGGGCTTGGCATTTACTGGTTCATCATTCAGGACAAGGCACCGCAGCTTAGCCGAGTTCAGGAGGAAGAACAGCAGCTCCGGGTAACGTTTGAGAACAAGCAGCGCAAGGCGGCCAACTACGACGCTTACAAAGCGCAGCTTTCCCAGATCGAACAGTCTTTCGGAACGATGCTCAGGCAGCTTCCTGGCAAGACGGAAATACCCAGCCTGATCGTGGATATTTCACAGACCGGGCTCGCAGCGGGCTTGCAGGAAAAACTGTTTGTTCCGCAGGGCGAAATCCCTAGAGACTTTTATGCAGAAAAGCCCATCAAGATTCGTCTGACAGGCGGATACCACGAGATTGGAAATTTTGTAAGCGGCATTGCTGCACTGCCTCGAATCGTGACCTTGCATAACATCAACATTACGAAAGAAGACAAGAATAAATTCGACAGCCTGAGCATCGAGGTTACGGCCAAAACCTACCGCTATCTTGACGAGGAGGCGAAGTGACAATGCGCGCTCCCCAAATAACCAAACACGCCATGATTCTGATTTTGGCGGCCGTCGGACTCGCAGCATGCGGGGGCGACATGGATGACCTGGATCAGTACATCAACGAGGTCAAGGCGAAGCCGGGCGGACGGATTGAACCGCTTCCGGAAATCACGCCCTATGAAGTGTTCATGTATGTCGCTGACAAGGAGGGCATGCGCTCGCCGTTCATACCGGATACACCGCAGGCAAGCAGCGCTTCGGGCGGTACACGCCCCGATCGGGACCGGAGCCGTGAGTATCTCGAGAACTTTCCGCTGGATACATTGAGCATGGTTGGAACCCTGTACATGGGCAACACGAATTATGGCCTCATACGAACAGCAGACGGATTGATTCACCGAGTTGTTCCCGGAAATTACATGGGGCAAAACGACGGACGAATCACGGAAGTTTCTGAATCGCAAGTCGCATTGGTCGAAATTATATCTGATGGAATCGGCGGCTATATCGAGAGAGATGCCGCAGTCGGTCTAGCAGACTGACACCTGAATGGAACTGGGAGTAATTGGAATGATGCTCAAAAGCAAACCGACGGTCGGTCATCGCATGACGGTGATAAAGCTGGCCGCATTGGCACAGGCAGCACTGCTGCTTTTCTGGGGCGCGACTGCCAGCGCACAGGAAGGCAACCGGCTGCAGGACATTCAGGTGCAGAGTCTGCCCGGCCAGCGTGTCGAGCTGAAGCTGATCATGAGTGACACAGCACCCGAGCCGCTGGCGTTCACGATCGAGAATCCTGCGAGGATCGCGCTCGATCTGCCCAACACAACGTTGGGATTGAGTTCACGCCGCCGCGATGTGAATCTCGGGCCGCTCGATACGGTGCTCACAGCTGAAGCAAACGGCCGTACACGGGTCGTGCTTAACCTCGGTTCCATGGTTGAATACGAGACTCGCCGTAGCGGTAACACGGTAATCGTCACCCTGGGTGGCGGGGATGACTACAGCGCAGGGACAACCCAGTTCGCCAGCGCCCCGGCATCCGAAACCCGTTCTTACGCCGCACCCGGCAGCCGTGCGATTTCAAGCGTAGATTTCCGTCGTACGCGTGAGGGCGGTGGCCGAGTTATCGTGAACCTGACCGACCCGTCAACCCCGGTCGACATTCGTCAGGAAGGTGGCCGAGTTGTTGCTGTCTTTAAAGACACGAGCCTGCCGGCGGAGCTGATGCGCCGTCTTGATGTCATGGATTTCGCGACCCCGGTCACGACCGTTGACACACTGCGCACGAACCTCGATACACGTGTTGTTATTTCGGCAGACGGCAAGTTTGAGCAGCTCGCCTATCAGTCGGACAATGAATTCACGATCGAAATTAACCCCGCATCTGAGCAAAGCAAGGATGAATCGAGCCTGTTCTCGGAGACCAAGGAATACGAGGGCCAACGCCTGACGCTGAACTTCCAGGACATCGAGACACGCGCTGTACTTCAGTTGCTTGCCGAGACTTCGGGCAAGAACATCGTTGTCTCCGATACGGTTTCGGGCAACGTAACGCTGCGCCTGCGCAATGTTCCCTGGGATCAGGCCCTGGATATCGTGATGACGACCAAGGGCCTGGACATGCGCCAGAACGGCAATGTGATCATTGTTGCGCCTGCGCGGGAAATTGCGGCGCGCGAAACAGCGGATCTAGAGGCCAGGATGGCGATTAGAGAGCTGGAGCCAACATACTCCGAGTTCCTGCAGGTCAACTACGCCAAAGCGAGTGATATCGCGGCGTTGATTCAGGCCGATAGTGGCGGCAATCCGTTGCTGTCGGATCGGGGCAGCGTTGGCGTCGACGATCGCACGAACACGCTTCTGGTTCAGGATACAGCAGAGCGATTGCAGAACATTCGCCGCCTGGTTCGAACCCTGGATATTCCGATCAAGCAGGTCTTGATCGAGTCACGCATCGTTGTCGTCAATGACGATTTCAGTCGTGATCTCGGTATACGCCTGGGTTTAACCGCATTCAACGAAAGCAATACGGGCCTCACGGCGATCAGCGGCTCCGGCCAGGGTACTGACAACATGATCAGTACCTATCTTGAAAACCAGGCCGATCCGACAAGTCCTTTCCTGCTCGAATATCCCTCGCTGACTAATCGTTATAATGTCGCTGTACCCGTTGGCGCTGCTGCGGGCCGTTTTTCGCTGGCCGTGCTCGAGAACGACTACCTGGTCGACCTTGAGTTGACAGCGATGGAAGCCGAGGGTCGCGGTGAGATCGTATCGACTCCACGCGTTATCACTGCGAACCAGAAAGAAGCGACAATCAAGCAGGGCGTGGAAATTCCCTACCAGCAGTCGGCATCTTCGGGTGCGACGACGATCCAGTTCAAAGAGGCTGTTCTCGAGCTGGTTGTTACGCCGCAAATTACGCCGGACAACAACATCATCATGGATCTCCGGGTAAGCAAGGACAACGTCGGCGAGATCATCTCGACAGGCGGTCTTGGCGGTACGGTGCCGAGTATCGATACGCGCTCCGTAGAGACCCAGGTTCTTGTCGCTAACGGACAGACGGTCGTTCTGGGCGGTATTTATGAAACAGAACGCCGCGAGACGGTCACGAAGGTGCCGTTCCTCGGTGATATTCCGTTTGCCGGTGC
>JAOTUU010000001.1 GCA_029863705.1 Gammaproteobacteria bacterium
CGCGCATCGTTGCATTCCTGACGGCAATAGACCACAGGATCCCACTTAGCAAAGGGCCTTAACGCCGCAAAACCCGGGCGTGGCGGCTCAGGCCGCCGCGCCACTTTGATTCTTGCTAATGCTTCAGTCTTATTCTGGCGGCATTGTGCAAGAGCCAACCGTTTCCATCGCCGGAAATTCGAAACCGTCAGCTGCGTCACCTGGCAGATCAAAGTCAAAATCCGTACCGACGTATTCGACGTATACGGTCTTGCCCTTTAACTCCTCGATGAACATGAGGCCGGGCCCAGAGTCGCCGGGTTGCGGGCAGTAGAACTTGTGCTCGACTTCACCCGGTTCCAGCGGTGTCCATTCGCGGGTCATCAGGCAGTCCTCGAAATCACCGAAGTCAATCGATACCTTGGCATTGAGCCTTAACACCGCGCCCCAATCTTCGGCTTCCTCTTCCCAATATTCCTGCTGATATCGGTCACCCGACCTCGGGTTACCGAGCATGACGGTGCCTGCCTCGGCGTCGTCTTCACCCGCCAGCCACGCGCCGTCATCCGAACAAAATTCCGATTCCTCGTCTATCGACCAGGTATCTTCGCCGAAGTACCAGACATTTTGGTGCGAATCCATTGCGTAGAAATCGTGCGTATCTTCCGCCAACGTGGCCGACGACGGGTCGCATTCTTCGCTTTCCCACTCCTGGTCGCGAACAATCAGCGTGGTGTAAGTCTCACCGTCGATCTCAATCAAATTGGTATCGTACGTAACGGCCAGCTTGTTGTACTCGCAACCGTCTTCCGTTTCTGCCATGTAGGCGAATGTGGCACCCGTTGGCAACGGCCAGTATTTGTTACTAATGTCCGTCGTAAATTCACCAGGAGCCGGCAACGGGACTTCCACCGTCGTCGCCATCGCGCTACCGCCGGCGATACCCATCGTGATCGCCGCGGTAATAACAGCGATAAAACGATTCTTACTTGTCTTGTTCATATCTGTTCTCCCTGACACATGGATAAAGCACTCGCCGTTTCTCCTTCGGCGAATTTCTGTGCTTCTATTCATTAGACGGGGGTGCGACAAGAATCGGTCGTTACATTACTTCATGCTGCTTGCTTGCCCAGGCCGCTTTAGGTCAAGAGCAGGCCCTGATGGCCTTGCTATCTGTTTTCACCAAGACCATCGCCTGTTCCGCCGCATCGAAGTTACCCTCCGATGTGGCGAAGTCATACGGATCGATCGCCGGGCTTACGGCTGGCTGCGGACGCTCCGAAGCCATGCGGTGAGCGGTTCCCACTCGGACCAATCGGGCCAGGCGAGGTACTCGGGTAACTCAAATATACCGATGCCGCGCGTATAGGCACGAACGTAGTTCTGGGCTTCGCGCAGTGCCGCGACGTACGGCACTCGAGCCTTTGTCAGGTACTCGTCGAGATCGCCATAGATAAGGGTGTTGTCGCGGACGCGGTTAGCGATCGCAGCGATTTTGACCTGCTTGCGCTCTACCTTGTGGACGCCCTGCAATTCCTTGAGAAATGTCGACGTGGCCTGCATGTCGATGGTCGACGGTAAAACCGGCACAACGATAGTCTCGGCGTGCTTGACGAGATCTGTCAATTCCTTGCCATGGGATCGCGCCGGCGCATCGGCGACCATGATGTCAATGTTGCGAGGAGCATGCCGAAGCCCGTCCTCAAAGGCTGCAACAGCAGCTATCGTCGGTCGGTTGTCGGGACGCCTCTCGAGCCAGTCGAGGCTCGAACGCTGTGGATCGTAGTCAGCGAGTCCAACACTCGCGCCTTCATTCGCAAAATACGATGCAATATTAGTAGCAATTGTGCTCTTGCCACAGCCGCCTTTCGCATTCAAAACCATTATGTGCCGCATGACCACTCCTCAAGGGCAATGTTGTTATAAGTTTTATGTAAACTACAGCCGCCGACATCAAATGTCCATCCGTCGTACTTGAGTTTTATTACCCTGACTTTCGACGGCAAAATACACACGCTCGCGAGTTAAACTCCACCCATGCAGCTTGCCTATCTCAAAATGCACGGCGCCGGCAATCTGATCGTCGTTGTCGACCAGCGCGAAACCAACCTGCCGCCCCCTTCGGCCGAGAAAATACGACTCCTTGGGGATGACAAAACAGGTCCGGGCTTCGATCAGTTGATGTGGGTAGGACCTGCGAAGAACAGCACCACGTCAGCGTCCTACCGTATTTTCAATGCAGATGGCTCGGAATGCGAACAGTGCGGCAATGGCGTTCGATGCGTTTTCTGGATGCTTGCCCGGGAATCCGGCCAGAAGAAGTCGTTCGCGCTGGAAAGCCCGGCCGGAACGATTGTGGCAATCGTGTTGGACGACGGTCGCATAGCCGTCAACATGGGGCCGCCTGAGTTCGATCCGCGGCTTGTGCCGTTTTCCGCCGAGGCGCAAGCCGACCAGTATCCACTTGAGATTTCGGGAACCACGATCAATGCCTCAGTCCTCTCGATGGGCAATCCGCATTGCGTGGTCGAGGTCAGCGACCTGGAATCTACCGACGTTGCCACACTTGGCCCTGCGATCGAATGCCATAAGCGGTTCCCTGCCGGGACCAATGTCGGTTTCATGCAAATTCGCGATCGCGGCACTATCGACTTGCGCGAATACGAACGAGGGGTTGGAGAAACCCTGGCCTGCGGTACGGGAGCCTGCGCCGCTGTCGTTGCAGGTCAACGCCTGGGACATCTCGACAACGAAGTCACCGTGCAGATGCCCGGAGGGCAACTCGTGGTAAGCTGGCGTGGCGAAGCCGACGGCGTATGGTTGACCGGTGAAGCCGAATTGATTAGCGAAGGAACAGTGGATTTATGAGCACACAACGCAAGCCGGAGTTCGTCGAAGAAGAAATTTCGGAGCAGGCGATTCATGACTACCTCGACGCTCACCCCGACTTTTTTGAACGCCATGGCGCGTTGCTGAGGTCGCTGCAATTACCGCATGGTTCGGGCGGCACCGTGTCCCTGGTCGAGCGGCAGGTTTCGATACTGCGGCAGAAGGAGCTGCGGCAGAAACGCCAGCTCAAGGAACTTATCGAGGTCGCGCGCGCTAATGACGTCCTCTCGGCTAAAATCCACGAATTGACGCTGCAATTGCTGGCAGCTCGCGACCTGCTTGCGTCTATTACCTGTATCGAGGAAGCCATGCGCAGCGGCTTCGGTGCCGATCAGTCCGTTCTGGTCCATTTTGGCGACCCAACAATGTTTGAGGATATCGATGCCGGCCGGTTTTTTCAGGTCATCGACCGAAATGACAACGCCCTGAAACCTTTTGCGACCTTCCTGAAAGGCAAGGGCCCCCGATGCGGGCAGGTGCGTGATTCTCAACTCGAATACCTGTTCCGCGACGATGCTGCAGATATTGGCTCTGTAGCGCTCGTACCGCTGGGCGAAAAATCTCAAATCGGCTTTCTGGCCGTTGGCAGCAACGACGCCGACCGTTTTCACCCTGGCATGAGCATCGATTTCCTCGCTCGGCTCGGGGACCTGGTTGCCGGAGCTCTTAAGCGGTATTGAACTCAGGAGGCCGTCCCTTGGACGATGCCGAAAAAGACTGGATCGGCAAGTTCATCGACCACCTCAGGTATGAGCGCCGGCTCTCCGACCTCACGTGTAAACACTATGGCCGCGACCTCGACGCGCTCGCTGCTTTCTGCGATGAACAGGCGATCGGGAATTGGGCCGGCGTCGACAGCGAGCACATCAGAAGCTATTCCGCCGCCTGCTATCGGCGGGGGCTGTCGGCAAGAAGCATCCAGCGGCGGCTGTCCGCGACACGAACTTTTTTTCGTTACCTGCTGCGTGAAAAATACGTAAAGACGAATCCGGTCGTCTCGGTATCGGCGCCAAAGTCCGGCAAGCGGCTACCGGGCAACCTCGATGCCGATCGCATGGCGCGTCTGCTCGACATCCCGGGTGACACCACGATCATCAACCGCGATCGAGCCATCCTCGAGCTGCTGTACTCATCCGGGCTGCGGCTGGCAGAACTGACCGACCTCAACGTCGGCGATGTCGATTTACAGGACGCCACCGTGCGCGTTACCGGCAAAGGCAACAAGGACCGTATCGTGCCGGTTGGCCGAGTGGCGCTCAAAGCAATACGAAAATGGTATCGCTCTCGAGGCGACTACGCACCCGCGACGGAAACAGCGATGTTCGTCAGCAACCGCGGCAGCCGGCTAAGCCGGCGATCTGTGCAGGCCCGGGTGACACATTGGGCGAAGCAGCAGGGAATCGACACCAATGTCTCTCCGCATCTGTTTCGGCACTCATTCGCGACACACCTGCTTGAATCGAGCCATGACCTGCGCGGTGTTCAGGAGTTGCTGGGACACGCAAATATCTCTACGACCCAGGTATACACACACCTTGATTTCCAGCATCTAGCCCAGATATACGACCAAACTCATCCTCGCGCGCGGAAGAAAAAATAAGTGTCGGAGCGCCCCATGGGCGCGATCGCGCCCATGGGGCGCTCCGACAACAGCCACTGGAAAAGGTAGACCAGCATGGATCAATTTCGAGGGACAACCATTGTCTCGGTACGCCGCAATGGCAAAGTTGCTATTGCCGGCGATGGCCAGGTCAGCATGGGCAACACCGTCATGAAGGGTAATGCCCGCAAAGTGCGGCGACTGGCCGATGGCCGTGTCATCGCGGGTTTCGCGGGTGGAACCGCCGACGCTTTCACGCTATTCGAGCTGTTTGAAAGCAAACTCGAGCAATACGGCAACCTCACTCGTGCCGCTATAGAGCTTGCCAAGGACTGGCGCACCGATCGACGCCTGCGCCGTCTCGAAGCTCTGCTGTGTGTTGCGGACGAGGGGACCTCCTTTATCATCTCCGGAAACGGTGATGTCATCGAACCCGAGCACGACCTGATGGCCATTGGCTCCGGCGGACCATACGCGCAGGCCGCTGCGCTCGCGCTGCTGCGAAATACCAAGCTTGACGCGAGAGAGATCGTTGAAACCGCGTTGGGTATTGCCGGCGAAATCTGCGTCTTTACAAATCAGAACATCGTCGTTGAAGAGCTACCGGCTAAATAATATGTCTCAGATGACCCCAAGAGAAATCGTCCAGGAACTGGACAAGCACATCGTCGGCCAGGACGAAGCCAAACGCGCTGTTGCGATCGCTCTGCGCAATCGCTGGCGTCGCGTGCAGGTAGATGAACCACTGCGCAGTGAGATCACGCCCAAGAATATCCTGATGATTGGCCCGACAGGCGTCGGCAAGACGGAAATCTCGCGGCGCCTCGCGAGGCTCGCCAAAGCACCGTTTATCAAGATCGAGGCAACGAAGTTCACCGAAGTCGGTTATGTGGGCCGCGAGGTGGACAGTATTGTTCGCGACCTCATGGATATTGCCATCAAGATGATTCGCGAAGAGGAGATGTTGAAGGTACGTTACCGCGCTGAAGACGCCGCGGAAGAACGCGTACTCGACGCCCTGTTGCCGCCGCCATCGCAGGGCATTGGCTTCACCGCTGATACCGAAAGGGCGCCGGCAGGCGACGACACACGGCAGAAATTTCGCAAGATGCTGCGTGAAGGCAAGCTCAACGACAAGGAAATAGAGGTTGAAATCCAGGCCATGCCCGTTGGCGTGGAGATAATGGCACCGCCGGGCATGGAGGAAATGACCAATCAGTTACAGGGCATGTTCCAGAATCTCGGTGGCAATCGCCGCACGACTCGCAAGCTCAAGGTAAAGGACGCACTTAAACAGCTAACCGATGAAGAAGCGGCGAAAATGCTCGACGAGGAAGAACTCAAATCGCGCGCGCTCGAGGCGGTTGAGCAACATGGCATTGTGTTTCTCGATGAGCTCGACAAAGTTGCGAGCCGCTCAGGAACACAGGGTGCCGACGTATCACGCGAAGGCGTGCAACGAGATCTGTTACCTATCGTTGAGGGTTCGACCATTAACACCAAGTACGGCATGGTCAAGACAGATCACATTCTGTTCATAGCATCGGGTGCGTTTCACGTGGCCAAGCCTTCGGACCTCATTCCCGAACTGCAAGGTCGCTTCCCGATTCGCGTCGAACTCAAGTCCCTGACGACCAATGACTTTGTCAGGATTCTGACCGAGCCGGATGCCTCGCTGACATTACAGTACAAAGCCTTGCTTACGACCGAAGAGGTTAAGGTCGAGTTTACCGACGATGGCGTGCAACGCATCGCAGAGGTTGCTTTCCAGGTAAATGAAAACACCGAGAACATCGGTGCGCGGCGACTGCACACGGTCATGGAGCGATTGCTGGAGACAGTCTCCTTCGAAGCATCTGATAAAAGCGGAACGCAGCTAACCGTTGACGCGGCTTATGTCGATGAACACCTTGCCGAACTGGCGAGGGATGAAGACCTCAGTCGGTACATCCTCTGATGACGCCTACCGAGATTCGTCTGCGCAAAAAGTCCAGGCTATTGGTCGTGGCTTTCGAGGATGTTGAGTTCAGGTTTACTTTTGAGTACCTGCGCGTGCACTCACCCAGCGCCGAAGTAGTCGGCCACGGGCCGGGGCAGGAAACGCTGCAAACCGGCAAGGAAGATGTCGCCATCACCAGTATCGACCCTGTGGGACACTATGCCGTGCGCCTTGTGTTCGACGACGGGCACGATACCGGGCTGTATTCCTGGGATTATCTCTACCAATTGGGTCAGGATATGAACGCAAACTGGCGCCGTTACCTCGACCGTCTGGCAGCAGCAGGGTATGCTCGCGAAAAGACCGAATAACACTCCATCATGAGCAAAGCTGACACACCCGCCGATTCCACCCATTTCGGCTATAAGACTGTGCCATCCGAGGACAAAGCCGGCCTCGTACGCGATGTATTTGACTCGGTAGCTTCGCGCTACGACATCATGAATGATCTGATGTCAGGGGGTATGCACCGTCTTTGGAAGCGACACACGGTCGACCAGGCCGCTGTCCGGCCGGGCCATCACGTTCTCGACCTCGCCGGTGGCACTGGCGACCTCGCTCTGAAGTTCACTCGCCAGGTCGGTCCCGACGGCCACGTGGTGCTCGCCGATATCAACGCAGCCATGCTCGAGCAGGGTCGAAGAAGGCTCGTCGATGCCGGCGCAGCAGGCAATTACTCCATCGCTCAGCTAAACGCTGAAGATCTGCCGTTCGACGACAGGACGTTCGATCGTATTACGATCGCGTTCGGGCTTCGTAATGTAACGGATAAAGGCGCAGCCCTGCGGTCGATGTGGCGCGTTCTCAAACCTGGCGGCAAAGCGTTGATCCTCGAGTTCTCGCAGCCCCGCAAGGTGCTTAAGCCCGCCTACGACCTTTACTCGTTCAAGGTACTGCCCGTCATTGGCAAGCTGGTCGCACAAGACGAAGACAGCTACCAGTACCTTGCCGAATCCATCCGCATGCACCCCGACCAGGAAGAACTCCTCGGCATGATGGAGGAAGCCGGGTTTGAGCGCTGCAGTTATCAGAATCTCGCCGGTGGCATTGTTGCCCTGCACATCGGCTATCGCATTTAGGCGCGGCCGCAATGAACCCCCTCGAAGGCGTACTCCGCCCCATCACCAGGATCCTCAACCGCAATATCGGCGAGACAACAGCAGCCCGTGAATTGTGCGAACGTCTTGACGGCACGACCGTTGCGGTTCGCGTTCGTAATACCGCGCTGGCCATGTATTTTGAAATCAGCGATGGCGTGATAGCCCTCGCCACAGACTCGGATTCGGATCCGGACCTCCTGATCACTGGCTCTTTGCTGACGCTTGCCCGCATGGCGGGAAGCAGCGGCGAAGAGGCGCTGAGAGATGGCTGGCTGGAGATAACGGGGAACGTCCAAACCGCCAAGGCATTTCAGGAGTTGCTTGACTGCGCGAAGCCCGATGTCGAGGAAGAGTTATCTTCGCTGATCGGGGATGCAGCTGCGCATCGGCTCGGAAATTTCGCCAGGGGCGTTGGCAGCTGGTCTCGTGATGCCCGCTCTACGATGGGCTCAAATATTCGCGAGTTTTTACAGGAAGAAAGTCGCGACTTGCCGAGCCGCTACGAGGTTGAGCGTTTCACCAGGCAACTGCATGCTTTGCGCGATGACGTTGCCCGCCTTGAGGCCAGGTTCGATCGTCTCGGCGACGGAGCCTGACCTTGCCACGCTGGCGCATTCTTCGACGAATCCTCAGTATCCAGCGCATCCTGGTCAAGTACGGGCTGGACGACTTTATCCGCGAGACACACTTACTGAGACCGCTGCGGTTTTTCTTCTACGTCCTGCCTCGTCGGCGCGACACGTCTGCACCTCTCGGCGAACGCATTCGCCTGGCGCTAGAAGAACTGGGCCCGATCTTTGTAAAGTTCGGCCAGGCGCTATCGACCCGCCGTGATCTCTTGCCGGTGGATATTGCGGACGAACTCGCCAAGCTGCAGGACAGCGTGCCCCCTTTTCCGGCCGAACAGGCCATCGCCATTCTCGACGAGGTTTATGGAGAACCAGTAGCGCATGTCTTCAAGCGCTTCGATGTCGAACCGCTGGCAGCAGCATCCATTGCACAGGTGCATACGGCACAGCTGCAAAACGGCCAGGAGGTCGTAGTCAAGCTGTTGCGGCCCGGCGTTCAGGAACAGATTGAAGGCGACCTCGACGTATTACGCATGATCGCGGGGCTTGCCGCGAAGTACTGGGAGCACGGCAAACGCTTGCGGCCTCTTGATGTTGTGGCCGAGTACGAGCGAACCGTAATTGACGAACTCGACCTGATGCGTGAAGCGGCCAATGCAGCGCAGCTCAAGCGAAATTTCGGCGCGTCGGAGATGCTGTATGTCCCGGATGTCTACTGGGATTACTGCCGGCCCGAGGTGCTCGTTCAGGAACGCATCTACGGCATTCCAATTAGCGATATGGACGCGCTGCGCGAAGCTGGCGCGAACATCCAGGTGCTGGCAGAGAACGGTGTCGAGATCTTTTTCACGCAGGTGTTCCGCCACAATTTCTTTCACGCGGACATGCATCCGGGCAACATATTCGTAATCGCTACTGATCCCAACAAACCGAAGTACGCAGCCGTGGACTTCGGCATCGTTGGCACACTCAGCTCCGAAGATCGTTACTACCTTGCCAATAACTTTCTCGCGTTCTTTGATCGTGACTATCACCGCATCGCAAAATTGCATGTCGATTCCGGCTGGGTACCGGAGGGAACTCGTATCGATCAACTGGAAACAGCAGTGCGAACAGTTTGCGAACCGATCTTCAACAAACCGCTATCGGAAATTTCGTTCGCGCAAGTGTTAATGCGCTTGTTTCGCGTCGCGCAACGTTTCAATGTCGAAATTCAGCCGCAGATGATTCTTCTGCACAAAACCCTCTTCAATATCGAAGGTCTCGGCCGCGAACTGTACCCACAGCTCGACCTTTGGAAGACGGCTCATCCGGTGCTTAAGCGCTGGATGAACGATCAGATTCGGCCACGTGCGGTGCTCGAAGACATTCGCGAGAACCTGCCACAATTGCGTCAGTCGCTGCGCGATCTGCCAACCGTTCTCAAGCAGATTGCCGACCAGGCGTCGTCGGAAGATCCGGCCGCCAGGAAGCAGGTCGTCGAATTCCGCAAGCTGCGCGAGGATATGCAGGTACATCAGCGCCAGCGTTACTGGCTTACCGCCACGGCGACCGGTGTAATCAGTGGCACTTTGCTGCTGGCCCTCGAGGGCAATGTCTATTTGGCCGCTGCGCTGTACGCCATTGCTGCTGTTGCGGCTTTTGTCGCGCGCCCACGGCACGATTAGGGTTCGTTGCTAATGTTCTTGCCACGACTTGCCAGGCTTTTTCTATGGATGGGTGGCTGGACAATCGTTGGTGACGTGCCGAATGTCTCCAAAGCCGTGATTATCGCGGCGCCGCACACGTCAAACTGGGACGGCTTTTGGGCCATCGTCTTCAAAACTTACATCGGCATGGACATTAACTGGTTCGTGAAAGATTCGATGTTCTGGTTTCCGCTTGGCAACCTGCTGCGGGCTTTTAACGGAATTCCCCTGGACCGGAACAAGGCACATTCGGCCGTCAGTGAAGCAATCGCCGCCTTCGACAAGAGTGAGCAATTCTATTTCGGCCTGGCACCCGAGGGGACCCGTAGCAAGACGCGCGGCTGGAAAAGCGGTTTCTACCGCATTGCCGACGGTGCCAATGTGCCGGTAGTGCTCGCGTTCCTCGATTACCGGGGCAAACGACTGGGTTTCGGCCCGACATTGACGCTGACCGGCGATAAGGATGCCGACCTTGCGATTTGTCGCTCGTTCTACGACTCAATTGGCGGACGCTCCCCCGAAATGACAAGCCCGGTTGTGTTTGCAAGCTAGTCCGAACGATGACAAACAACGAAAATCCGTCGAGACCGCATCGTCCGATTCGCAGTTTCGTGCGTCGTACCGGGCGACTAACACCGCCGCAGCAACGCGCATTGAAAGAGTTATGGCCAGCTTACGGTGTCGATCTTGGCAGCACAGCAATTGACCTGGACGCCGTGTTCCGTCGAACCGCACCACGGATACTCGAAATCGGTTTTGGCAACGGTGAAACGCTCGTGCAACAGGCCGCTGATAATCCCGATTGTGACTACCTCGGCATCGAGGTTCACGAACCCGGTGTTGGGCATTGTTTGCTACGCGCACAAAGCGCGGGCATTTCGAACCTGAGGTTGATCACACACGACGCGATCGAGGTACTCGAGGCGAATGTGCCGCTCGGTTCCTTGCAGCGAATTAACCTCTACTTCCCTGACCCGTGGCCCAAGAAACGACATCACAAGCGCCGCATTATTCAGCCCGCCTTCCTTAAGCTATGTGCAGACCGCCTGGCGGAAGGCGGCGCATTGCACGTTGCCACGGACTGGTCGAATTACGCAGAGCACATCGACGAAATACTTTCAGGGTCGGAGCTGTTTCGCTGCAGCGAACGCCGCGAGCATGATGGTGACAAACCACTCGATCGGCCGATGACGAAGTTCGAGCGTCGTGGCCTCAGGAAGGGTCACCGAATCTGGGACTGGCGGTTCGAAAAACTATAGTGATCATCGCGGCCATGGGCCGCTCCTACAGTAGGAGCGGCCCATGGCCGCGATATTTACATGCTTGTCGGACCCGTCGCATAAATCACGCCGTCTCGCACTTCAACCGCAACGATGCGCAACGACTTGCCGCGGCATGGGCCGGCGAAACATAAACCCGTATCGATTTCGTAGAGCGCGCCATGTGATGCGCACTGAATCGCCGAATCGTCTTTGTTAAAGAAGCCGTCGGGCATCCAGTTCAGCTGGTGCCCTACGTGCGCGCAAAAATTCTGATAGGCAAAGACCTCATCGCCCTGGCGAACGACAAAACCAAGAAATGGCCAGTCGCCATCACCAATACTGAACTCCCGGCAACCCGGGTCGGAGAGCTCGTCCAGCCGGCCTACGGCAACTTCAGCCGTGTCACTCATCGGCATTCCACGGCGCTACCTTGAACAGCAACAGCATTCCCGGAATCGCCAATGCTGTGCATAAGAGAAAAAAGTTCGTCCAGCCCACGCTCTCGACGATCAGTCCGGTCACAGCATTTGCCAAAGTTCGAGGCACTGCTGTGAGCGCGGTAAACAGCGCAAACTGTGTTGCGGCAAACACAGGATTTGTGGCGCGTGCAATAAACGCCGTGAATGCGGCGGTCCCGAGCCCGACCCCGAGATATTCGAACCCGTTCGCAAAGCCGAGCAGCCACAAGTTCGCGCCAACAACCGAAAGCAGCGCAAAGCCGAGGATACTCACCACCTGCACGACGCCGAAAATCCACAGCGCACGGTTGATGCCCAGCTTGATCATGACCACACCACCGAGCAAACCTCCGACCGTCGCCGCGATCAATGCAGCAGCCTTTGCAACCGAACCTATCTGAGTCAGCGTAAAGCCAAGGTCCACGAAGAACGGCGTCTGTAGCGCCGTTGCCATGTTGTCTCCCAGCTTGTAGAGAAACATGAACGCAAGCATCAATAATGCAGCAGCGATCCCCTTGCGCCCGACAAACTCCCGGAACGGCTCGATAACCGCATCCCGCAGAGTCTTCGGCGGGCTCGGTTCGGAAATGGCCTCCTGGATTAGCAAGGTCAGCAACAAGCCGACACCCATAAACGCGGCCACGACAACAAACACAGTGTGCCACGGCAAAAAGTCTGCAAGTATCAGCGCCAGCGAACCTGGTACCAACCCGGCAAGGCGGTAAGCCTGCACGTGTATAGCATTGCCAATTCCCAACTCTATATCAGGCAGCAATTCGCGACGGAACGCGTCCAGCACGATGTCCTGGCTCGCGCTGAAGAATGCGACGGCGGCAGCCAGATAGGCCACTGTCCAGATCGACAGGTCTGGCTTGATGAAACCCATCGACGCGATTGAGACCAGCAACGCCAGTTGCGTCACCAGCATCCAACCGCGACGACGCCCGAGAAACGGCAACGTATACCGGTCCATGACAGGCGACCACAGAAATTTCCAGGTGTAGGGAAAACCAATCAGCGCGAAGAAACCGATTTCTGCCAGACCAACGCCCTCAACACGCAGCCAGGCAGGCACCAGTTGAATCAGAACGTAGAGTGGCAAGCCGGACGTGAAGCCGGTAAAGACACAGATCAGCATGCGCCGGTTAAGGATCGCCTCTTTAAAGGACTGTCGCTGCATCGGCTGTACTTCGCTCAATCAGTCTTCGTGAACCCAATCGTAGTCCATGATCAATGGTGCATGATCGGAAAATCGTTCGTCCCTGTAGATTTCAGTTCGCAGAACTTTGTCTTCGAGACCTTTTGTAACGACGTGATAGTCGATCCGCCAACCAACGTTGTTGTCCCAGGCGCGACCGCGATTCGACCACCAGGTATATTCGTGTGGTTCCTGCTCGAGCGTACGAAACGCATCCACGTAGCGATACTCGCCAAATACTTTGTCCAACCAGGCGCGTTCCTCGGGCAGACAGCCAGAATTCTTTTGATTGGCCTTCCAGTTTTTGATGTCTTCCTCTTTGTGAACGATATTCCAGTCACCACAGATAATGTACTCGGAACGCTTTCGGCGCAGCTTGTGCAGGTGCTCAGTGAACGAATCCATGCAGCGGTACTTGGCTATTTGTCGTTCTTCTTTCGATGAGCCGGACGGCAGGTACAACGAGACAACCGAAATGCCGCCGAGTTGCACCTCGAGGTAGCGCCCTTCATCATCAAACTCCTGATCGCCATAACCCCGCACGATTTTCTTCGGCTTGTGCCGGGTGTAAATGGCGACACCGCTGTAACCCTTCTTGACCGCGTCCTCGTAGAAGCAGTGATAACCCGCCGGGGAGAAAACCTCATCGTCAAGTTGGTGCACCTGGGCCTTGGTTTCCTGTATGCAAACGACATCGGCGTCTTGTTTTTTCAACCACTCGAAAAAGCCCTTGCGGGCAGCCGCTCGAATACCGTTCGCGTTCAGACTAATCACTCGAAACAATCTTTTCTCCCTGGAGATTTGCGTGTGTCATAATTCGACGCGCCGATTGAAGGCGGCCATCATACTTTAGCTTCGCGACAAACAAACAACATGCAGGCCTATAAGAAAGAATTCATCGACCTGGCCCTTGAACTCGGCGTGCTTCGCTTTGGCGAATTTCGACTGAAGTCAGGCCGTATCAGCCCATACTTTTTTAATGCGGGCCTGTTCAACACCGGTTATGCGGCCGCAAGGGTTGGCCGATTTTACGCGGCGGCTATCGCCGAGTCGGACATCAAATTCGACATGCTGTTTGGCCCCGCTTACAAGGGCATCCCGCTGGCTACCCTGGCGGCCGCATCGCTGGCCGAGCAGCAGGATATCGACGTTCCGTATGCTTTTAATCGCAAAGAGGCGAAGGCACATGGAGAAGGCGGCAACATCGTCGGCGCGCCCCTTGCTGGCCGGGTGCTGATTGTCGACGACGTAATAACAGCCGGAACCGCAGTCCGCGAGGCCTACCAGATCATCTCCGCTAGCGGCGCAAAAGTGGCCGGACTGGTCATCTCCCTGGACCGCCAGGAGCGTGGCCAGGGCGCATTATCGGCGGTCCAGGAGCTCAAACAATCCCTTGATATTCCAGTACTTAGCATCATCCGCCTCAATGACCTGGTCGATATTCTTGAAGAGTCGGCGGAGTACGAGCAGTATCTGCAGCCCGTAATTGACTACCGCAAGAAATACGGTATTTTTGCATAAGCGATTGAAACCATTGATAAGTTGGTTAAATATTTACAGGAGCGGCGCATCGGATTAAGCTACAAAATCGCGAACCAGTCCCAAAATTTTAATTGCCAGACATGGCATAATTTCGCTATGCGACTAATCGTCATTGCCATTACCTTGTGTTTTTTGGTGCCACTGGCATCTCAGGCGCAAGAGACCAGAACCTATCGTTGGGTAGACGACGAAGGCGTGGTGCACTACGGCGACAGCATTCCGCCTGAGGCTTCAGAGAAGCCAAAGCAGGTCCTCAACGAACACGGTGTCACGGTTCGGCAACTCGAGGGCAGGAAGACGCCTGAGCAGATTGAGGCCGAGCGCGTCGCAGCAGCACTCCAGGTGCAAAAAGACCTGCAGCACCGCGCCGACACGGCCTTGCTCGCAACCTACAATACTGTTGATGAAATCACGATGCATCGTGACCGGCGCATCGAACTGTTTCAGGCACAGGCACGCGTGACTGAGTTGTACCTGCGCAATCTGCGTCGCCGGTTGGCCGTGCTGGAAGAAGACGCTCGCCAGTACAAGCCCTATAGTTCAGACCCCGCTGCCCCGACGATCGACCCCGATCTCGTTAAAGAGGTCCAACAAACGAAAGAGTCGATTGGGCGTCATGAACAGAACCTGCTGAAGTACCAGACGGACGAGCAGCTAATAAAAGAACGTTTCGAAGGCGATATCAACCGCTTTATGACACTAAAAGGCCTCGGCTAGGCTATATGTGACTGCTCAGGCCGTGCCTGAGTGCCCAAAACCTCCTGCACCACGGTCGCTGTTGTCGAATTCTTCGACAACTTTGAACTGCACTTGCTCCACGGGAACAAACACCATTTGCGCGATTCGCTCGGCCGGCTGCACCTCGTAGCTGCTCGAACTGCGATTCCAGCAGGAAATATAGACCTGTCCCTGATAGTCCGAATCGATAAGCCCGGTCAGGTTGCCGAGCACGAGGCCATGCTTGTGGCCGAGGCCCGAACGCGGCAACAGCACCGCCGCCAACGACGCGTCCGCAACGTGAATAGCGAGGCCGGTCGGTACGAGCACCGTTTCTCCCGGTGCAACCGTCAACGGCGCATCTATGCACGCACGCATATCGAGGCCCGCCGAGCCATCGGTTGCGTAATGAGGTAGCGGGATCGAATCCCCTACACGGGGATCGAGGATTTTCAATTCAATGGATCGCATTGCTTTCCTTTTCGTAACGATTGGCAACGAGCTGAATAATCTGTCGGGCCAGTTCGGTTTTGGCCGTTTTCGCATAGCCTTGCTCGCCGCCCTGCCAATAGACCTCGACCGCATTGTCGTCGCGATCAAAGCCACAGTCATCACCCACGCGATTCGCAACAATCATGTCGAGTTTCTTGTTCTTGAGCTTGTCTAGCGCATAGCCGCGAACGTTTTCCGTTTCCGCGGCAAAACCCACGGTAAACGGAGCCTCATCCAGAGACGCAACGGACGCGAGAATATCCTTCGATCGCACCAGCTCAATGCTCATCGTCTCGCTGTTTTTCTTGATCTTTTGTTTGGCGGCATCTGTCGGCCGATAATCAGACACAGCTGCGGCTGCAATGAAGATGTCAGCGCCCTTAACCCGCTCGTGCGTCGCCGAGTACATTTCCGCAGCTGTCCTGACGTGAACCACTTTTGTGCCCGCCGGCTCGGCGAGCGAGACCGGGCCACTGACAAGAATCACATTGGCGCCCTGTGCCGCAGCCGCAGCGGCCACCGCGTAACCCATTTTTCCAGAGCTGCGGTTAGTGATGTAACGCACCGGATCGATCGGCTCGCGCGTAGGCCCGGCCGTGACCAGCACTGTTTTACCTTTGAGTAATTGTTCGCTGGTTCCTGCCGGAAATTGCCCCGTACAAACGATGGCGGCAATCTCGCCGGGGTCGAGCATGCGGCCCGAACCGGTTTCTCCGCAAGCCTGTGAGCCATCATCCGGGCCGAGCATCCGGACGCCGCGATCCTCCAACATTCTGCGGTTCGCCTGCACGGCTGCATTACCCCACATGACGTGATTCATCGCCGGCGCCAGTGCTATGGGCGCTTCAGTGGCCAGGCACAAGGTGGTTAACAAGTCCGACGCGGCTCCAGCGGCGAGCCGCGCCATGATCTCGGCCGTAGCCGGCGCTATGAGAACGACGTCTGCCCAGCGTGCGAGCTCGATGTGGCTCATGGATGCCTCGGCTTCCTTGTCCCAGAGATTGGATCGTATCGGCTTTCCCGAGACGGCCTGCAGTGCGGTTGAGGTTACGAATTCTTCTGCCGATGCCGTCATAACAATCTGCACATCCGCACCGTGGTCACGCAGGCGCCGCACGAGTTCGGGTGTTTTGTAGGCGGCAATACTGCCGGTTATGCCAAGAACCACATTCATGAGCGCGAGCTTAGCCCGTTGTTCGTCGCAATATCCACCGAATCCGGCCATGACGACCTGATTCGCGTGTTGTCGATATCGCTATCGGCGGTACACACTTCGTTATGACATCCACCCGGGGACAACGGAAGATCAGGAGCGATGCCGAGCTACTCGCCCTGTTCATCCAGGGGGGCAACGGCAGCAGTGCCGCTTGCGCACTGGCCCAGCGGCTCTTGTCGCGCTTCGGCGGGCTTCGCCAGCTGCTGCAGGCCGATCCGGCCGCACTTGCTGCGGAACGCGGCATCGGTACCTCCAAAACAGCCATTCTCGGGGCGCTGCCGGAACTCGCCAGGCGTTACTTTGAAGAGTCCCTGCCAGCCGGCGAGGCTATCCGCAGCCCGGATGACACGCGTACTTTCCTGCAGGCGAGGATGCGGCACCTGGGCCACGAGCTGTTCTGTTGCCTGTATCTGGACAACCGTCACCGGGTGCTGCGTTTCGACGAGATGTTTCGGGGGACGATAGATGGCACCAGTGTCTATCCGCGAGAAGTCGTCAAAGAAGCCCTCGCCGTCAACGCCGCGGCGGTCATTCTGGCGCACAATCACCCGTCTGGTGTCGCCGAGCCCAGCCAGGCAGATGAGCGCATCACGCGGCGGCTCAAATCCGCCCTGGAGCTGGTTGACATACGCGTGCTGGACCACCTCATTATTGGTGGCGGACAAACAACCTCCATGGCAAGCCGGGGGCTCTTGTAATGCGCCGATCAGGCTGGTATAAAGTCCCGCTCTCTGCTCACCAGACGTGGGCAACTCTTTTGTAATATCAGAGACTTAAGCAAAATGTCCAAGGTATGCCAAGTCACCGGGAAGCGCCCGCAAAGCGGAAATAACGTTTCTCACGCCAAGAACCGGACTCGTCGCCGTTTTCTGCCTAATTTGCAGAACAAGCGGTTTTGGCTCGAATCCGAGAAACGCTTCGTTCGTCTGCGTGTTTCGCACAAGGGCATGCGCATTATCGACAAAGTCGGCCTGGACAAGGTTGTTGCCGACATGCGCGCACAAGGACAGCGCGTTTAAGCGCCGGGGACGACTCTAATGGCCAAGACCAACCGCGAAAAAATCAAACTTGTATCCAGTGCAGGCACGGGTCACTACTACACTGTTGCGAAGAACAAGAAGCTTCATCCTGAAAAGCTGGAGACAAAAAAATACGATCCGACCATTCGCAAACACGTCATCTACAAAGAAGCGAAGATCAAATAAACCGGTCGTCGATAATTCATAGAAAAAGCCCGCCCATCGCGGGCTTTTTTGTATGCTCAAGCTGAGATGCCTGAACTACCTGAAGTCGAAACCAGCCGTCGCGGTATCGAGCCGTTTCTCGTTGGGGAGCAGATTCGCGATGTTGTCATTCGCCAGCGAAGCCTGCGCTGGCCTATCAGCGAGGACATCGACGAACACCTTCCGGGCGCCACCGTTGCATCGATTGGCAGACGTGCCAAGTACCTGTTGATCAACACGAGCAACGGCACCGCAATACTTCACCTTGGTATGTCCGGCAGCGTGACAATTGTCGACGCCGATACGCCGGCGGCGCTTCATGACCATGTCGATATTGTGCTCAAGTCTGGCAAATCACTTCGCTTTCGCGATCCGCGGCGGTTCGGGTCATTGCACTGGTCGCAAGACGCGAGTCAGCATTGGTTGCTTAACAAACTTGGCCCCGAACCGCTAGACGAGGAGTTTTCGGCGGAATATTTGTGGGCCCGCTCACGCGGCCGCAGGGTCGCAGTCAAGCAGTTCATCATGAACGCGAATATCGTTGTCGGCGTTGGCAACATTTACGCGAGTGAGTCTTTGTTTCTTGCTGGAATTCATCCGCGGCGAGCTGCTGGCCGAATCGCATTGAGCCGCTACGAATTGCTCGTGTCGACCACAAAAGACGTTCTTGAAAAAGCGATTCGAGCTGGCGGCACCACTTTGCGTGACTTCTATGGCAGCGACGGACAAGCGGGTTACTTTCAGCAGAAGCTCGAGGTTTACGGCCGCGATGGCGATCCTTGTTCCCGGTGCAAGCGACCGATTTCGCTGCTCGTCATCGGGCAGCGTTCGACGTTTTATTGCAAAGACTGCCAGCGATAGCTCACGCCCGGCCGACACGCTCCATTAATGCCAGCTGAACCTTCGGCGAAACGAACTCAGAAACATCTCCGCCCAATGAGGCAACCTCACGGACCAGGCTCGAGGAAATGAATGTGTGCTTTTCGGTGGGCGTCAGAAACGCCGTTTCGACCTCGTCGGTAAGGTGACGATTCATATTCGCGAACTGAAACTCGTACTCAAAGTCGGACACAGCACGCAAACCTCGAATCATGACGCGCAAGCCCTGTTTCAGGGCGAAGTCCACGGTCAGCCCCTTATAGCCGGTTACTTCAACGCCTTCGATATCGGCAAGCACGGCACGGGCCAGCGCAACGCGTTCTTCAGTATTAAACATCGGCGCCTTGCCACTCGTATCGTCAGCAACCGCGACGACGACCTTGTCGAATAACTGGGCGGCACGGCGTATGAGATCTTCATGGCCCAGCGTGATCGGGTCGAATGTACCCGGGTACATTGCTGAAACTGTCATCCGAAAAACCTCCTAGCTCTTGTTCGCCGGCTTCACGAGTGAATAACGAACATTCCCGGCGTTTTTTGTCTTGAGTGTTTGCCAGTTTGGCGGCAAAACAACCTCCGGCTTCGCCCTGTCTTCCTCAACGTATAGCAGAGCATCCGGTGCAAGTATTGACGATTCGTCCAGAAGTTTACACAAATCACCAAGCAACTCATCGGCGAAAGGTGGATCCAGAAAGATGATATCGAACTGGTCAGCTCCGGAAGTCAGCAAATACCTGTATGCGTCCGTTCGGCGAACCGCTGCCTTTTTTGCCCCGAGGGCTGCGATATTCTTCTGCAAGGTTCGCGCGGCCAGCGGCGATGCCTCAATGAATAACGCCTCAGCCGCTCCCCGCGACAAGGCCTCGAGTCCAAGTGCACCGGTTCCTGCGAACAGATCAAGGCAACGGGCGCCGGCGAGGTGTGGTGTCAGCCAGTTGAATACGGTCTCGCGAATCCGCTCCGCAGTGGGCCGCAAGCCTGGCACGTCGGCGATTTCCAACAGACGACTGCGCCAAATTCCCGCTACAATACGCAGCCGCCCCCGCTGGGATTTGTTGCCGGCTTTTGCGGTTCGTCCCGTCATCGTCCTTTGTGGTTTTTGTTAGCGCTTGGTGCCACGCAGACAGTGTAGGTGATTCATCGCCTCCAGGTGAATTTGAATATTGATGTTTTCGAAAAAAGAAAAGACCGCTGAGTCGCAGAGTTTTATTAAACGTCTGCGGGCGCGGCTGAATCGCGGCGATAGCTGGCTCACCTACGACCTTGCCAACCTGGCACCGGGCGGTGAAATTGATGAAGAGGTTCTCGAGGAACTGGAGTCTTTGCTCGTTATGGCCGACGTCGGCGTCGATACGACCGAGCAGATTATTGGTGAATTGCAAAAAAGTCTCGCACGCAAAGAACTCAAAGATGTCGATGCGCTCCGCAAGGGCTTGCATCGGTCACTGCTTGGAATTCTCGAACCCGTCTCGTTGCCGCTGGAGATAACTGCGCAAGACGGCCCGTTTGTCATCCTGATGGTGGGCGTTAATGGCGCGGGCAAAACCACGACCATTGGCAAACTGGCGAATCGATTCAAGGATCAGGGCCTGTCAGTTATGCTTGCTGCCGGCGACACGTTCCGCGCTGCAGCCGTCGAACAGCTGCAGGCCTGGGGCGAACGAAACGACGTGCCAGTCGTTTCCCAGCAGGCCGGAGCTGATCCCGCAGCGGTTGTATTCGATGCGTGGGATGCCGCGCGTGCCAGGAATATTGACGTCCTGCTTGCTGACACTGCGGGTCGTCTACAAAACCAGCAAGGCCTTATGGACGAACTCGAGAAGATCAAACGCATCATTGGCCGCCGTGACAACACAGCGCCGCATGAGGTCATGCTCGTTCTCGACGCCAGCCAGGGCCAGAACGCATTAGTACAGGCGCAGAAATTCCATGAGGTATTGGGCTTGACTGGCATCACAGTGACAAAGTTGGACGGCAGCGCAAAGGGTGGCATTCTGCTTGCGATCGCTAACCAGCTTAAGGTCCCGCTTCGGTTCATCGGCATCGGGGAATCGCTCGAGGACATGCAGCCTTTTTCCGCCGAAGAGTTTGTTAGCGCATTACTGAATAGCAGCAGCTCGACATGATTCGAATTGAAAATGTGACCAAGCGATATCCGGGAGGGCAGGAAGCCTTGTCGGGGCTTAACCTCGCGGTCGACAAAGGCGAAATGCTTTTTATAACCGGGCACTCCGGTGCGGGCAAAAGTACGTTGTTACGTCTCATTGCCCTCATCGAGAGGCCGAGCAGTGGCCAGGTGATCGTTGACGGCCAAAACACACGACGTGTAAAACGCCGCAAGATTCCGGCTTACCGTCGGCAAATCGGCATGGTCTTCCAGGACCACAAACTTCTGTACGACCGACCTGTCGCAGACAACGTTGCGCTACCGCTGGTGATTGCCGGGGTCAGCCATCGTGATGCCGGCCGCCGCGTGCGCGCGGCACTCGACCAGGTCGGACTGTTGCATAAGGAGCGCCGGACCCCGGAGACGCTGTCTGCTGGCGAACAGCAGCGGGTCGGCATCGCAAGGGCGATCGTCACACGGCCAAAGCTGCTCATCGCAGATGAACCGACGGGCAACCTCGACCCCGATTTGTCTTTGGAGGTTATGCGTATCTTTCGCCGCTTTAACGAGGTCGGTGTGACGTTGCTGATCGCAAGCCACGACATTTCGTTAATAGACCGGATGGGTTGTCGGCGCATCGCACTCGATGAAGGCAGGCTCGTTCCCGAGGAAGAGGAAGAGTCATGGCAGTAACTCGTCATTCGGACGCCGTCGCACCAGTCCATTCTTCGGGAGCCATTGCTACCTGGCTTACTCGCCACGTCAGCACGTCAATCGGTTCGTTGGGACGCCTGTTTCGACAACCATTTGCCAGCCTGATGATTGTCCTGGTTATCGCCGTCACGCTCGCTATTCCGGCGTCGTTAAACCTCGTTGTCAAGAACGCACAATTTGTGAGCTCCGGTTGGGATAACGCGCTCGACTTTTCTATGTACCTGCAGAAGGATCTGAGTGAAAGCGACGCGAGTGAGCTTGCAAAACTCATTCAGCAACGTGCCGACGTTGCGTCGGTTCATCTTGTCACCGCGAGCGACGCCCTGGCAGAGTTCAAGGTGCAGTCCGGTTTCGGTGAAGCGCTTGACCACCTTGCCGAGAACCCGCTGCCGCATACGCTCGTAGTCCGGCCGAGCTCGGCCAATACCAGCGAGTCGATGATCCTCCTGCAGGAAGAGCTTGGAAATCTGCCAGAAGCCGATCTCGTGCAGGTCGATACGGAGTGGGTACAGCGCTTTCACGCGATACTCGACATCATCAAGCAGGCGATTGTTATCGGCGCATCACTGCTCGGCGCGGCGATCATTGTCATTATCGGCAATACGATTCGACTCGACATTCAGAATCGGCGCGAGGAAATCGAGGTCACCAAGTTGATTGGTGCCAGCAACGCCTTTGTGCGCCGACCGTTCCTCTGGTCCGGGTTCTGGTACGGCCTTTTCGGCGGCCTTCTGGCCCTCGGGCTCGTCCAGTACGGCCTGTTCTTGCTCGAACAGCCGGCCGCGCGGCTCGCAGGACTGTACCAGAGTGGCGTCTCGATCCTTTCCCTGGATCTCCGGGAAAGCCTGTCAATATTGGCTGTTGGCGTCCTGCTTGGCTTGATCGGCTCGTGGTTCGCAGCGGCACGCCATATGAGGCGCATTGAACCTCGCTAGGCCGATTAGACATAATCCGCTGCTCCGAGTAGCTCCTAAGATACGGATTTAACTATACAAATAGCTAAAACGTATGGGGAACCAATCACAGTTGTTAGCACTCTAACCCGCCGAGTGCTAAAATGAGCGCCCGAAACGGAGGTTCTGAATGACTACAGCAGTTGCTACGACTAACCACGACCTGATTCTGGCTGGGCCAGTTGGCAGTCTGGATGCCTATATCCAGGCCGTTGGTGCTATCCCTGTGCTAAGCAAGGAAGACGAGCAAGCGCTCGCCAACAGATTCCGGGACAGCGAAGACCTCACAGCCGCTAGAGACCTGGTCATGGCACATCTGCGCTTCGTTGTTCACATCGCCAAGGGCTATACCGGCTACGGTCTGCCATTGGCTGACCTCATCCAGGAAGGCAACGTTGGGCTCATGAAGGCTGTGAAGCGATTCGACCCTGAGTATGACGTACGGCTTGTGTCGTTCGCCGTGCATTGGATACGTGCCGAGATTCACGAATTCGTGCTCAAGAACTGGCGCATCGTCAAAGTTGCGACGACCAAGGCGCAGCGCAAACTGTTTTTCAACCTGCGCAAGTCCAAGAAGACCTTGGCGTGGTTGTCACATGCAGAGACCCAGGCCGTTGCGAAAGACCTTGGAGTGACGCCGAAAGAAGTTACTGAAATGGAGCGGCGCCTGAGCGCACGCGATGCCATTTTTGATCCGGGCCCGGATGCCGACGACGACCATTCATTTACGCCGGCAGCCTATTTACCCAGCCCTGATGCCGACCCGGCCATACAGGTTGAGAAAACCGATTTTCACGACGATGCAACGTCAAGGATGGCAGAGGCTATTACGACGCTGGATGATCGCAGCCGCCATATCCTCGAAAGCCGCTGGCTAACCGAGGACAAACTAACGCTGCATGAACTCGCTGCTGAGTACGAAGTGTCTGCTGAGCGCATTCGTCAGATCGAAGTGAACGCTATCAAGAAGCTCCGCACTGCGATGGCAGTGTAGGGGCCGGAACCCTACTGATACGTTTTACGGCGGTAGCGAATCCAGCCGCCATCTTCAACACCCTGCGGGTCGTCGTGAGTCCAATGCACGAGCCCGCCTAGCTCGTTCCACTCGTACATTCCACGAAAATGAACACGATCACCCAGCCCGACGGGAACCCGTCGGGCCAGGTCTATATTGTGTGCAATAAGCACTGATTCGCGATTTTGCAGTTGCAATATGAACCGCTGATGCCGCGAGCCGTCATTGTCGTCGGATATGAGACGCTTGACGAATCCGGTACCCTCGATCCAGCTACCGGTGTCGCCCTTGTCATAGAAATTGTCGATGCAGTTTCTACCCGGCGGTTAGCGGCACCATTGTGATCTCGACCCGGCGATTCACCTGCCGTCCTTCAGGCGTACTGTTGTCTGCTACGGGTCGCAATTCGCCCATACCAAGCGTTATAAGACGCTCGCCCAGGATATCTCGTGCCTGAAGGTAAGCTGAGACTGAAGAAGCGCGACGCTCGGACAGGGCTTGGTTGTAGCTCTCTGAACCGGTGCTATCTGTGTGGCCCGCGACCTCGATGATTGTCTGGTCAAATTCCTTCAGGACCTTGCCAACCGAACCAAGCACTTCGAAAAATGCCGGGCTTAGATCGGAACTATTCGTGGCGAATGTGACATTGCCAGGCATATTCAACGTAATGTTATCGCCAATACGCGTAACGCTAACGCCCGTTCCTTCGAGTTCGGCACGTAACTTGGCTTCCTGCTTGTCCTGGTAGTGGCCGATCGCTCCACCGGCCAATGCCCCGATACCAGCACCAATAAGGGCGTGCTGGCGCCGCTCGAGTGAATCATCACCCGAAATGAGGCCCACTACGGCACCACTCGCTGCGCCGATGAGTGCACCACGGGTGGATTTGCTCATTTTCTCTTCGCCGGTATAGGCGTCCAGGGTCTCGCAACCACTGGCAAGTACTGCAGTTCCAATAACCACCAGCTTCAAAATTCTGGTATCCATTTTCCTCTCCTCATATTTGTCGACAGACCTCTGGCCCGTCCGAAATCCGTTTGCACTCTAGCATTTAGCAACAGATAACATGAACGACCACTTAACAGTTTCGCTTATGTAGAATGGGCTCTCAAGACCCCCAAGGCAGACCATGAGCGAAGCAGACGGTTGGTTGACGCGCTACGAGGAAACTCACAGCGATCTGACGCATCCGGGCGTTTACTGGGCCTCTGTGCCGATGGTCGTCCTCGGCACAGTTGGGCTGTTGTGGTTGCTGCCAACTCCAGATGAGTTCTTTAAGATCTCACCATTATTGAACTGGGGCAGTGCTTTTTTGATGGTTACTGCGGTCTACTACTTCATCATTTCTGTGTCGCTCGCGATTGGAATGCTGCCCTTCATCTTAGGTGTCGCGACTTTCCAGGTATGGCTCGCAAATACAGATTACACTCCCCTCCGGGTCACCGTGACCATGCTGGTCGCGGGTGTAATAGGCTTGTGGCTTGGCCGCTTCAAAAAGGGCAATGTGGGCGCCGTTTTGCAGGATCTGCAGTTAATGATGATCGGTCCCGCCTGGCTGCTTTCCGTAATTTATAGACGAATTGGAATACCGTATTGAACACTCAAGACAGCAATCTCAATCCACTTGATCTTTTCGATGTCCACTCCGAGTTTTCGGAAGAAGAACACATGGTTCAGGACTCGGTCGCCCGCTTTGTCGACGACCAGGTAATCCCGCTGATGCGCGAGGCATTTGAACAGCATCAATTTCCGCGTGAACTGGTTCCGATGGTCGCTGACCTTGGTTTGTTCGGCAGCTCAATCGATGGTTATGATTGTGCGGGACTCAACAGTATTTGTTACGGGCTGATTTGCCAGGAACTCGAGCGCGGCGACAGCGGACTGCGCAGTTTCGTATCCGTGCAGAGCAGCCTGGTCATGTTTCCAATTCACGCCTACGGCTCCGAAGAACAAAAACAGCGTTGGTTGCCGGCGATGTCCCGTGGCGAAGCAATCGGCTGTTTTGGCTTAACCGAACCACATGGTGGCTCCGACCCCAGCAACATGAAAACGCATGCAAAGCGTGATGGTGATGACTGGATCATCAATGGGTCGAAAATGTGGATCACCAACGGCACGATTGCCGATGCCGCGATCGTCTGGGCGATGACCGATGAAGGTGTCAAAGGCTTTATCGTTGAGAAAGACATGCCAGGCTTTACGGCTCCTGAGATCGAAAACAAATTCTCACTACGAGCTTCAGTGACTTCCTCATTATTCCTTGATGACGTTCGAGTTCCCGAGGCTAATGTCCTGCCCGGCGCAACCAGCCTTAAAGCACCGCTAAGTTGCTTGACCCAGGCGCGCTACGGCATTGCCTGGGGCGTGATCGGTGCAGCGCAGGCCTGCCTCGACGAAGTCATCCGTTACAGCGCGGACCGTATCTTGTTCAACAAACCGTTGTCTCATACGCAGACTATTCAAATTCGCCTTGCCGACATGGCGCGGCGCATCACGACGGCACAGCTTCTGGCGCTGCAGCTCGGCCGGCTTAAAGATCGGGGTCGACTCAGCCCCACGCAGGTATCGCTTGCAAAATGGAATAACTGTCGTGCCGCTCTGGATATAGCCAGGGATGCCCGAGACATTCTCGGTGGCAGCGGCATCAGCGCCGAGTACGTCCCGATTCGGCACATGCTAAACCTCGAAAGCGTTATCACTTACGAAGGAACCGAAACTATCCACCAGCTCGTTGTTGGCAAACAGTTGACCGGCGCCAACGCTTTTGGGTAGTCCCGCTTGACAAAAACTCGCCTGCCATTGGATCGCGACGTTTGGCGTATCGCCGCACCAATGATTCTTTCCAACATCTCTGTGCCGCTGCTCGGCATGGTCGATACGGGCGTCACGGGCCATCTTGAGAGCTCAACTTACCTGGGCGCCGTCGCGATCGGTGGCACTGTCTTCGGTTTCCTGTATACGGGCATGAACTTCCTGCGCATGGGAACAACGGGCATCGCAGCCCAGCGTTTTGGTGCCAATGACAATGACGGCCTGCGCGTTTCGCTGGGCCAGGCCATCATCGTTGCACTGCTAATCGCTTTCGCGCTTATTGCCGCTCAACGCCCGATCGGACAGTTAGCGATGCGCCTTATCGGTGCCGAAGGAGCCGTAGAAACTCACGCGCTGCACTATTTCTCGATTCGCATCTGGAGCGCGCCGGGGACGCTGGCAAACTTCGCACTTATCGGCTGGTTTATAGGGATGCAGAACGCGCGGGTACCACTGCTCATCTTTCTGACGATCAACCTAAGCAACATAGCTCTCGACTTGTGGTTTGTTTTGTCTCTCGGCATGAAGGTCGACGGCGTCGCACTTGCGTCCGTCATTGCCGAGTATTCCGGCCTGATGGTTGGACTCGCGTTCGCGGTACTTGCACTGCGTCGGCGTACTGGCCACTGGCCATTCGCGCGCCTATTCAACATTCGTGCGTATGCCGCATTTTTCTCTGTGAACGCACATTTGTTTATACGCACGATGGCGCTGATGTTCACTTTCGGCTTCGTCACCGCGCAGGGTGCGAGGCTTGGCGGTTTGTTTCTGGCTGCCAATGCCGTGCTAATGAATCTGCAGACACTGACTGCGTTCGGCCTCGACGGCGTAGCACACGCGGCCGAGGCGCTGGTTGGCAAGGCCGTCGGAGAAAAACGGCGTGATGCGCTCGAGCAAGCTGTCCGTCTGACGCTCAAGTGGTCGCTGCTCATCGCACTTGGTTTTTGTGCGGCCTATGTCATGGCCGGCCCGCTGTTGGTACGCTTGTTAACCGACCTTCCAGAGGTGCGCGAAACGGCCATGCAGTTTCTGCCCTGGCTTATTATCTCTCCGCTCGTTTCTGTATGGTCGTTTCTCTACGACGGCGTCTACATCGGCGCAACTCGTGCAAAAGCAATGCGCGACATCATGATCTTTTCAACGCTCGTCGTTTTCCTGCCTGCCTGGTACCTGCTGCAGGGCTACGGCAACCACGGTTTGTGGCTGGCCTTCACGCTATTTATGGCCAGCCGGGGAATTGGCATGCACATCGCTTATCGCAAGTCAGTGTTACCGTCAGTGATCTGACAAAACACGTCTTCGACCTCTACCGTCACAGCCTCTCCGTCTTTCAAAGTGTGAATCGGATCACAAATACTGCCCGAATGGCGAGTATTGGCCGCATCTTGTGATCGGAATCCCGTCAAGTCTTGCCACATAGAGGTATTGTTCCACAGGAAATAAAGATCAGATAACATGTGAGAACAGCAATGTGGCTACCAAAAACAGTCTATGAGCGCGTGCCGCAGTACTGGCTGGTATTGGGCCTGCTATTCATGTCATCAGGCATGTACCTCGGCTTCGAATACCGGCTGTCCTATTTTTACTTCGGCATCGGGGTAATTTGCGCCCTTTGGAGCATGTGGGCCTTTTCAGTGCGCCTGCGCAACAGGACGGCGTCGCACGATGCTGAATCGAAATTCACGCAACCCCCTTTAGAATAGAGAGTGAGATCGAATATGTGGTTACCGTCTCCAGTCTACGAGCGCATTCCGCAGTTTTGGTTTTTGCTCGGACTGCTGTTCATGTCAGCCGGAACATACATTGGCTTTGACTACCAATTGACGTTTTTCTATTTCGGTGTCGGCTTTGGTTGCTCCACCTGGGGTCTGTGCATATTTGCCATGCGCAGACGCGCTCGCAAGGTCCTGAACCAGCTGCAGGAATCCACAGACAACCTGATCCCGGGCAGCGGAAGCGCTGCTTAAAGCCTGCCGGACTACCTCCGCCCGCCTCACTCTCGCCGGTTTCAACGACGATGTAGAATAAAGCGCAGACATCGCTGTGCTTTAACCTCGAAGGGTCTCAATGGGCTGGAAAAAACTAAGTACCCGCGTCGTTTTTGAAAACGACTGGATGGAAGTTCGTGAGGATCACGTAGTCAACCCTGGCGGCGGCGAGAATCAGTACGGATATGTCCACTTCAAAAACCGCGCCGTCGCGATTGTTCCGCTGGATGACAAGCTGAACATCTGGCTCGTGGGGCAGCAGCGTTACACGCTTGGCCAGTGGTCGTGGGAACTGCCGATGGGCGGCGCCCCACTTGAAGAGTTGCCGCTTGCAGCCGCGAAGCGGGAGTTAAAAGAGGAAACCGGTCTTTCCGCGGAACATTGGACCGAGATTATGCAGCTACACCCGAGCAACTCGATTACCGACGAAATCGGCTACGTCTACCTCGCCGAAGGCCTTACTGATGGTGAAACCGATTTTGAGGAAACCGAAGCTCTCGAGATCCGTAAACTTCCGCTCGAAGATGCGCTGACGATGGTTCGCGACGGCAGCATTAGCGATGCAATCAGTGTTGCGGCGTTGTTACGCATCGCCGAAATCAAAACACCATCTTCGCAGTAACAACATAGCGCAGCGGGCCGCCGGCCGCGCGTGCATCAAACGGATAGCACGTTACCAGGCTCAGCATCGGCGACTCGGTATCAAGCAACAGGCTGCCGCGTCGCGAATCAATAACGTCGATGCCGACAATCTTGTACAAATGTTTGTCACCGCCAATTTCTTCAATGGACAGGGCCTCGCCTATAGCGACGTCACGGAGAAAGCTGAAGTGCGTATCACGGTGTCCGGCGATAACGCTGTTGCCATGCTCGCCCGGTAATGAGCTCGCACTCAGGTGCCCGGGGCCGAAAGCGAGGGTTCGCCCCGATCCGCCCGCCAACACTATCAGATCCACCTCTCCAGACTTCGCGGACAACCTCGCCACCGGCCACGTGTCTGCCCACGGCCAGGGCACAGGATGCTCTTCGCCATCGGCTGCCCGATTCCATGCTCGAACCATTAATTCCTGCGCCAGCCACGCTTTTGCAGGAATGTAGGCGCCCTGACCGAGTTGCCAAAATCCGAGACATAGCAGACACGCCACCAGCCAGCCCCGAACTGACCTAGTACGCCAGGCCATGACGAGAACTCCGACGCAGCGCGGGCGCTGTTAGCAACAGCAAAGCTGCAGTCAGCAGGATCAGGCCTGCGTGTCGCATTGCAGGAGCGCTTGTCGCCGTTGCCGGAAAACCGAAGATTGCCGAACCGCTTTGGCCGTACGGCATAAGGTTCGCAATTTGTTCACTCTTCAGAGGATCGGTCGACTCTCGCAGCGGTGTCTTATCGATCGCGACAAGACTCGTGTATTTGCTGACCAGGTGATGTTTAAGGGCGGTATCGACTACCGCCATACGCGTCTCTTGCGCGTTGGCACCCCTGCGCTCGAGGTCAAGCAGGTTGGCGATGCGGGCTCGCGCCCACAATGCGGCAACGCCTGGACTGTCTTCGTTAATGTTCAATGCGAGATCACGCGTCCATGCGCCGCTGACGGAGTCGCCGACTATGCGCACCGAGTCACCCGGGCGAAATGCACCGGAAGCTTTCACTTTTACGTTTACGGGTTCGCCGAGGTACAGATCCGGCACAACCGCCGGGAACGGCTCGACAACCACGCTGCTCGGCCACTGCACCGCGATATTGGTTACCTGTGGTTGCTCAAGTTTTTGAAACAGTCGATCCATTTTTTCGCCGACTTCGTGCAGCGAACTGATCGTCGTAAAACTGCCGCGTCCGGCCTCTGCTGCCTTGCGCATAAACCAGCTGTTCGGTGCCGAACCTATGCCTACGGTGAACAAACGTGCATTGCCAAGCCCTGATTCGATCAGCTGGAAAAGCCCTTCCTCATTTCCCACGGCGCCATCCGTTATGAAAATGATCTGCTTCAGATGCGCTTCCGACGCCGCGGATTGCAACGCGTGCTGCAGGGCCGGCCGCATATTTGTACCCCCGTTCGCCTGCAACTGCCTGACGAAGTCCTTCGCACGGCCCAGAGTCGTAGTATCGGCGGCGACGCTTGTTGCAAAGAGCGGATTCGCATGAGAGTTAAACCCAATAACATTGAATCGATCCTCCAGCTGCAAACCGTCGAGGGCACGCTGCAGTGCGCGTTTCGCCTGTTCAATAGAGACACCGTGCATAGAGCCCGATGTGTCGACGATGAAGATCATCTCCCTTGGCATCAGAACGGACGTCGATTCGCCAATATCGGGCGGCATGACCATAAGCAGGTAGTGAGGTTCGCCCTGAAGCGTTTCCGCAAACACCATTGCCCGGGGTGACGAGGATGGAACAGGACGCCACAGCAATTCGAAATCGTGGTCCATGGGTGCCCTGTTGCCAACAAGCGTGACGGCATAGTGACCGCCTGTTTCGGCAACATTGACCGGGTGATATCGGCTCGCAATGATCTCCAGCGGCATACCGGCGTTAACGCTGGCCTGCAGTGACACCTTGTGCCCCCGCGATCCCGATACCATTGGCGGCGTAATCTGTGACGCGTCGCTGACTTCGTCGGTATCAGAAGACCAGCCACTGCCGACTTTGTCCGGCAGCGCCTGGCCGGGGATGTAACGTGGTGTAAGCGTCATCGGATACCGAAGGCTGAACACACCGTTGTCGAAAAGAACGTCCTCCATGTACTCGATCTCGACGATAACTGTCTCGCCGGGTGCGATATTGGCCACAGATGTCGTGAACAAATTTGCGCGCTGTTGCTCCACAAGGCCGGTCTTCTTGCCCGCCTGCTTTGCTTGTTCGTAGGCCTTTCTGGCCCGTTCCCTTTCCTGAATCTCACCTTCAATATAGCGATCACCAATGTACAGGCGCATGTGATCTACGGCGGCCTTGTCCGGCAGTGGGAAGACATAGGTCCCTTCTACCCATTCGCTGCCCTCATTCTTGAATTCCTGCATGACGGAAACGCGTGCAACGAGGCCGTTTACGGTGATATTGACGTCAGTATTCAGAAGGGTTGCCGTTACATAGCCCTGTTCCATACGCATCAACAGGCTGCCTGTCTGCATGGCGCCTGGTGTTGCGGCGGCGAAGGCGCCGCCCGGCCGAATTGATAGCAGCGCAGCAAGCAGCAACACCCAAACAGCCCTTGACGCACGTTTTGCTTTGAACATCCCGGTTCTCCTTCTGGTCTGAGGGTCATTGCAACAAGTCAATACGCCAGAACGCCGACGATGGCATGGCAATGCACCGGCGGAATGTGGCAAATTGTGACGACAAACCAGGGAGTACCAGTGGCAAAACGAATTGCGATTGTTGAAGACGAGGCGGCTATCCGCGACAACTATGCCGCGGCATTCAGACGGGAGGGCTATGAGGTCGAGCCATACGACGCCCGTGATACTGCATTGCAGGCATTCGAAGCGCGATTACCCGACCTTGTCGTTATCGACATAAACCTCAAAGATGACGTCGAAGGCGGCTTCGAGCTCTGTCGGGAGTTGCGCGCAAGAGCAGCCGAACTGCCAATCATTTTCCTCACGGCACGCGACAGCGAATTCGATGCGGTATCCGGTCTACGGCTCGGCGCGGATGATTACCTGACGAAAGACATCAGCCTGCCGCACCTTATGGCGCGGGTTGCAGCTTTGTTCAGGCGTCTCGACGCAATGCAGAAGCCAAGTTCGAAAGAACACCGGATAACGCGCGGCGACCTGGAAATCGACACCGATCGCATGACCATACTTTGGCAGAACCAGGCGGTCGGCCTGACCTTGACTGAGTTCTGGCTTGTCCACGCGATGGCTCGCTATCCAGGGCACGTCAAGAACCGGCAACAACTGATGGATGCAGCGCAGGCCGTTCTCGACGACAACACGATAACGTCACACATCAAGCGCATTCGACGAAAGTTCGTAGCCATAGATACCGGTTTCGGTGCGATAGAAACTGTTTACGGCATGGGCTATCGCTGGCTTGCCGATTAGCCACTGACAATGAACCTAAAGCAGCAGTTGCTCCTTGTTAGCCTGCTCACACTCGTGCTGCCCTGGGCCGGCGTTCAGTTCATTCGTGAAACCGAGTCCGCATTGCGCGCCGGACAGCAGCAGATGCTCGCCGGTACCGCTCGCGCCGTGGCAGATTCACTCGCGCAATACGCAGAAGAATTTCCACCCACCGCGGTCGGCGAACGTTTTGCCGGCGACCAACTGTATGGCCACGAGCTTGAATCGAAACCCGAGATCGATGGTTATTTCGATGATTGGACTATCGCGCGGAAGTCGCTGCGGACCTTGCGCGGCTCCGACGGCCCGGTACGTTTCGCCCTGGGTTTATACGATGAGGCCGTTTATCTTTACGTCGAGGTCAGCGATAGAAACATCGTCTACGCAACGCCCACGACAGCGGCATTGGAGTCCGGGTCGCGCTATGCCGATCGCATCAGCGTGATCAATACCAGCCCGCCGTATCGGGAGGAAGCGCTTACCTTTGCCGCTGAAGCGCCGGGTTCGATCGTGGCGTATCTGCGAAACGAGTATGGATTCGCCCCTGATCCGACGGTCCTTGCAACCTGGCAGGACGTGCCAGGTGGCTACCAGCTTGAAGCGCGCATTCCGGCCAGCAAGCTCGGTACCCATCTCGGCATAGTCGTCAGCAACACCACGAGTGAGCTGGCGGCGCCTGTGCGCAGCGCGAGTTTCTCGGCAACAGCGCCCGGCAGGCTTGTCACAACGTCTGTAGAGCTCAGCGATATCGCAGCCGACCTTGCCCAACCCGGCATGCGCCTTATCGTGACCGACCTTTCGGGTTGGCGAATCGCAACAGGCGGCGATATCGTTTCGCCCCGATCGTCAACTGCCAGCGCTCACTCGGCATGGCTTCGCATCGCCTACAACGCACTGGTCAAGTCAGGTCAGCAGGCTGAATTGGCAGAACCAGATCCGGGCGGACGAGAGCAGCAAAGCTACATTGTCCAGGCACTCGGCGGCCAGGAAACGGTCAGCTGGTTTCGCAGCGCTGACAGCGGACGGGCAGTCGTTGCAGTGGCTCAGCCCATAACGACGAACAACAGGACGCTCGGCGCCGTTGTGCTGCAGCAGGGTACCGATGCGATCCTGAGTCTGACAAACCAGGGTTTGGCCCGCCTGATCAATGTTACGTTGATTGCGACGCTTCTCGTTGCGTTTGCATTACTTGGATATGCGAGCTGGTTGTCACGCCGCATCAGTAGCCTCAGCATTGCAGCCGAGGAGGCGCTGGACGGCGGCAAGCTGCGCACGACGTTGCCGAGCGCACTGGCTGGCGATGAGGTTGGTGACCTGTCTCGCAGTTTTTCGCACGTCTTGCGACAACTCGGTGAGTACAACGACTATCTTCGCTCACTTGCCTCAAAGCTCTCGCATGAATTACGCACGCCGCTCGCGATCGTTACATCATCGCTCGAAAACCTCGAACACGAACCACTCAATAGCGCGTCAGCAGATTACGCCGCCCGGGCAAAGGGCGGTGCGGACCGTCTACGACGAATTCTCACGGCCATGAGCGAGGCCAGCAGGGTTGAAGAATTGATGCAGCATGCAGAACCCGAGGAATTTGATCTGTGCAAAGTGCTGGAATCCACAGCTGCCGCTTATCGGGATGTTTACCCGAAGCGAACGTTTGAGCTTACGGGCGATGTTGACGACGCAGTGACACAAGGCTCGCCTGAGTTGCTCATTCAAATGCTCGACAAGCTCGTCGACAACGCCGTCGACTTCAGCGGCGAGCACGATGTTATTACGATTGGACTGAGCGTCGATGATTCTTCGCTGCAACTTACCATTAGCAACCCGGGGCCGAAATTGCCCGAGAAAATGCGTTCACAATTGTTTGACTCGATGGTTTCTGTGCGCCCTGGGGCCGGAGACAAGCACCTGGGGCTGGGCTTGTATATTGCGAAGCTGATTGCTGAAGGTCACGGCGGAAAAATTCAGGCCGACAATACCGACGTCGGTGTGCGCTTTACCGTGGATTTGCCACGCTTGCGCTAGACGCCGAGGTAGGCGGCAATGCCCTTCGCCGCCTCGCGGCCTTCGAACACGGCAGTTACGACCAGGTCCGAGCCGCGAACCATGTCGCCACCGGCAAACACCTTCGGGTTGCTTGTTTGGTGAATATAGTCACCGACCGTAGCCACCCTGACGCGATCGCTTGGCAGCGTCTCGATTGAGAAATCTTCGAACCATGCCGGCGGATCCGGCTGAAAACCAAATGCAATAACGACGGCGTCGGCAGGAAGAACCTGTTCGGTTCCGGCTATGGGCTCGGGACGGCGGCGGCCGTCGGAGCCCGGTTCACTCATTTGCGTTTCGATGACCTTAACGCCGGTCACGTGGTCCTTGCCAACTATCTCAAGCGGCTGGCGGTTAAACAGGAACTCGATGCCCTCTTCTTTGCTATTTGCTACCTCGCGTCGCGAGCCAGGCATGTTTTCTTCATCGCGCCGATACGCACAACGCACGCTCGCTGCACCTTGACGAATAGCCGTGCGATTGCAGTCCATACCGGTATCACCGCCACCCAGTACCACTACGTTTTTGCCGGCCAGGTCGATGTAGGGAATGGAATCATCGTCATAAGCCAGTTCGCGATAGACGTTCGATACGAGATACGGCAACGCCTCGTGAACTCCGGGCAAATCCTCGCCTGCAAAGCCACCGCGCACGTAATTGTATGTGCCCATGCCTAGAAAGACGGCGTCAAACTCTTCGAGCAACTCATCAAATGGCTTGTCCTCGCCGATGCGTGTGTTCAGGACGAACTTGACGCCCATGCCCTCGAGGATTTCCCGCCGCTTATTGACGACCTCCTTTTCAAGCTTGAAAGGAGGGATTCCGTAGGTAAGCAAGCCGCCTATATCGGGGTAAGCGTCGTAAACCACGGACCGGATGCCCTGGCGGGCAAGGACATCAGCTGCCGCAAGACCTGCAGGACCCGCGCCGACAATGCCGACGGTTTTCCCCGAGTCGACGACCTGCGACATGTCCGGGCGCCAACCGAGCTTTACGGCTTCGTCGGTTATGTACTTCTCGATGCTACCGATTGTCACTGCACCGATACCGTCATTGAGCGTACACGCCCCCTCACAGAGCCTGTCTTGCGGACAGACGCGCCCGCATATCTCGGGTAATGAATTTGTCTGGTGCGACAGCTCGGCCGCCTCGAACAACTTTCCCTGTTCGATCAAGTCCAGCCAATTGGGAATGTAATTGTGGACCGGGCACTTCCACTCGCAATACGGGTTGCCGCAGGCAATGCACCGGCCGGCTTGTGCCGCGGCGCTGGCACCATCGTAACTCTCATAGATTTCATCAAAATGTTTGATGCGCTCCTCGGCGTCTTCCTTGGCCGGATCCTTGCGCGGTATTTCGAGAAACTGTAGCGGGTGCTTTGACATGCTTATGCCGCCTGGCGCAGCGATGCAATTAGCGAACCGAGCTCCGCCGCCTTGGGCTTCACAACCCAGAACTTCGGCATGAAGGTTCGGTAGTCGTCAAGGATCTGACTGCCCCACTCGCTACCGGTAGCCTCGACATGTTGTGTAATGAGCGACCGAAGATGATGCAAATGCACCTCCATCGTTTCGGGTGTGATGCGATGAATGTCGATAAGCTCGTGGTTGTAGCGATCTACAAAGCAGCGGTCGATATCCAGAACGTACGCAAAACCACCGGTCATGCCGGCACCAAAATTGATGCCCGTCCGGCCGAGCACAACGACGACGCCATCGGTCATGTATTCACAGCAATGGTCACCCGATCCTTCGATAACCGCGGTGGCGCCCGAATTACGAACGGCGAAGCGTTCGCCAGCTGTACCCGCGGCAAACAACTGGCCGCCGGTGGCACCGTACAGGCAGGTATTACCAATGATGGCGGTTTCCCTGACCAGGTAGTCGGCGTCTTCAGGTGGGCGGACAACAACACGACCGCCTGCCATGCCCTTGCCCACGTAGTCATTGGCATCACCAATCAAAATAAGGTTGAGCCCTGAGACGTTCCAGACCCCAAGGCTCTGGCCGGCTGTGCCGCGCAGAAGAATGTCGATCGGTGCATCGCGCATGCCTTCGTTACCATGTTGCCGGGCAATTTCGCCAGACAGCCGAGCGCCGATTGAGCGATTGAAATTCTTGACCTCAAAACCGAAGCGCCCACCGCTTTTGGCTTCAATCGCCGGTAGCGCCGCCCGCACCATCTCCTCTGCGAGCTCTCCCTTGTCGAACGGATCGTTGCGCAACTCGGTACAAAATTGTGCCGCATCGCGGGCAATGCCTTCGGCCGACACAATCGGCGCAAGATCCAAACGTGACTGCCGATCCGTATCGCCAAGCTCAGGCTGTAACAGGTCGACCCGCCCGATAAGTTCCTCGAGCTTGCGGACGCCGAGCTCCGCCATCAGCTCACGCGTATCCTCGGCGACAAAGCGGAAGAAATTGATAACCATATCGGGCAAACCAATAAAGAACTCGCTGCGCAAAGTACTGTTTTGTGTAGCTACGCCGGTCGCGCAGTTATTCAAATGACAGATGCGCAGGTATTTGCAGCCCAATGCAACCATTGGCCCGGTACCGAAGCCGAAACTCTCGGCGCCCAACATCGCAGCTTTGATAACGTCGACGCCGGTTTTGAGCCCGCCATCGGTTTGTAAACGAACCTTGCCGCGCAGGTCGTTGCGGCGCAATACCTGGTGCGTCTCGGAAAGACCAAGCTCCCAGGGGCTCCCCGCATACTTGACCGAGCTAAGTGGGCTTGCGCCCGTCCCGCCATCGTATCCGGATATTGTAATGAGGTCGGCGTATGCCTTGACGACGCCCGCCGCGATCGTGCCAACACCTGGCTCCGCAACGAGCTTGACCGACACGAGTGCTTTTGGATTTACCTGTTTGAGATCGAAGATAAGTTGCGCAAGGTCCTCGATTGAATAGATGTCGTGATGCGGTGGTGGCGATATCAGCCCAACGCCCGGTTTGGCAAACCTCAGGCGCGCGATCATCTCGTTGACCTTATGACCCGGCAGCTGACCACCTTCGCCCGGCTTTGCGCCCTGAGCGATTTTGATCTGGATGACCTCGGCGTTGACGAGGTATTCCGCGGTTACACCAAAGCGGCCTGACGCAACTTGTTTGATCTTGGAAACCCGCTCGGTTCCATAACGAGAAGGGTCTTCGCCGCCCTCACCGGAGTTCGAACGCGCACCCATGCGGTTCATCGCTATCGCAAGAGACTCGTGTGCTTCGGGTGATAATGCGCCGAGAGACATACCGGCACTATCGAAGCGCACAAGAATATCCTCAACCGGTTCTACTTCGTCGAGAGGTACCGCCGGCCCTGCCACCTTCGTCAATAGCAGGTCCCGTAAGGTCGCGACCGGCCGGTTGTTAACCAACGCTGCATAGTCTTTGTATTTCTCAAAGTCGCCGCTACGAACAGCGGCCTGTAGTGTCGTTACAACATCCGGGTTGTAACAATGATACTCGCCGCCATACACGTACTTCAGGAGACCGCCTTGTTCAATCGTTAGCTGCGGTTTCCAGGCAGTGACCGCGAGCTGCTGTTGGTCACTTTTCAAATCGTCAAAGTTGCTGCCCTGAATTCTCGAGGTAGTGCCCGTGAAACATCGATCAACGACTTCGTCATGCAAGCCGACGATCTCGAACAGCTGTGCACCGCGGTAACTGGAGACAGACGAAATGCCCATCTTGGACATAATCTTGAACAGTCCCTTGCGAATACCGCGCCGATAGTTGCGACCAAGTTGCTGTTGTTTATCAAGATTGCCGCGCTGTGCGATGTCGTGCAACGACTGATAAACGAGGTACGGATAAACCAACGTTGCCCCGTAGCCAATAAGACATGCGAAATGATGTGGATCGCGGGCGACACCCGTTTCTACGACGATGTTCACATCGCAGCGTAAGCCCTTACGCACAAGATGATGGTGTACTGCACCTGTCGCCAACAAAGCATGCACCGGCAACTTGCCCGGCACCAGGTAGCGATCACTGAGCAACAGGATCAGCTTGCCGTCGTCAACTGCCTTGACGGCCTGAGCACACATCTGTTCAAGCGCCGCGGGCAGAGACAGTGACTCATCGACATTGAGATCAATGAAGCTGTGGTTATTGCCATGCATGTCGTCGCTCAAAAGCTGTCGCAACTTGCGCTGCGACAAGATTGGCGAGTTTATGCAGATTTGTTCAGCGTGCTCCGGTCCGATATCGAACAAGCTCGACTCTCGGCCGATGTTTGTTTGTAGCGACATCACAATGCGCTCGCGCAGGGAGTCGATTGGTGGATTTGTAACCTGGGCGAACTGTTGCCGGAAATAGTCAAACGGTGAACGTACCTTCTTCGACAAAACCGCCATCGGCGTGTCATCGCCCATCGAGCCCACTGCTTCCTGTGCACGTTCGGCCAGTACCGCAACGATATCGTTCAGTTCTTCGCGAGACAGGTTGAACATCTTCTGATAGCTGGCAAGCGTGTTGGGATCCATGGGCTCGGCAGCTGTATGCGTGTCCACCAACTCGGAATCCAGATAACGCACGCCTTTCTTGAGCCACTTCTTGTAAGGGGCGCGTGTTTTGAGAATGTCATGGATGTCATCATTTTCGAGCACGACACCGTTAACCAGGTCGACTGCCAGCATCTGGCCCGGCCCAAGGCGCCCTTTGGTGAGCACGTCTTTCTCATCGTAGTCGTACACACCGATTTCGGAGGCGACGGTGAGGTGCCGATCCTTGGTAATAACGAAACGCGCCGGACGCAATCCATTCCTGTCGAGGCAACAGGCTGCATAGCGACCGTCCGTCAGTACGATGCCGGCAGGCCCGTCCCAGGGCTCCATCTGGCTGTCATAGAATTCGTAAAACGCACGCACATCCGGATCGATATCATCAACGCTTTGCCAGGCCGGCGGCAACAAGATACGCATAGCCTGCAACACGTCCATGCCACCGGCACGCATGACTTCCAGCATGTTGTCGAGGCTGGACGAGTCGGAGCCGGTCAGCGAGATGATCGGGTCGAGGTCGGATATGTCATCCAGCTTGTCCGAAAGAAAGTTTTTTGCGCGGGCCTGTGCCCAGTTGCGGTTGCCCTGAATCGTGTTGATTTCGCCGTTATGCGCCAGAAACCGAAAGGGCTGTGCCAGCCGCCACTGCGGCATCGTGTTAGTGGAAAAACGCTGATGAAACATGCATACCGAAGACTCGAGCCGCGGATCGCGAAGGTCCGGGAAGAAATCTGGCAAAACGCCCGGCATGACCATGCCCTTGTAGCTGATCGTGACCGACGAAAGACTTGCTATGTAGGTTTCTGCATCAGTGATTCGGTTTTCGGCTCGTCGTCGCGCGAGAAACAAACGTCGATTGAACGAACCACGAGACATGCCATCCGGCGCATTCACAAACACTTGTTCTATCTGCGGCAATGTCCGCAACGCCCGCTCGCCGCATGCAGAAGGGTCAGTCGGCACGACACGCCATCCCGCATGCTCGAGTCCGACTTCTGCGACCGTTGTCTCGATTGCTTTGCGTGCCGTTGCGGCAAGGTCGGGATCCTGGCTGAGGAATACTGTACCGGCAGCGAAACGGACGCCAAATTGCATTCCCTGTTCTTCGGCAACTGCCCTTAAGAAGCGTTCGGGGAGCTTGATGAGCAGCCCGCAACCATCACCAGTCTTGCCATCAGCCGCAACGGCACCGCGATGCGTCAGGCGGGCAAGCGCGGAGATCGCCGTTTCGACGACCCAGTGGCTCGGCATATCATCGAGGTTCGCGATCAGTCCAAAACCGCAACTGTCGCGTTCGAAAGCCGGGTCATACAGACCTTGTGCAATTCGCTCGGTCATCGACGCCCTGAGGAACACGCTATTTGCGTGCCCCGCTGAGTTTCTCGTTGAGGTGGCACACCAGGTGCCGGGTTGGGCTGCAAGCGGGAAACCGCCGTAGCTGCCCGAGCGAAATAGTATAGGTCACGATGGCTGGCAACGGCTAATGCACTGCAGCAAAAAGGCCGGATAGGCCACATTTCAAGCATTCAGGCGCGATTTAGGGGGGAAATCGGACGGCGCAAATTTGGTTGCGCGCGTAACCAAGAACATTCACAAATTACCGCGCGACCCTCGAACTTGATGCTTGCAAGTGAATTTCACCCGTCGACCTGAAGCGCACCGGTTTTACGAGCGGCAGGTCGATACCCAGCTCCCCAGTAAGCGCATACGGTATATCGCCGCGAACACCATCGCGAATAACGTAAAGAAGTTGTGGCGCGGTTTTCAGCAAGTTCAGTTGAACGTTTATCGCGAACTCACCATCTCCCTGCGCGGGAATGACAAAAGCCGCTGCTGTTTCACCCTTTGCAAAAGCGTGCCCATCCAGTTCAATGCCATACGACACTTCGCTTACCGGAAGCGGGAAGGGATTGGGGTTAACCACATCAAAACCGAGCAGGAAGGTCTGTCCCGAGAAGCCCAGGTTCGTCACCGTCACGTTTCGCAGACTAACGCCCGGCGCACTGATAAGCGTCTCCATGCTGGCGCACGCAGTTAACGCAAAGGCCAGGGGTATCAGGCCCATGTTGCGTAATACGTTTCGTCGGATCATCAGCCCCTCCTGCCTTGCCTAATGCACGTTGTTACCGAGCCCGCCCCAGCGCGCAGCAATCAACAACCAGTCGTCACCATCGCGGACAAGTTCCATTTCGAACCGATACGCGTCTGCGCTAAATCCCAGCGCATTATCATTCGATCCAGCCATGCCGACCTGGAGCACAAGCTCCGCGGCCGAGTCGCCATACACGTCGAGCTCATCAAGGTGCGTAATCAATACCACTTTGTCCTGACGGAGAAAATAGAAACGCATCATATTGCCGATATCTTCACGGCTATTACCCCGCGAGTCCGTGTACGCCGGCGAGATCATATCCAGTAATGAGCCCCGGTCTTTGGCCTCAGCGGCCTTGTGCCCGGCCTCTACCCACGCACGGACCGCTTCTTCAGGGCCTGCTTCCGGCCCCCCACAGGCCGAGGCAAGCAGGAAAACCAGTCCTGCAGCAACGAATCGAGCCTGGCGAGCGGTGAATCCATCGATCATCTGCTAAAGTTTACGGAGATATGGGGTCATAAATGGCCCTGACGGCCCAAACCGTGACCTGGGTCGCACTTTGTGTGCACCGCCATATCACAAAGTGTGGTCTTGCAACGTCACCACGAACCCTGGAAATACTGCCATGTCGGTAAAATTACTCAGCGAGCGCATGAATGCGACCATTACCGATGAAGACCAACAGCGCATCGACGCGATTCTTGCGTTCTGGTTCAAGGAGCATGAGCTCTCGGCACCGCAAATCGACCATCGTATGGACATCTGGTTTGGTGAAGACGAAGTCTTCGATCACGAATGCAAAAAAATGTTCTCGGCAGACGTCGACAGGGCCAGCGAAGGCCAACTCGACCACTGGGCGCTCGAAGCGAAAGGACGGCTGGCTCTCATCCTGTTGCTCGACCAGTTTCGCCGAAACATTTACCGCGGCACGGCCGAGGCGTTCGCCATGGATAAGGCCGCGTTGAAACTATGCGTCGAAGGTGCGCTGGAGAAACAGGACAAGGGGTTAACACCGATTCAACGTGCGTTTTATTACATGCCCTTACAACATACGGAATCGCTCAAGGTGCAGACGAAGTCTGTACAAATATTCCGCCGCTTGTCCGAAGTCGTCTCCCCGACCTACCGGGAAACCTTCGAGACCATTGCACAGTTTGCGGAGCTGCATCACGATATCGTCAAGCAATTCGGCCGCTTTCCGCACCGTAACAAGCTGCTTGGCCGCGAAAATACACCCGAGGAAGACGAATACCTTGCCGGTGACAGCCCCGACTTCGGTCAGGGCGACCAGACTTAAGAAGAACAACAAGCATCTGACAAGGGGAATTCCATGCACAGACGTACGTTCTGCAAATCCACTGTGGCTGCGGCCGTTGCGGCAACGTTACGCGGCTGTAGCGCCGACGACCGTCAAGCAGATATCGGCAGACGGCGCCGAGCTCTCGATTGAATCTTCTGCCGTCTCCGAGCTGGCCGAAAGCCTGACGGACCGACGGCGGCTCATTGCTCGGCAATATCGACGAAGCTGCTTCCGCGCACAACACGATGACGACAACCGGCATTGTTTCTCATACGGGCACCGGCGGATTCACGCTGGGCCGTGGCCTAGGGCGTACAGACCGCAAGATGGGTCTCGCTATCGACGACCTGCTCGCCGCAACGGTCGTCACGGCCAATGGCGACGTTGTTCGTGCAAGCGAAGACGAGAAAAAACCTGGGGCAATTACGGCGAGAATTATCCGCGGCTGGTCGAACTGAAAAACAAATACGACCCAAGCAACCTGTTCCGCCTCAACGCAAACATCAAGCCGGGCTAAGCTGAGCCCGCGACAGGCGTGCATAGCGCCAGGCCAATAGCACGGCTGCAACAGTCAGGCCTACGATGAAAGCGCCCCACGTATAAACCGGTGGCGCTTTGTAGGTAACGGCAGCCATGTAGGCCAGCGGAAACGCGAGCGCCCAGTAGGCGAAGATGTTGATCGCCATCGGGAAGCGCGTGTCCTTGTAGCCGCGCAGTGCACCAGCCGAACCTATTTGCACCCCATCTGCGATCTGAAATATCGCGGCCGCCAGCAACAAGGTAATCGCGATACTCGTGACAGATGGATCGTTCGTATAAAGACCAACGACGGCATCGCGAAAGAACAGCATGGCTGTGGCTGAGCAACTCATGAAAACAGCGCAGACGAGAATTCCAAAGGCGCCACTGAAACGTGCTGCCTGGGCATTGCCGGCGCCAAGCGCATGTCCTACGCGGATGGTAATCGCCGAACTCAGGGCGAGCGGAACCATAAATGCCGTCATCGCAAAATTGATCGCAACCAGGTGCGCAGCGGCAATCGACGCGCCGCGCGTACCCATCAATACGGATACAGCGTTGAACAAACCAGCTTCGGCCGTAATGGTGATGGCAATGGGTACCCCAAGCATCAGTATCTCTTTCAATACGCCGGGGTGTACGCGGCCGACGCGCGTGAAGATTTTCAATGGCCGGTAGGCCCGGCTCTTCATCATGTAGACGGCAAGCGCGATCATAATCAGCCACATCGTGATCGCGCTCGCATAGCCGCAACCAACCACGCCCAAGGCTGGCGCGCCGAAGTGACCAAACATGAGGACGTAGTTCAGAAAAATATTGGCGACGAGTGAAAGAACCGACGCGTACATGATTGGTTTCGTCGCGCCAATGCCCTCATTCGTGAATCGTAATGCGAGAAAAACGAAAATCGCAGGTGCGCCAAGGATAAGCGCATGAACATAGTCGGTGGTAAGTTCACGAAATTCAGGATCAATTCCGACCAGAACAAGTGTCGGCCCCACCAAACGACCCCCGACAAACAGGACCACCAGCCCTATGAAAATCGCCAGATAGATTCCGTGGCGGGTATAACGGCCGATCAACTCCGGATTACCCGCGCCATAGTGCCTGGCCGCAATCGGTGAAATCGCCATCAACGTGCCCATGGCAAACGCAAAACCGAAGAACCAGACACTGCCACCAACAGCAACCGCCGCCAGCGATTCGGCACCAAGGCGCCCGGACATCATCGCGTCTGCAGTATGAATGCCGGCAATCGACAAATTATTGACGATTAGCGGCCAGGCGACCCCCAGCAGGCCGCGTAATTCCTCTCGCCAATTGCCAGATCTCCACATGCCGCAAATGTAACTCATTCGCCACCGGTGTCCATCCCGCTTTTTGTATTCAACAGTTTCGGCGTTCTTTCAGGCAGCGCCAATCGGGTTTTATGCAGTTTCCGTATCCAGTTGGTGTAAAATCGCGGGCGAACATCACAGGTCAAACGTCCACACGGAGACAACAATGCTGCACGATGGTCAATCAATCCGAGTTGCTGTAATTGGCGGCTCACGCATTCCGTTTTGTCGGTCGCACTCGATCTATCGCGATTGTTCGAACCAGGACCTGATGACTGCCGCTCTTGCCGGCCTGGTCAACAAGTTCGACCTCAAAGGACAAACGCTCGGCGACGTCGCGCTCGGGGCCGTCATCAAGCATTCGCGAGACTTCAATCTCGCGCGAGAATCCGTCATTGAATGCGGCCTGTCTCCGCGTACGCCTGGCATCGACCTGCAACGTGCTTGCGGCACTGGCCTCGAGGCCTGTGCGCTGATCGGCAACAAGATCGCCCTTGGGCAGATCGACTCGGGCATCGCTGGCGGTACAGATACAATCAGCGACGCGCCGATTGTCTACCCGGACTCCTATCGTTCGATCATGATGGACGTGTTCCGCGCCCGGTCTTTGCCGGAGCGCATACTGCCGTGGTTCCGCCTGCGTCCCGCGCATTTCAAACCAGAGTTTCCGGGTGTCAACGAACCCCGTACCGGCCTTTCAATGGGGCAGAGCACCGAAATCACAGCCAAAGAATGGGACATTCCTCGCGAACATCAGGATCAACTGGCACTTGCCAGCCACATGAAAGCCGCGGCCGCGTTCGACGCCGGATGGTATGAAGACCTTGTCGTGCCGTTTATGGATTGTGAAGAAGACAACAACATTCGTCGTGACACGACTTTCGAAAAACTATCATCGCTAAAGCCCGTTTTTGACAGAAGCGCAGAGGGCACCATGACGGCCGGTAATAGTACGCCTTTGACTGACGGCGCCGCCGCTGTACTGCTGGCTTCCGAAGAATGGGCGAGAGTCAAGAACCTGCCGGTTGCTGCTTACCTGACGTACACGCAAACAGCAGCCATCAACTTTGTTAACGACGAAGGGCTGTTGATGGCTCCGGCGTACGCGGTATCCGAGATGTTAAAGACGGCCAATCTGAATCTGCAGGACTTCGACTTCTACGAAATTCACGAGGCGTTCGCCGCGCAAACCATTGCAACGCTAAAGGCCTGGCAGTCGGAGAAATTCTGCCGTGAACGCCTCGGTCGCAATGTGGCTATGGGTCCTGTCGACCTGGCGAAAGTCAACGTCAAGGGTGGCAGCCTCGCAATGGGTCATCCGTTCGCTGCGACCGGTGCGCGCATCGTTGGGACAATGGCGAAGCTTCTTTCTGAAAAAGGTTCTGGCCGCGGTTTAATTTCTGTCTGCACCGCCGGTGGAATGGGCGTTTCAGCGATAATGGAAGCTGCTTAGCTGAGGCTACTCGGGTGCCGAACCGCCCCCCTTAGAGCCTCGCTGCATCGCGGCAAGCGCCTTGTCGATGCGCGTTTTGGCCTGAGCGGTGACGCCGCCGCGCTTGTATTCGTCGACAACAAATGTCTCTACGCGCGACACGAGTTCGTCGATGTCACCATTGCCGAACGGCATGGGCACTGTGACCTCCGGCGGCGCGTTATCAACGGCTCCAAACAAGTTTATCCACTGCTCGCTTTGCTTGCCGATGCTAACCAGCTTGTAGAATTCCGAACCCGGTTTTCCGTTCTGTGTTTTCGCAAGGCTCACAACACCAACCACCAGGGACGCGGGAACCAGCAGCAGATCGCGAAGGCCGTCGATAATAAGTTTAACTTGCAGTACGCCTATGTCGCGGACGAGCGTCCACAAAGCAGGCGCGGATTGTTCTACCTGGGGGCTGAAAGTCATTGGCTTATCACATCGCAAACTGGTGTCAGAGTCCTGAATTATAGCGTTTGTCGCTGGTACAGGAACCGCCTTTGGTTTAGTGTTGCGCGGAATCACATCGGTAACCGGATCTATGCCGACATTCCAACCCTCTGCAAAGCACGAACACGGGCTGCCAGAATCCCTGGGGGTTCTGCTCGTCAATCTGGGCACGCCTGATGAACCGACGGCCGCAGCGGTACGTCGTTATTTGCGGCAGTTCCTCTGGGATCCGCGTGTCATTGAGGTACCCCGACCTTTGTGGTGGCTTATTCTGCATGGCTACATTTTGCGCTTTAGACCCGCTCGCTCTGCCGAGGCATATCAAAAGGTCTGGACGGACGACGGCTCGCCGTTGATGGTTCATTCGAAGGACATTGCGACATCCGTCGGTCAGCATCTTGCAACACGCTACTCAGCTCAGGTCAACGTCGAACTGGGCATGTCTTATGGCGAGCCTTCGATTGGTGTCGCACTAAACCAACTGTACGAAAAAGGTTCACGCCGTATCGTCTGCCTACCCCTGTATCCGCAATATTCCGGTACAACAACCGCCTCTGTTTTCGAAGCGGTTACCACCGCCTTGAGTCGGCGCCGTTGGGTACCAGAGTTCCGATTCATTAATCACTATCATGACGCGCGCGGATATATCGCCGCACAGGCGCAAAACATCCGTGATCACTGGGAACAAAATGGCCGTGGCGACAAACTGCTTTTTTCGTTTCATGGCGTACCCAGAGCCACGCTGGAGAGCGGTGACCCGTATCACTGTCAGTGCCAGAAGACAGCTCGCCTGATCGCAGAATCGTTGGACCTTGGGGATGACGAATGGATTATTACATTTCAATCTCGTGTTGGCCGCGCCGAGTGGTTACGGCCCTACACTGACGAAAGCGTCATCAAGCTTGCCAAAAGCGGCGTCAAACGGCTGGATGTCGTTTGTCCCGGGTTCGCGGCAGACTGTCTCGAAACGCTGGAAGAAATCGCTATGCAAAACTCCGGCTTCTTCAAGGCAGCGGGCGGCGACTCTTTAAACTATATTCCAGCACTTAATGCGCGCGATGATCATATCGAGTTTCTTGTACGCCTTATCGAAAAACATGTCGGCGGCTGGCCAGAGTCGTCAACAGACTGGAGCGCAAGCGACGATGCACACGAACGAGACAGGTCGCGAAGCCGCGCGCTGGCTTTAGGCGCTTCGCAATGAGTAGCCTCGGCCGATTTCTCGAGTTCAGCGTGCAAACACCCGACATCATCGAGTCGTTGGGCTTTTATAAAATGCTTGGCTTTGCGGAACTCGAAATTGGCGATGTCTGGCCACACAAGTATGCGGTGATTAGCGATGGTATCCTCAGCATCGGCTTGCATGACAGAGATTTCCACGCACCGGCAGTAACATTTGTACAAGCGGATCTCGCAAAACGTGCGCGCTCAATGTCCGATTATGGTTTCGACTTTAATGTAATGCACCTGAATGAAGACGAATTCAATCGGCTTGGTTTTGCCGATCGGGACGGCCATCAACTGACAATGGTCGAAGCAAGGACGTTTTCCCGTGGCGACGAATTCGATAGCGACTCCGCCTGTGGCAATTTTTTTGAATTGTCGTTGCCGGTCCGTGATGCCGTTCGCACGGCAAGGCTCTGGGCGTCGGTCGCACCGTCGCTATTGCGCATGCGCGAGGAACCAACGGTACATATGCGATTTGATGCTGGCAGCGTACCAATCGGACTTTCCGAGAGCATCGCACTAAGCGGCCCTTCGCTGTGCTTCAAGTGTCACGACAAGGATGCACTTGCGCACCTTGTCGAAAGATACGACTTCGAACACGAGACCTTTCCGGGATTCGAGGGGGCGTTTGTCGCGCTAAAGGCTCCTGAAGGCACGATGCTGTACATGTTCGATGAAGATTTTCTCGGCGAAACCTACGAAGTCGATGAGTCCGACGACCTGAGCGAATTCCCGAGGTAACCGACACGGTCAGTACACGGTCCGCTCTTGCGATCCGGAACAGCGCACGGCCGTCCTGCAAGGGCCACTGAACCAGTCGATTGGCTCAACGCACTAATAGCACGGGCCGCTCCTACAAGAGGGCGGAGATGAGTTGTTTCGCCTGGCCAAGGTAGGATCGGCCGAAGATGTTCAGGTGATTCAGCACATGGTAAAGCTGGTACAGCTTTAGCCGCTGCTCATGCCCCGGCTCCAGTGGCCAACTCGCTTCGTACGCCGCATAGAATGCAGGGCCGAAACCGCCAAACAACTTCGTCATTGCAATATCGGTTTCACGGTCACCGTAGTAAACCGCCGGGTCGAATGTCACCGGCGCAGCGTCTGCGCAGCCCCAGTTGCCGCCCCACAGATCACCGTGCAGAAGCGATGCGACCGGCTCGTAGCCGACGAAGAAGTCGGCCAATCGTTCGGCGAGCCGTGACCCTGGCTCGGCCAGGTGGTCGGAGAAGCCATTCGCGACAGCAAGATCGAGCTGGTATTCAAGTCGGCGCTCTCTAAAAAATGATGGCCAGTCGTCCGACCGCGAGTTGATCTGCGGTGTCGGTCCAATTGTGTTGTCTCGAAACCAGCCAAACTGTTCGGCAGAATGGTGATGCAGGTTTGCGAGCTGTTCGCCGAAACGCCGTTCAATCATTGCGTCAGGTCGCTGCAGCGACAGCCGCTCGAGTGCTATATAACTTTTGCCCTCAGAAATGCCGCAGCTGATGACCTCCGGCACGCGAATGGCACCTGCCTTCCTGAGCTCATTCAGTCCGTCCGCCTCCGCTTCAAACATCGGCAATGCAGAGACTGGCCCCGTCTTGATGAAAGACGAACCGTCGATCATTGCTAGTCGCGGCTCAGGTCCGCAATGCGTTCTGCCTGCCTGCGCAACGCCGTACCAATGTTAGCTTCATCAAACAGTGCATTAATGTCGCCGAGCTTCGGCGCCGACCTCTGCATTGCGACCTCGGCATCATCGATCGGGGCATCGCAGAGAATACCCGTCAGCTTGCGCGCAAGAACTGCATCTTCCCGATGCTTTTCGAGCTTATCGCCCAGCGTCTTTGCGCCGCGAACATTAATTTCGTGTACTCGGCTGAGGTTGTCGTAGATGCCGTCAAGGCTGCCGAAATTCTCTAGTAGAACCGTTGCAGTCTTCTTGCCAACCCCCGGGACGCCTTTGATGTTGTCAACCGCGTCGCCAGCAAGCGCCAGGAAGTCGGCGATTTGTTCCGGGCGAACACCGAACACATCCGGAACCTGCTCGTAAGCGATTTTGCCCTTGCCCGCGAAATCCCAGAATATATCGTCGGCCGATATCAATTGCGCAAGGTCCTTGTCGCGCGTAACGATGGTTGAAGCGCGATTTTGCGTACGCCCGTGGTGAACAAGCGTGCCTATCAGGTCGTCGGCCTCATAACGCGGGCTACCCCATTCCAGAACGCCAAGCGCACGCGCAAACCGACGGCATTGTCCGAACTGGCGTATGAGGTCCGCTGGAGCCGGGTCACGGTTCGCCTTGTATTGCGGATAAATTTCGACCCGATAAGATGCGGACTGACTCTCGTCGAACAAGACCGCGATGTACTCCGGGTTGACCTGCTCCATGAAATCGCCGAGGAAGCGGCAGAAGCCGTAGAGCGCGTTAACCGGGTTACCTTCCGCGTCAACCATATCTTCGGGCATCGAGTAGTACGCCCGAAATATGTACACGCTCGCGTCGATCAAGTATTGCATCGACGACTAGTCCTTATTCGTGGAAGTGAACGTCAACAATTTGCCGGCCGTCGGCAAGACGATCCTTCAATCGTGCGTGCAACGGACTCGAGCGCGGAATGTGCGCGAGCAAGTACTGCATCTGATCTGTGAGCACACGACGGCCTTTAAGGTAAATATACTCAGCGTACGTTGGAGAGAATGGAATAGCGATCAACTGCATCGACGCCTGCTCGGGCGTGCGGCCACCCTTGTAGTTGTTGCATCGTCGGCAGGCTGTGGCTACGTTGTTCCACCTGTCCTTGCCGCCCTGAGAGATCGGCGTTATGTGGTCACGCGTCAGGTCTCGCGTAGGGTAACGCATCGCACAATACAGACACAGGTTGGCATCACGCTTAAACAAAGTTCGATTGTTCAGCGGCGGCACGTACTTGTCGCGATTTCGCGCAAGGCTCTGGCTCGTACCGTGCGTGGCGATGATTGAATTTACCGCGATTCTGGACCGGTGGCCGTTGGCCGCACTGTAACCGCCGAAGACCGTGTAAAGAAGTGTGCCGCAGTCGTACGCAACCTGTTCAGCGTGATACAGCCGAACGGCTTCCCTGTAGTCGATCCACTCGAGTGGCATGCCGGCTACATCGGTTCGCAGCACCTGCTGCGATATGTTTGAAGCAAGGCCTGCAAGCATTGACTCACCTCATCACGCGACGCGTGATTCGCTGACTTGTAGTGTGCCGATCACACGTCAAAAAGCAACAGGTGCAAGCCAAATCCGCGCAGTGGAAACCAAACAATGCTCTGCAGGTATCGTTTACCTCGCGAAATCGCTCGCTAGAGCGCCTTGAATACCTCGTCGAGAGTATCCTTCGCATCGCCAAACAGCATGCGCGAATTCTCTTTGAAGAACAGCGGGTTTTGCACGCCAGCGTAGCCCGTTGCCATGCTCCGTTTGAGAATGATTGTCATTTTGCCCTTCCAGCACTCGAGCACCGGCATGCCCGCAATCGGGCTGTCGGGGTCGGTCTGCGCTGACGGGTTCACGATGTCGTTCGCGCCAATAACCACAGACACATCGACTTTCGGAAAATCATCGTTGACTTCGTCCATCTCAAAAACGATGTCATACGGAACCCTGGCTTCGGCCAGCAAAACGTTCATATGCCCTGGCATTCGACCAGCAACCGGGTGAATACCGAAACGCACGTTAATCTTCTTGTCACGTAAGACCCGGGTAATTTCATGCACTGTGTGCTGCGCCTGGGCGACGGCCATGCCATATCCCGGAATAATCATAACCTCTTTGGCATCGGCAAGCAGAGCGGCTACTTCGTGCGCCTCAATGGCGACGACTTCGCCCTGATCCTCGCCAGTACTTGCAGCAACGGCGCCGCCGCCGGTACCAAACCCACCGGCGATTACTGCGAGGAACTTGCGATTCATGGCGCGGCACATGATGTAACTCAGGATGGCGCCACTCGAACCAACGAGCGCACCCGTGACAATCAACAGGTCATTGCTGAGCATGAACCCGGTAGCCGCTGCGGCCCAGCCCGAGTAACTGTTCAACATCGAAACCACAACGGGCATGTCCGCACCGCCGATGGCCATCACCATGTGAATGCCAAACAGCAATGCTATAGCGGTCATGATAATCAGGGGGTTCAGGCCGCCGCCTGCGGCAGACTGCATGACAAATTCACGGCCAAACCAGATGGCGGCTATCAGGAGCGCAAGGTTAAACCAGTGGCGCCCCGGCAGAGTCAGCGGCTTGCCACTCATCCGTCCGCTCAGCTTTCCAAACGCAATGATTGATCCCGAAAACGTCACAGCACCAATCAGGATGCCGAGATAGGTCTCGATGTCGTGAATCGTCAGGTCCACACCAATGAAGTGTTTGTCCGGATCCATAAAGCTGGCAAATCCAACGGCCACGGCAGCGAGGCCGACGAGGCTATGCAGCACCGCGACGAGCTCGGGCATCTGCGTCATTTGTACGCGGCGTGCCAGAATGATGCCGATGGTGCCACCAATGAGCAGTGCAACAATCAGGAGGTCGTAGTTTTCCGTGATCCTGCCGAACACCGTTGCGAGCAACGCGATGGCCATACCGAAAATGCCGTACCAGTTTCCTCGCCGTGCCGTTTCCTGGTTGGACAGGCCGCCCAGGGCGAGAATGAACAAAACCGTAGCGATAATGTAAGAGACCGTTACCACTCCATCGGGTAATACAAATAGTCCTTGTGTATTCATAACGGCCTCACTTCCTGAACATTTCAAGCATGCGGCGCGTGACGGCGAAGCCGCCTGCGATGTTGATGCTTGTTATTAAGACTGTGGCCGTGGCGATCCACATGATCACCTTGTCCGCTGAGCTGATCTGCAACAGCGCACCGATAACGATGATGCTCGAGATCGCATTTGTGACGCTCATCAGCGGCGTGTGCAATGCCGGGGAGACATTCCAGATCACCATATAGCCGACGAAGCAGGCCAGCACAAACACCGTGAAGTGGGCCATGAACGACGGCGGCGCCACAGCACCAAGGCCGAGCAGCGCCACGACAGCAATAACAACCGCCGCTATCGGACCGAAAACGGAAGGTTTCTTCTTTACAACGACAGGTGCGGGCTCCGGCTCGGCCTGTTTCGGCGCTGCCGACAGCGTCGGCGGCGGTGGCGGCCATGTCGTTTCACCGCCCGTACAAACGGTGGCGCCGCGAATGACCTCATCTTCCATGTCGACGACTATTTCGCCGTTCTTCTCCGGACAAAGCTCCGCCACCAGGTGGCGAAGGTTGGTCGCATACAGCTGGCTTGATTGCGCGGCCAAACGGCTGGGCAGGTCTGTGTAGCCGATAATTGAAACGCCGTGTTTTACAACGACCTTGCCGGCTTCAGTCAGCTCGCAGTTGCCGCCGGTTTCCGCAGCGAGGTCAACAATGACGCTGCCATCTTTCATAAGGCCGACCATCTCGGCAGTAACCAGCAGTGGTGCCGGCCTGCCCGGAATCAGAGCTGTCGTTATGATGATGTCGACTTCCTTGGCTTGTTCTGCGAACAGGGCCATCTCTGCCTTGATGAATTCGTCGCTCATCACCTTGGCGTAGCCGCCTTCACCCGAGCCGTCTTCATCTTCAAATTCAAGCATGAGGAAGTCGGCATCCATACTCTCGACCTGCTCTTTAACTTCCGGTCGTGTATCGAAGGCACGCACGATTGCGCCCATGCTTCTCGCCGAACCAATGGCGGACAATCCCGCCACACCGGCACCGATAACCAGTACTTTTGCTGGCGGGATGTTGCCGGCCGCCGTTATCTGGCCGGTGAAGAAGCGACCGAAATGCTGTGCAGCTTCTACGATGGCGCGATAACCCGCGATATTTGCCATGGAGCTCAGCGCATCCATTTTCTGCGCGCGCGAAATCCGCGGCACACTGTCCATCGACATGGCCGTGCCACCAGTTCTGGTCAACTGCTCGAGCAGCTCAGGGTTTTGGCCTGGCCCGAGAAAACAGATAAGCGTCTGATCAGGTCGCAGCAAAGACTCTTCGCCACCCTCGGGCGCACGGACTTTCAGGATCAGGTCCGCATGCGACCAGACGTCTTTGGCTGACGCCAGAACCTCGCACCCGGCAGCTTCGTAGGCTTCGTTCGAGATGCTCGCCCCAACGCCGGCGTCTTTTTCGACGGCAACACTAAACCCTAGCTTGATTAGTTGAGAAACAACATCAGGCGTCGTTGCAACACGTTGCTCGCCCTCGTGGATCTCTCTCGGTACACCGATTTTCATTCACAGACCTCCAAAGAAATGCCGCAACTCGCCAGAAGAACCACAGGAATAACGTCCCTTTGGCGGCGACGGGCGTACTCTACCAACATTGAAGGTCTACGCACAGATTAGAAGTGCGTCGGAAACTACATAGAAAGCAGCGCTAGTCGCGAGCTGCTGGTTTCGGCCGCCTGTCCGTCATGCGCTTTCGAAGACGATCGCGCTGCGCGGGCGTCATGCTCCGAAACTTGTCATGTAGCCGCTTGCGGCGTTCATTTTGCAACTGGCGGAAGCGAACATAGTTGTCCTGAATTCGCCGCCTCTCAGCCGGCGACATGTCTCTGTACATCCTGTAACGGTCACGGACCGCTTGCTGGCGAGCGGGCGGCAAATCACGCCATTGCCTGAAACGACCTTGTGCTGCGCCACGTTGCTCCGGCGTCATGGCTGCCCATCGACTCGCACCATTCGACAAACGCTGTTGACGATCGGCGGCAAAGCCCTCCCAGTCGCTCTCGAAGCTTTGCAGCACTTGCCGCTGCTCCTGGGACAGATCTTCCCAGGCAACGCCCTTTTCGTCTGCCGCGGCCAAACCAGCCAGCATCAGTACAAGCACCGCCAAAACAATCTTAGCTTTCATCTTCTTTCTCCATCGATTCTTCGCCATCCGGCACGGGATCGACCCGCTCTTCATTTTCCGTTGTCACCGGCGCATCGAACATCAACCAGTCTTCGTCCGACTCTTCCCACAATCCCAAATACTCCAAAAAATCCTCGTCCGGCATCTCGTCGTCTGCGCCCTGCACCAAACCACCAAATAGCAGCAGCGCGCCCAGTAGAACAGGCTTGCTAGCCGACATTACCGTTTACTTCCAGGTCGGATGCTTCAAGCCAATAGTAGAATTCGAGTTCTTCCAGCATGTCGAGGCTATCTTCCTCGAGCAGCATTTCAAAATCCGAGGCCGTGACCGGACCTTCAATCGCATCGACGCCGTCAGGCCCGCGCATCACCATGACCGCAAGCAGTGCAGCGGCCGCAATGCCTGTCGCTGGCACCCAGCGCAACCATGGGCTGGCCGAGCTCGCGCGTTGCAGTTCAGCAAGCGCCCGGTGTCTTCCCTGGTTCAAACGCGACAACGTTGCCGCGTCGAGGCTGTCAACGCTGTCATCGAAAAGCGCTTTTGCTTTTTCGACGATCTGATCGTTGTCTTTTTGTTTAGTGTCCATTGGCTCGTTCATTGCCAGTGCTCTCCTAACGCATCCCGCAGCGAATGAATCGCGCGGGAATAATGCGTCTTAACGCTGCCGTCGCTGCAACCCATTGCGGTCGCTGTTGCGGCAACATCGAGACCTTGAAATGTACGCAACATGAAGGCTTCGCGCTGCCTGTTTGGCAAATTCTGTACGGCAAGTTCCAATTGTTGCATCGCCTCACTCGTCTGCAGCTGTTCGTCCGGTGTCCGCCCCGCGGGATCCGGCGCATTGGCGGTAATGTCGTAGTCGTCGTCGCCAGTTTTTGCGCGTCCAAACCACACCATAACGCGGTTGCGAACTTTCTGGCGACGGTGCCAATCACGAATGCCATTTTGCAGGATCCTGAAGAAAAGCGGCGCCCACTCAGTACTTGGCCGGGTCGCATAATTTCTTGCCAACTTGATCATCGCTTCCTGGACAAGGTCGAGCGCATCGTCGCGATCACGAACAGCTATCTCAGCCATGCGCAACGCCCGCCGCTCTACCTCGGCCAGGAACTGATTGAGTTGCCGTTCTGCTTGCAGCGTCTTTGTCCCCGTCGAATGCTCGCGAGAGCAAGATACCGCAAAAACACCTGCGTGCGCGGTCATGTGAAGCGACTCCCTGTCAGCTTGCCGACAAAATCCATTACCAAGGTCCTCTTGACTCCGTCACGAGGTCAACTACCGTGTCTCCCTTGTTTAACGCCTCGCAAACGACCCGGTTGACAGCTTACCGCCATGTTATTCGACCAACATTATGTCAAACCAGATGGGCTCTGCCATTGGGCCGGGGTGCCAGGTGACTAAGCCATTGATTCTCAAGGTGGCTGTCAACGTGCCACTTTCACGGCAGTTCGACTATTTACCGGCCAAAGGTGCTGCCATCGCCAAACCGGGCTGCCGGGTTCTCGTGCCTTTCGGCCGGCGCAGGCAGGTCGGTGTCGTTCTCTCACATGCCAGCGAAACCGATGTTCCCGACGCCAAGATCCGCCGCTGCATCGCTGCGCTCGACGAGAACCCATTGTTCAGCGATGAGGATTTGTGGCTGCTTCGCTTCACCAGTGAGTATTACCACCACCCCATCGGCGAAGTCGTTGCCGCTGCTTTGCCGGCCACTCTGCGGCAGGGCAAGGCACTTCACCCTACGCTGACTGTCGTTGCGATAAGCGATGCCGGTGAATCGGCAGATATCGAGTCGCTGGCCAAGCGCGCACCACGGCAGGCTGAACTGCTGGAAATCCTGCACGATGCCGGCGGCAACGGACTGGAAGAGGACGCGTTAACAGAGCAAATACCAGCATGGCGTCGCGCCGGGAAGGCACTTTTCGAAAAGGGTCTCATTCATCGCTTTTCGACACGAGGGGATGAACCCGACTCACCTGATGTCTCCGCTGGACAGCCGGGGCCCACGCTGAATGTGCATCAAGAGCGCGCCCTGGATACGATTCGAAAAGCCGGTGGCTTCGGCGTATTCGTGCTCGACGGTGTCACCGGCAGTGGCAAAACAGAGGTCTACTTGCAGCTGATGCGAGACATCATCGGCTCCGGCCAGCAAGTGCTCATTCTCGTGCCGGAGATCGGCCTCACACCGCAACTTGTTAGTCGCCTGCAAGACCGGCTTGGCATCGTTCCATCGGTCCTGCATTCGGGTCTCGGTGACGCGGAACGATTGCAGGCCTGGCGCAAAGCCCGCGCCGGCAGCGCTCAACTCGTCGTCGGTACTCGTTCGGCCATTTTTGCGCCGATGCCAAAGCTCGGTCTGATTGTCGTGGACGAGGAGCACGATCATTCGTTCAAGCAACAGGAAGGGCTGCGTTATTCGGCGCGTGACCTCGCCATCGCTCGTGCAAAGCAGCGAGATGTTGCCGTTGTGCTGGGCTCCGCCACCCCGACACTTGAATTGTTACAGCACTGCCGCAGCGACAACTACACACGCATCGAACTTCCCGAGCGAGCGGGTGGCGCCCGGCCGCCGGCGTTCAAGCTGGTAGACCTGAACCGGGCGCCCGCCGTCGACGGCATTAGCGAACCACTTGCTGCAACTATCGATGAGCACCTGCAGGCTGGTGGGCAGGTGTTAATGTTTCTCAATCGACGCGGATTCGCTCCGACACTGATTTGCTCCAGTTGCTCTCACGTGACCGAGTGCACGCGCTGTGATTCACGGATGACTGTGCACGCGCGAGACCGGCAACTGCGGTGTCACCATTGCGGCTCCTTTCGCCCGCTTGAAATGACATGCGCAAGCTGTGGTGCCGAGGTCAAACCACTTGGCGAAGGAACGCAGCGGCTCGAGGAGGCGCTGCAAAAACGATTTCCGCAGCATCGCATCCAGCGCATCGATAGCGACACGACGCAACGCAAGGGAACGATGGACGCGGCACTTGCAATGGCAGAACAGGGGGTTGCAGACATACTCGTTGGCACGCAGATGCTATCCAAAGGACACCACTTCCCGAAACTGACGCTCGTCGGGATTATCAACGCAGACCAGGGTTTGTTTGGAACCGACTTTCGTTCCAGTGAACGGCTTGCCCAGTCCGTCATCCAGGTCGCAGGTCGCGCAGGCCGCGAGAGCCGGCAAGGCGATGTCGTGATTCAGACGGCGTTCCCGGACAATCCATTTTGGCAGTGCCTCATTGAGGGTGGTTACAGCCAGGTGTCGGCGGAAGCCCTTGTCGAGCGAGAAGCCACGCGTTGGCCACCCTTTACGCGACTTGCACTTATCCGCTCGGCTGCGCACAAACAGCGAGATGCACATGCCTTTCTCGACATAGCGCGACAGCTGATCCAGGAGGGCGCAGCCGAACATTTGCGCGTACTCGGTCCTGTCGATGCACCAATGGCGCGCCGGGCTGGTCGCTACCGTGCACAGTTGTTGCTGCAGAGCTCGGATCGCAAGGCGCTGCACACCGTGCTAGGCCAGATTCGCCCGATACTCGAGACAGAGCCGATTGCCCGCCGGGTTCGCTGGTCGATAGACGTTGACCCGATCGAATTGTTTTAGGCCATATGCGCAGAATTCCCTGTAGAATTGCGGCTCGCAAATTCTGACCACCCCTGAAAAATGAAGTCCATAGTCGCGCAACACCTTCAAGACGCCCTGACAAACATGCCGGAGCTGGCGGATGCCGTCGGTGACCTCTCGATTGACGGCACCGTGGAACGAACGCGTGATGCGTTGCATGGTGATTTTGCGAGCAACATTGCCATGCGACTCGCCAAGCCGGCCGGTAAGAACCCGCGTGACCTTGCGGCGATGCTTGTTGAACAAATTGGCGGCAGCGACCAGATCGACAAAATCGACATAGCAGGTCCGGGCTTCATCAACTTTCATTTGAGCGCTGCCGCGTTCCACGCTGAAATCCTGTCGATACTCTCCAAAGGCAGCGACTACGGACGCCAGGCCCATAAAGAAAAGCCGCGAATCCTGCTGGAGTTCGTTTCTGCTAACCCGACCGGGCCGTTGCACGTCGGGCATGGGCGACATGCCGCGTTCGGCGCAACCGTTGGCAACTTGCTGCAAGCCGCTGGCTACACCGTGAGTCGTGAATACTACGTCAATGATGCGGGCCGGCAGATGGACATTCTGGGTGCCAGCGTCTGGTTGCGATGGCTTGAGTCGAAGGGCACGCTCATCCCGTTTCCAGAGGCAGGCTACCGCGGCGATTATATTCGTGACATCGCCGGCGAAATCGATACCACCGGCATTGAACCTGTCGGCGCTGAAGAGTTGCTTGACGTCATTCCTGACGGTGACAAAGAAATGGTCATCGAGGCACTCATCACCAAGGCGAAATCCACACTTGGTGCGGCCGATTTCGATCGCATTCGCCAACAGTCACTCGAGTCTATTCGCGCTGACATCGAGGATGACCTGGCCGAGTTCGGCGTAACGTTCGACTGCTGGTTTTCCGAGCAAAGCCTGACAACAGGTCATCGTATCGATGACGCGCTCGCGATTCTTGAAGAACGTGGCATGTTGTACAAGAAAGACGGCGCCACGTGGTTTCGTGCTACAGACTTCGGTGACGAGAAAGACCGCGTCGTCATCCGCGAAAACGGCGCGAAAACCTACTTTGCCTCGGACATCGCCTATCACTTCGACAAACGCGAACGCGGCTTTGACTTGTTGATCGATATTCTCGGCTCAGACCACCATGGCTACGTGGCGCGCGTTCGCGCCGGGCTTGACGCGATGGGGTACAGGGCTGCCGATCTCGAAGTCCCGTTAATGCAATTCGTAGCGCTTTATCGCGACGGCAAGAAAATGCAAATGTCGACGCGCTCTGGCGAGTTCGACACTTTGCGGCAACTTCGGGCGGAGGTCGGCAACGATGCCGCCCGGTTCTTCTACGTGTCTCGATCCAACGACCAACACCTCGACTTCGACCTCGATGTCGCGAAGTCCGAGTCCAACGACAATCCGGTCTACTACATCCAATACGCACACGCGCGTATCGCCAGCGTTTATCGGCAACTCGCCGAACGTTCGCTGGCATGGGATGCCGCCCAGGGACGCGCCAATCTTGTCTTGTTGACTGAGCCGCAGGAGAAAACGCTGGCCACAACATTGAGCCGCTATCCGGAGATCATCGAGCTCGCCGCAAACAATCGAGCACCTCAGCATCTTGTGCATTATCTTCGCGACCTGGCCAATGATTTTCATACCTATTACAACGCGCACGCATTCATTGTCGATAACGCAAAGTTGCGTGATGCACGGCTAACCCTGATTGCCGCAGCGCGCACGGTTATCGCAAACGGTCTTGAACTCCTGGGCGTTTCGGCTCCGGAGACGATGTAGTGACGCAAAGACGCAAGAAACGTCGCCGCTCGAGCAAGACAAGCGATACGCAGCAATTCCCGGGCTGGCTGTGGATGCTGTTTGGACTCTCGCTGGGGCTCTCTGTCGCATTCGCAATTTATGTCAAAGACAATCCAAGCGACGACCCGTCCACGCCAAGGGCTCAACCACAACCCGCCAGCATGCAAGCCTCACTTGACGACAACAGTGAGGCGCCAGGCGACGCCGAATCCGAACGCGAACCCGAGAAGAAGGAGCGTCGCTTCACGTTCTACGAGTTGTTGCCTAACTTCGAGCTGACGATTCCGGAAAAACGGCCCGACGTTGAAGCCGATATTGCACCAGCCGCCGTCGTCGAACCCGGCGTCTACGTTTTACAGGCAGGGTCGTTTTCGACCAACGAGGACGCGGATCGGCGGCGCGCCGAGCTTGCGTTGCAAGGCATCGAGTCTCATATTCAACGCGTCAAGATCAATGACAAAAACTACCACCGCGTTTACATCGGGCCGACCGACGACCTTGATAAACTCAACATGCTGCGCAGCCGTCTGCGCAGCGCAAAAATAGACGTATTTCGCATTCGGATCAGTGACTAGAATCGTTCGAAGCTATTTTTTCCTAGCAGCGTTGGCGCTGACCGGCTGCGCGACGACCGCACCTGAGGTACCGGCTCCTCCCGTTACAGTAAAGCCCGTCGAACCCGCGTCACGTCCGGCGCCGGAACCTGCGCCCCCACCCGAGCCCGACAAGAGTGATTTTCGGATTAGTATTGCCGCGGTTGGCGATATGATGATCGGTACCGACTTTCCGAAAAATCATTTACCAGATGACGACGGCATTGGATTCCTTGCCGCCGTAACACCGTGGCTTGCTTCTGCGGACCTCACGTTCGGCAACCTCGAAGGCGTGCTCGTCGATGGCGGCGAGCCTGCAAAGAAATGCAAGAACCCAAACGCATGCTACTTGTTCCGCTCGCCAACACGATACGCAAGGCACTATCTGAACGCCGGCTTCGACGTCCTGAGCCTTGCCAATAACCATGCGCGCGACTTCGGAGAGGAGGGGCGAACATCGACGATGACGGCGCTTGATCGCGTTGGTATTCGCCATTCGGGGCGCGAGGGCGATTTTGCGAGCATCGAAATCAATGGTCTACGTGTTGCGGTGCTCGCATACGCCGTGACCAAAGAGTCGAACATGATGCTCGATTATGATCTCGCCGAGAAGACTGTCGCCGAATTTGCCGCGTCACACGATATAGTCATCGTCTCCTTTCATGGCGGTGCCGAGGGCGTGGACGCGGCGAACATTCCGTTTGCTGAAGAAGAGTACTTTGGCGAACCCCGCGGCGACGTCGTCGTGTTTGCCCATCGCATGGTGGATGCGGGCGCGGACTTGCTCATCGGACACGGCCCGCACGTCGTGCGTGCGGCTGAGCGATACAAGGACCGCCTGATCGCTTACAGCCTGGGCAACTTCGCCACCTACTACGGTATTAGTGTCGCCGGCATCAAGGGCGTGGCGCCGATACTGAAGGCAACGCTCGATGGCGAGGGTCGTTTTGTAGAAGGTGAGATCGTTTCAACCGTGCAACTGCGACCGGATGGTCCCAGCATCGACGAGAAACAACGCGCGCTCAATTTGATGCGCGGTCTCAGTATCGAAGACTTCGGAAATCCCGGCTTAACCTTTCTTCCCGACGGCAGCTTACTGCCTCAGTCCTCTGAAGCAACCGACTTGAAGTCCACTCCCAGTGATCTCAGTTTTCGGTAAAGGTGTGTCCGCTCCATGCCAACCCGCTTCGCGAGCTGCCCCACTTTGCCGTCACAAAGAATCAATTGTTGTTGCAGATAAGTGCGTTCAAATTGCTCGCGAGCCTCGCGTAGCGGCAACGATAGCAGGTCCTGCTTAACCAGCGGCTCATCCGTTGGCGCGGCCGCGCTAATCTCTGCTTCTACTTCCTCAAGGGATATGTCGTCATCAGAACCTGACAACAACAAGCGCCGCGTCAGGCTCTTGAGTTCGCGGACATTGTCTGGCCATGGATAGTTTCGCAACCGGTTCTGTGCAGCAACGCTAAAGCGACGAAATGTGAGGTTTTCCGCATCGACCAGTTTGTCAACGTAGTACGCCAGCAATTCTGGCACATCTTCCGAGTACTCGCGAAGCGGCGGGATCCTGACGCTTAACACGCTTAAGTGCGCGACGAGATCACGCCGTAATGCTCCGCTTTCGATCCTGGCGTCGTAATCTTTGCTAACCGTTGCCACGACCCGGCATTTTATCCCGACGTTTTCTCGGCCGCCGACCCGCCGATACGATCGATCCTCAAGTGCGGCCAACATTATCCTCTGTGCCACCTCACCGAGGTCAGACAGTTCGTCGATAAGCAGCGTACCGCCGCCGGCGCGCTCAAATGCGCCGGCTTGTATCTCGCCACTTGCCTCGCGACCCAGGAGTTTTTCTTCCGCGCTGCCGTCGGTCAGCGAAGCTGCCGTTACGCTAATCAGAAGCTCGTCAGCCCGGCGGCTCAATGCGTGCAAGTAGCGGGCGAAAGCTCCGCGGCCGGTACCCGGCTCGCCGCTTAATAGCACCGACTCGTCATGTTGGGCGTATTGCTGCACCTTTTCGCGCAGTGCCTGCATGACATCACTTCGACCGACCGGTGCCAACAGCGACGGCAACGTTCCGCGTGCGCCCGAGGACTGTTTGGCTTCCGGCTGTAAAGCAGCTTCGACTGTGCGCAGTAACTTCGCCAACGACAACGGCTTTTCAACAAAGTCGAACGCGCCCAGCCGGGTTGCTTCTACCGCTGCGTCGACGGTGCCATGACCCGACATGATCACGACCGGGCATTGAAGGTCACCAGCGTCGGACCATTCGCGCAGCAGCGTAATGCCGTCCGTGTCCGGCATCCAGATGTCGAGCAGGATCAAGTCAATTTTTTGATCTGCACGCGCCTCGCGCGCCTCCTCTGCGTTGGCTGCAACGGTTACGCCATAGCCCTCGTCGGTCAGGATGTCCTGGATCAAGGCACGAATGTCGACCTCGTCATCAACTACAAGCACATGAGAACTGCTCACGCTGTATCCCTCCTCATCTAGGCACGGGCCGCTTTGACGATCAGCGCTTCGCGCGCCGCCTCGTTAAGCGGCAATCGAATACTAATGACCGCGCCACCTTCGCTTCGGTTATACGCTCGAATCGAGCCGACATGTTCTTCAACCAGTTTCTTGACGATTGCCAAACCCAGTCCGGTACCTTTCGGCTTGGTCGTCACATACGGATCGAACACCTGGTCAAGTGACCCTTCTTCGAATCCAGAGCCATTGTCCTCAACCTTGAACTGCAAGACGTCGACACCGTCGAACTCCGCAACGCTGACATGCACGTCGATTTGCCCGTTATCGGTATTCTCGAGTGCCTCGGTCGAGTTTCGAATCAGGTTGTGCAGGATTTGTCGCACCCGGCCCATATCGGCGTCGATCATCGGCATGGTCGGATCTGACGTCAGGACAATTTTGATACCGCTTTCCTGTGCCCGATACAGATCAACAACCTCATGCACGAGTTTGTCCATATTGAAGCGTCCGATTTCCATGTCCGGTGCACGCGCATAGTCGCTAAACGCGTTGACCATTTCTTTCATGGCCTCTACCTGCTGCACGATGGTGTGTGTTGCACGGTCCAGAACCTGCGCATCTTCCTCGGGCATCGTGTTCAGGTACTTACGTCGCAACCTCTCGGCTGACAATTGAATTGGCGTTAGCGGGTTCTTGATTTCGTGCGCGAGACGCCTCGCGACCTCCCCCCATGCTGAATCTCTTTGCGCTTGCAATAGTGCCGTGATGTCGTCAAATACGATGACGTAACCGGCAGAATGATTCTCGTCACCCGGCAATGTTGTGCAAGCGCATGACAGCACGCGACGACCTACTGCGTCTCGCAGTACGATCTGCTCTCGCCACTCCGTCTCGCCGGAACTGAGGTGCATTTGCGTAACATCAACAAATTGCCCAAGTAGCGGCTGCCCTGCTGCAACATCGGGCAAGTACTCGCCCGAGCTGTTTTCCAAATCGACGCCGAGAATCGCGCCGGACGCTTGATTAGCGGTTCGGATTCGCAGGTCAGATTCGAGCGCAAGTACGCCGGTAGACAGCCTGGCGAGAATAACTTCAACATTCATTCTCTCAGCTTCGACGAGCGCCTGTGAAAGACTCGCCTCTTGCCGCGCCGCCGCCAGACGCTGCGTCATGTCATTGAACGAATTGATAAGGAACCCTATTTCATCTCGCGCCGGCGCAGGTAAACGTGTATCGAAATCGCCCTCTGCGACCGCCCGCGTGCCGGCCACGAGGTCTTGTATCGGCGCAACAAGCCTCCGCGACAGCACAAACGCGCCGTAAATAGCTGACAGCAGACTCAGAAACAGCACGACGCTTAGCGTCAATGAGAAGGTGCTTTTGAGCGGATCACGAAGGAAGAGCAGCTGTTGGTACTCCCTGTAGGATTTGTCGACACTGTCGGCCATGCGCGCCAGCCGTTCGGTAACGGGGAAGTGCGCCTGAATGACGCCAATGGGCTCGGCGTTGCCGCGAAATGAAAACAGCACAGCTGTACGGATTTCATAAGTGTCCGGGTCGAGCATCACGTATGGCCGGTTCTGCTGCATTTGCAGAATAACCTCATCCGCAAGCGGCCTTGGCAGTGCCGCGGCGGAACTGTCCGAGCTCGTCGCAAGAATACGGTTGTTGCTGCCGTAAATTGTAATGTCACTCGCGCCTCTTTCCCGCCGTAGCATGCTGAGCTCGAAGACCAATTGGCGTTCACTGACATCGCTGAGTCTCTGTGCGATTTGCTCCGTGGCAAAAAGATGCTGGCGCATTTGCATTTCGAGGACCGCACGAGACAGATCGAGTGCATTCTCCAGCCCGGCCTCGACGTCGGCATTAAACCAGGTGTCGATTCCGCGATTGATAAACTGTATCGAGAAATAGAAGACAACGAGAAGCGGCACCACGGCCAGGCCAACAAACATACCGACAATTCGCGCCTTTAGTTTCGCGCCCGGCACATGCGTTCGATAGTCACGCCGCAATCGCATGAGATTGCCGACAAGCAAAACGAACAACACGAGCACGCCAGCAATGTTGATCCCGAGTATTACGTTATGCAGGCGATCGAACTCTTCGGAGTTCTGGGCCATTCGGCCCAGCAGGAAAAGCGAGACAAGGACAAGGCCGACGCCTGTCGCCGCTAGCAGTGTAAATGTAGCTCTTTTTATCGTTCGAGCGACCATTCAAACCATTCGCTTGTCAGCTGCCACTGGTCGCGCCAGAAAAACAACAGCCGAAGTGGAGCGGGATATTGCCGTGTACTGAGCAATGCGCGAAGCCGAACACGATAATTCTTGTCGGCCTCCAATAATGCATCGTCAATCACTGGCAAACCCTGCACACGGCCGAGGTTGTTCAGCGCGGAGTAGAGTGTTGCGAAGGAATCCTGATCACCACTGCTTAGGTTTCGAACGAGGTAGCGTTGGCTGAGCGGACGATACTCGAGTTCATATCGAACCGTGAGCTCCGCATCGCTTGCATCGAGGTAAAAGCGCCGCTCCCGAATCACCTCCATTTGCAGGTTAATCCTCAGCGCGACTCCGCTCGATAGAGCTTCGAGCGCTTCATTGCTGAGAACCAGCTGTAAACGTGCATCGAGTGTGTGCACTCCATCCACCAACCGTGTCACCGCCGAGCGAACCTCGAAATAGCCCTCGCGCCGGATTTCATCCTGCGCAATGCTATTGCCCACAACGAACAACAGGAGCAGCGCCGATAAAAAGCTGCTCAAGGTTCGTCTGAAGTGCGAAATGGGTGCCGGAGACATCGTTTTTTCTAGGAGACCTTCACAAGACCTGCAAAATAAAAGCCATCCAGCTCTGCCGTCCCCGGCAGAATCTGCTGACCGTAGGCCTTGCCCCGCATTAAATCGCGGATGTTGTTATTTTGCAACACTTGGTCTTCCTGTGCGTCGTCGTTTGTGGCGAGAAAGCGCGCCACAACATTGTCATTTTCCGCGGCCAGCACTGAGCAGGTCACGTAAAGAAGGCGGCCTCCCGGAACCAGCAACGGCCAAAGGGCATTGAGCATTTTCGATTGCAATCCAGCCAATCGCTTTATATCCGTCGGCCTGCGTAGCAACTTGATGTCCGGGTGACGCCTGATGACCCCGCTCGCCGAACACGGCGCGTCGAGCAGGATGGCGCCAAACGGCTCGCCATCCCACCACTCCTCTGGGTTCGATGCATCAGCGGCAATAAGGGTTGCATCCAGCCCGAGTCGCTCGAGGTTTTCGGCGACGCTTGCGAGCCGCGAGCCATCAATATCAATACAGGTCAGAGCCGTTCCCGCCCTGGCAAGTTCCAGCAAATGTCCACTTTTTCCCCCGGGGGCGGCACAGGCGTCCAGAATTCGTCCATTCAGACCTTGCAGAAGCCATTCTGCCCCGAGCTGAGCCGCGGCATCCTGCACCGAGACCTGCCCCTCCGCGAATCCAGGCAACGTGCCGACGGGTCGTGGCTCAACGAGGCGCACTGCCTGCGGCGCTGCCGCCAGGAGTTCGCCCTCTATGCCCTGCGCCCCGAGGCGTCCAATATAGTCGCCTGCCGTTCCGTTCCGCGCATTGACACGCAACCACATAGGCGCGCGGGCGTTGTTTGCGCTCACGATGTTTCTCCAATCGTCCGGCCAATCGGCCGCAAGTGCATCCAGTAGCCACTGCGGGTGATTGTGCTTTGCCTCTTCGTTAGACGGTTGTTGCTCGAAAATTCGGTCGCGGAGAAATTTTCGTAAAATGGCGTTGATTAAAGAGGCGTGTTTGGGCCGCTTTAACAACCGCGTCGCCTCAACCGTGGCCGAGACAACGGCATGGTCAGGAATACGCGTATCGCTGATCTGGTAGAGGCCAACCGCGAGTAATGCGTTGATGACGCTGTCACGTTTTTTTAGCGGCCGATCCAGCAACTTGTCGATCCAGAATTGGAGCAACCAGTGTTGCCGGAGCGCACCGTAACAAAGCAAACGCAGCAACGCGCGGTCTTCGGCCAAGACCCGGTCCTCGGCATCAGGCAGCGCGGCATCCAGCGAACGACCGCCTGTTACAACCGCGTCAACAACCTGCGCCGCTGTTGCTCGCAGTTTTGCGCCCTTCTTCTTGTCAGTCACAATCGATGGCCGGTCAGGTCGACCTGATTGGCGAATTCCCCCGCCGTAACGGTGCGCTTCCCGGGTCGCTGTAACGACTCCATGCTCAGCGCCCCGTCGCCGCATGCAACAACGACGCCTTCCTGCGCCGCTGCCACGACTGTGCCCGGCGGGGCATCAACGCCGGCTACTGCCTTCGCCCGCCAACACTTGATGCGTTCGTCACCGTGCATGAACCAGGCGCCTGGCACCGGGTTAAACGCCCGCACCTGCCGCTCGATTTCCTGGGCAGAGCGCCGCCAGTCGATTGCAGCGTCTGCTGTCGCGATTTTTCCGGCGTAGGTCGCACAGCTTTCGTCCTGCGCTGTTGCTTCGAGCTTTCCTGCGGCAATCTCTTTGACGTGCTGCGCCAATACCCTGCCGCCGAGCTTTGCCAGGCGATCGTGTAGCTCGCCAGCCGTCTCGCCGTCATTGATTGTTATTGCGTCACTGCTGTAGACGGGCCCGGTGTCGAGACCCGCCTCAATCGACATCAGGCACACGCCCGTTTTTTCGTCACCCGCAAGTAGCGCCGCCTGAATGGGTGCCGCGCCGCGCCAGCGTGGTAACAGAGACGCGTGTACGTTGAGACAACCCGCGCGCGGAATATCGAGAACATTCTGTGGCAGAAGCAGACCATAGGCCGCGACGACTATCAGGTCGGGCTGCATCGCTTCGAGCTCGGCGACAACGCTCGCATCGCGTAACGTTTTTGGTTGCAGAACGGGGATGCCCAGGTCTTCGGCAAATTGTTTAACCGGACTCGCCGACAAACGCTTGCCACGACCGGCGGGGCGATCGGGTTGCGTCAACACAGCAATCGGGGTTATGCCCGATTGAACCAGGGCCTTCAGCGACGCAACCGCAAAGTCGGGCGTACCGGCAAAAATGACGTTGGGGGTATTCATGATGGAGGGCGGGCGCTCGCTGCAACAACGCGCCTACATGGCAACTTCGGCCTGATGCCGTTTATCGCGCAGAAGTCGTTTTCGAATCCGTTGCCGTTTCGCCTCCGAAATATAGTCGACAAACAATTTGCCATCGAGGTGATCGATTTCGTGCTGTATGCAAACAGCGAGCAGGCCCTCTGCCTGCAACTCCACTTCCTCTCCCTTGCGGTCCAGGAAGCGCACTCGAATATGTTCCGCGCGCTTAACTTCTTCGTAGTAACCGGGCACTGAAAGACAGCCTTCCTCGGTCATGGTTTCGCCGTCCAGTTCGATGATCTCGGGATTAATCAGCGCATTCGGTTCACTATTATCCGATGACACATCCACGACAAGCAGTCGCTTGTGCACATCTACCTGTGTAGCCGCCAGACCGATGCCGGGCGCTGCATACATCGTCTCGAACATGTCGTCGATGAGCGTATTTAGCTCGTCGTCGACAGATTCGACCGGTATTGCCCGCGTCCTGAGCCTCGGGTCCGGAAACTCCAAAATTGTTAGTTTTGCCATAATTAGTTTGAGGTAATTCTAGTGATTATTCGCGTAAATTCGTACAAAAATGAGCTAAATGTTTGACTTTATTGAATAAGATGGTCGACAATTGCCGCCAGCTAATTCCGATCCGACGCGTGTTCTGAGCCGGAAATGTGACGTAATTAGCAGTCTCAACGGCACCGGAACGACATATTATATCAACGTAAAAAAAGCCACAGGCCTCAAAGCCTTGTATGGAGCATGAAGAACCTATGTCCCTCCGCAAAAGTAACCTGAATATCCGCCTCCGGATGACCACCATCGCACTAGTTGCTTCGATGGTATTCGGTTCGCTCGCTGCCTTTTCACAGGATCGGGCTCCGCTCGCCGAAGGCGCTCCCGATGAGTATGTCGTTCAGGTTGGCGATACCCTCTGGGACATCGCTGCGACGTTTCTCCATGACCCCTGGTATTGGCCCGAAATCTGGTATGTCAATCCCGAGATCGAGAACCCGCACCTCATTTATCCCGGCGACGTTCTCGGGCTCGTATACATTGACGGCAAGCCGCGCATAACCAACGTGCGTGGATCCAGCTATCGCCTGTCTCCCGAGGCTCGAATCACGCCGTTGAACGAGGCCATTACCAGCGTCCCGTACGATTCGATTTCCGCGTTTCTCAGCACGGGCATCGTTTTGCAAAAGGACGAGGTTGAGCAGCTCCCGTATATCGTTGCGGCCAAGGGCGAACATCTGATCGCTGCCGCCGGCAATACAGTTTATGTGCGCGGATCAAGTGCAGAACCCGGCTCGCGCTTTAACATCGTGCATGTCGGTGACAAGCTTGTTGATCCCGATGACAAACATCTCGTGGGCTACCACGGCATCCTGATTGGCGAAGGTACGCTGCGTCGTAGCGGCGACCCGGGCTCGTTTGCAATTACCATGTCCAAGCGCGAGGCCAAACAGGGCGACCGGCTCGTTCCGGCCTCTGTCGAAGTACCGATGAACTTCTTCCCGCAATCACCATCAACCTCGATTGACGGACGCATTATCCATGTCGTCGATGGCGTGTCGCAGATTGGTCAGTACCAGGTTGTCGTTATCAATCGCGGTACGAATGATGGACTTGCGGTTGGTGACGTGCTCACTGCTTTCCGCGCGGGGGACATCGTGCGTGACAAGGTTGCGGGCGGTACGGTCAAGCTGCCTGAAGAGGAAGCGGGCACGATTATGATCTTCAAAACCTACGGCGAAATCAGCTACGGACTCGTCATGGAAGCAACGCAGGCCATCCACGTTCTGGACTACGTGCGTAATCCGATCTGATTCTGTTGCTTATCGATAAATAAAGACGGCGCTTATTTGCGCCGTTTTTTTTACACTGTCGAGATGAGCGATGAATGGCTACAGGATCCACACCATCACCTGATCAGCCGCGGGGATGACGGCTACCCGGAACTGCTCGAGCAGATCCCGGGACCGCCGAAAGCGCTTTACGTCAACGGCAACCCGGATGCACTGTACCTGCCGGCACTGGCAATTGTCGGCAGTCGGAACCCAACTCAGGCCGGCACCCGCAATGCGTACGAGTTTGCACGTCACCTGGGTTCCTGCGGATTCTGCATTGTCAGTGGCCTGGCGCAGGGCATCGATACGGCCGCTCATCGCGGTGCCCTGGACGCAGGCGCGGCGACTATTGCGTTTCTGGGGCATGGCATCGACCGGGTCTATCCGGCCGCCAACCGCGAGCTGGCACACCTCATCGCGCGCAACGGCGCCCTGGTCAGCGAATTTCCACTCGGCATGCAACCGCGCAAGGAGCTGTTTCCACAGCGCAACCGCCTGATCAGCGGCGTTAGTCTAGGCACGTTGGTCGTCGAAGCCGCTCGCCGAAGTGGCTCGCTGATAACGGCGCGGCTTTCCAGCGAGCAGGGTCGAGAGACATTCGCGATACCCGGCTCTATCCATAATCCACTCACGCGCGGATGCCATCAACTTATTCGGCAGGGCGCAAAGCTGGTCGAAACAGCCGACGACATCGTCGTCGAATTGGCACCGCTCGCCGGCCACCTTCTGCAAAACGCTGTGGAATCAACGCCGAACGACCCATCGCCGTCGGTTGGCGACCGAGAATACCTGCTGCTCAAGAAATCCCTGGGCCACGACCCGACAGGAATCGACGAACTGGCAAGCAACTCCGGATTGACGATCGAGCAGGTTTCCTCCATGCTTCTGATCCTGGAGCTAGAGGGAGAGGTCGAGGCGCTATCCGGCGGTCGATACTCACTACTGAGCTGAGTTAAGAACTGGATTGGACAACGC
>JAOTUU010000234.1 GCA_029863705.1 Gammaproteobacteria bacterium
AATGACAGTGACATCAATAATGAGCGCATCGCCGGTTTTGAGCGTGCGATTACCCGGAATGCCATGGCAAACGACGTGATTAACCGACGTACAGACCGACTTGGGGAAGCCGCGGTAGTTGAGCGGCGCGGGAATCGCGTCCTGCACCTCGGTGATATAGCGGTGACAGATAGTATCCAGCTCGTCTGTTGTGACGCCCGGTTTGACATAATCACCGATCATATCCAGTACATCGGCTGCCAGCCGTCCGGCAACCCGCATTTTGTCCTGCTCGTCATCTGTCTTGATCGTTACAGTCATAAAAGATTGGGGACATTCTACTTATTTCCACGCCGGGCAGAGCCCGGCCCGCAAATAAGTAGAATGTCCCCGTTTTTCCGTTGTTGGCCGCGACGGGCTATGGTATAAAGCGCGCGCCCAAGAGGCAATTAATCCACACGATCACCGTCACATCACGCTGGGTGCCCACCAAAAATGGGGGTTGCGAGATGGGGTGGTCGGAGGCATAACCCGGAGAAATAAAATGGCAGACGTTTCCATGCGCCAGATGCTAGAGGCTGGCGTGCATTTTGGTCACCAGACCCGTTACTGGAACCCGAAGATGGCACCCTACATCTTTGGCGATCGTAACAATATCCACATCATCAATCTCGAGAAGAGCCTTCCGTTGGCGCGCGAAGCGTGCGCGTTCGTTAAGGCGACGGTTGCTGACGGCGGCAAGATTCTCTTCGTCGGCACAAAACGTGCTGCGCGTGAAGCTATGCGCACTCAGGCAGAGCGAGCCGAAATGCCTTTCGTTAGTTATCGTTGGCTGGGCGGTATGCTCACAAACTACAAGACGATCCGCCAGTCAGTGAAGCGTCTGATGACACTTGAGAAAATGGCCGAAGAGGGCGGTTTCGAGGGTCTTACGAAAAAAGAGATTCTCGGTCTGAGCCGCGAGCAGGAGAAGCTTGATCGCAGCCTCGGCGGTATCAAGGAAATGAAATCCTTGCCGGACGTACTTTTCATTGTTGACGTCGATCACGAAGACATTGCTGTGCGCGAAGCACGCAAACTCGGAATTCCGGTCGTTGCCATCGTCGATACAAATTGCTCGCCGGATAACGTCGACTATGTCATTCCTGGAAATGACGATGCCATGCGCGCTATTGAGCTTTATGCCGCAATGGTCGCTGACGCGGCTATCGAAGGAAAAGCATCGTTGCCAGAAGTTGCGCTCGGCGAGGACGAATTCGTAGAGCTCGACGCTGAAGGCAAGGTCAAGAAATCAACGGGTCGCAAGAAGAAAGCAGCCAAGAAGGGTCCGGCCAAAAAGAAGGCGGTCATCAAGAAGGCACCAAGCAAGAAGGCCAAAGCCGACGATGCTGACAGCAAGGCAGATGAGAAGGCGGCGGACGCAAATGAGCCTGACGCGAAGCCGGTTGAAGCTGAAGCTAAAGAGCCTGACGCGAAGCCAGTTGAAGCTGAAGCTAAAAAGCCTGAAGCGAAGCCGGTTGAAGCCAAAGAGCCTGACGTGAAGGAAGCGAAAGCGGACAAAGCGCCGGCTGAGAAGGCCGCTGACGAAAAGCCTGCCGAGAAAACGGCCAAAAAAGCCGCTAAGAAGACAGCCAAGAAAGCCGCCAAATCGGCACCCAAGAAAACCGCCAAGAAAAAAGTGGCCGCTAGCGCTGCAGATGGCAAGGCGGACGACAAGTCCGCTGACGAATAACGTTTAAGAGGTAAGAAGATGTCGATTAGTGCATCGATGGTCAAAGAGCTTCGCGAGCGCACGGGCGCTGGCATGATGGAGTGCAAGAAGGCGCTGGTTGAGACCGGCGGCGATCTTGATGCTGCCGCGGAGCATTTGCGCAAGTCAGGCCAGGCGAAAGCAGACAAGAAGGCAAGTCGTGTAGCGGCGGATGGTCGTATTGTGGTTGCCACGGAAGGTAACAAGGCGGCCATCGTCGAGGTGAATTCGGAGACGGATTTTGTCGCCAAGGACGAAAATTTCACGGCGTTTTCTGATGCAGTTGCTGCGGCCGCGCTTGCCGCCGGCACAACGGACGTCGAAGCCCTGTCCGCAGAGGTGCTCCCTGACGGGCGCACGGTTGAGCTGGCCCGCACTGAGCTGATCAGCAAGGTGGGCGAGAACATCGGTGTACGGCGCATCGCGTTCGTCGCATCTGACGGCGTTTTGGCCAGTTATACGCACGGCGCACGCATTGGAGCTGTAGTGGCTCTCAACGGTGGCGACGAAGCATTGGCACGTGACATCGCCATGCACGTTGCGGCAAGCAACCCAACCTGCATCGACGAGACAGGTGTTCCCGCAGAAACCCTGGAGAACGAGAAACGCATCCTGACCGAACAGGCGCTGGACTCCGGCAAGCCTGCCGAGATCGTCGAAAAGATGGTCCTTGGTCGTATTAACAAGTTCCTCAAGGAAATCACACTGGTCGGTCAGCCGTTCGTCAAGGATCCTGATGTCAGCGTTGGCAAGCTCCTGAAGGGTGCCGGCGCGACGGTCTCCGCATTTGTGCGTTTTGAGGTTGGCGAAGGCATCGAGAAGAAGCAGGAAAACTTCGCGGACGAGGTCATGAAGCAGATCGAGGACGCAAAAAAGGGATAACGACAAGCCTGAGTAATGTCGTTTAAGCCTTTGATTTAATAGAGACTAGCAGCTTCGATTACGCTAGAATCAATGGCCGTTCAGGTCGTCAGGAAAACGGCGTCCGACTGAGTCGAACAATACAAGGCATGTGTTTATGAATGACTCCCCGGTTCGATACCGTCGCGTTTTGCTAAAACTCAGTGGTGAAGCACTGATGGGCGATCTCGACTACGGCATCGAACCCAGGGTCATCCAGCGTATCGCCGCCGAAATAGCCACTGCCCGCGACAGCGGCGTCGAGATTGCAATCGTCATCGGCGGCGGCAATATTTTCCGTGGTGCAGGCCTTGCACGAGCGGGAATGGATCGGGTCACTGGCGACTACATGGGTATGCTTGCAACGGTCATGAACGCCCTGGCCATACAGGACGCACTTGAGTCGGCCGGAGTGTTTGCACGCGTCATGTCCGCGTTACAGATTCACGAGGTGTGCGAAGACTACATTCGCCGCCGGGCCATTCGCCACCTTGAGAAGGGGCGTGTAGTCATTCTCGCTGCCGGAACCGGCAATCCATTTTTTACGACCGATACTGCAGCAAGTCTGCGTGCCATCGAAATCGGTGCGGACGTCTTGCTTAAAGCGACGAAAGTAGACGGCGTTTACGATGACGACCCAGTGAGGAATCCGTCTGCCAAGCGTTACGACACGGTGTCGTTCGATAAGGTGCTTGCGGACAAACTGTCAGTTATGGACGCGACGGCTATTGTGATGTGTCGCGACAACGATTTGCCGCTGCGCGTATTCGACCTGGGTCAGGCGGGCGCGCTGATTCAGGCCATTTCGGGTGGCGAGGTCGGTACTGTAGTGACAGCCTGATTCAGGTAGCAACGGCGTTCAGGATCAGAAAAAGAGGGTATAGACGTGTTGGATGACATTAAAAAAGATGCAGGGGAACGCATGTCCAAGAGCGTGGCAGCGTTGCAGCAGGAACTTACCAAGATCCGGACGGGTCGTGCCCATACGAGCCTTCTGGATCACATTACCGTCGAATACTACGGCTCACAGGTTCCGTTGAACCAGGTTTCCAATGTTGGGATCGAGGATTCACGCACATTGATCGTGACGCCCTGGGAAAAAGACATGGTTGCCGTTATCGAGAAGGCCATCATGACGTCCGATCTCGGTTTGAATCCGGTCTCCGCAGGCACAGTCATTCGGGTGCCGTTGCCGGCGCTGACAGAAGAGCGAAGAAAAGACATGATTCGTATTGTCCGCCATGAAGCGGAAGGCGGACGTATCGCAATCAGAAATATTCGTCGCGATGCCCTTGGCGACGCCAAGGATCTACTCAAGGAGAAGATGATTGGCGAAGACGACGAACACCGGGCGCATGATGAGATTCAGGCGATCACTGACAAGTACGTGGCTGAAATCGACAAAGTACTGGCTGAGAAAGAAAGCGAGTTACTGGAAATCTAGGACGTCCCTGGCGGATTTTATTTATTCATCAATGGTATCGAACGACCAAATTCCCGAGCACGTCGCCATTATCATGGATGGCAACGGCCGATGGGCCAGAAAACGTGCTTTGCCGCGTCACGCCGGGCATCGATCCGGGGTTGGCTCGGTACGCAGAGCGGTTGAAGCGGCGGGCAAACACGGCGTTAAGGTCTTGACGCTATTCGCTTTTAGTAGCGAAAACTGGTCCAGGCCCCGAGAGGAAGTAAGCAAACTAATGGGACTTTTTGTTGAGGCACTGCAACGAGAAGTCGACGAACTGCATCGTAATAATGTACGCCTGGAATTCATAGGGGCTCGCGAGAGCTTGCAAGCCGACCTCGTCGAGAAGATCGCCAATGCGGAAAAGCAGACCAGTTCGAACACGGGCCTGCGATTATTGGTTGCGGTTGCCTACGGTGGACGTTGGGATATCGCTCAGGCTGCGAAGCGCCTGGCCGGTCGTGCAGTTGATGGTCAGATTGCAGTAGACGACATCAATGATGCGGCTGTTGCACAGGAGCTTCAGTTGGGTGAGTTGCCGGATCCCGATCTTTTGATCAGAACTGGCGGTGAGCAGCGGATCAGCAATTTCCTGCTTTGGCATCTGGCGTATTCGGAGCTGTATTTTTGCGACACGCTGTGGCCGGACTTCGGTGAGGAGCAGTTTGATGCAGCATTGGATTTCTTCGCACAGCGGCAGCGCCGATACGGCCATACCGGTGAGCAAGTAGGGGCAGTCGGTTCATGAAGCAGAGGGTAATAACAGCCGTTATCGCTTTGCTGCTACTGGCCGTAGTCCTGTTTTTCGTTCCGCCGATGGTCGCCCAGGTCGTTATCATTGCAGTGATTCTCGCCGGTGCCTGGGAGTGGTCGGCTTTTCTTGGTATGTCCGGCAACGGTGTGCGAATTGCGTATGTATTTGG
>JAOTUU010000034.1 GCA_029863705.1 Gammaproteobacteria bacterium
GGCGAAAATGCTCGAAGGCGAGAAAGAGAAACTGCTTGAAATGGAATCGGTTGTGCAGCAACGGGTAGTTGGTCAGAAGGAAGCCGTTACGGTTGTCGCGAACGCCATTCGCCGTTCGCGCGCCGGCTTGTCGGATCCAAAACGACCGATTGGATCTTTTCTTTTCCTCGGTCCGACCGGCGTCGGCAAGACCGAACTGACGAAGGCACTGGCCAACTTCATGTTCGATACGGACGACGCGATGGTGCGACTCGATATGTCCGAATTCATGGAGAAGCATTCGGTGGCACGTCTGATTGGCGCGCCTCCGGGATACGTTGGCTACGAAGAGGGCGGTTACCTGACAGAGGCTGTGCGGCGCAGGCCGTATTCCGTCATCCTTTTGGATGAGGTCGAGAAAGCGCACCCTGATGTGTTCAATGTCCTGTTGCAGGTACTCGATGACGGGCGCCTTACGGACGGCCAGGGACGCACCGTCGATTTTCGTAATGCAGTTATCGTCATGACGTCTAACCTCGGCTCGCAAATGATCCAGGAAATGACGGGTGAGGATAATTACGACGAGATGAAGGCAGCCGTGATGGATGTCGTGGGAACGCACTTTCGCCCCGAGTTCATCAACCGCGTCGACGACGTTGTGGTCTTCCACCCGCTCAGTCGTGAGCACATCCGGCTGATTGTCGATATCCAGCTTGGCTACCTGTACGAAAGGCTTGCGGACCGGGATATGCAAATCAACCTCTCCGATGCTGCACGTGACAAACTCGCGGCAGCCGGTTTTGACCCCGTGTATGGAGCAAGGCCCCTGAAACGAGCTATCCAGCAGCAAGTGGAGAACCCGCTGGCGCAGGAGATCTTGCAGGGCAAGTTCAAGCCGGGTGACACAATAGAGGTCGGAGTCGAGGAGGATCACCTGGAATTCCAGACCGCGGCGTAGGTCGCGCGGCCGCCTGGCAGTGGTGGCACGCCGCACGGCCGAATAGTGGTTCGATGGGCTAGGGCGACGCGATTGCATATAATACGCCGACTTAAAGGAGACCAATGCATGCCGATATACGCGTATGCCTGCAAAAAATGCGAACATACGCTCGACGCGCTGCAAAAAATCGCGGACGAGCCCCTGGTCGATTGCCCGGAATGTGGAGAAGCGGCGCTGAAGCGGCTGATAACAGCACCGCGTTTTCGATTAAAAGGGCAGGGCTGGTACGAGACTGACTTCAAGAAGGATAACCAGCGCAACCTTGCAGGCGACAAAGAGCCTGCAGTAGCAAAGGAAAAGAAATCGGAGGACAAGACCAGCGTGAAGACGTCCGTCAAAAAGACGAGCGAGGCTTCATAAAGCCATGATGAAGCGTCTTCGCCGTTATCTCGTTGCTGGCCTGCTGGTGTGGTTGCCGCTCGGCATCACGTACATGTTGCTGCGGTTTCTGATCGGACTGATGGATCGGTCGCTCAGGTACGTGCCCGAACGTTTTCTGCCCGAGGCCTGGCTGGGTATCTCGATTCCGGGGCTTGGTGTCATTCTGACCATCATTGTGCTGCTGGTGACCGGCATACTGGCGGCAAATTTTGTTGGACGCAGCGTCGTTGGCGGCTGGGAGTCCCTGATGGAGCGCATTCCGATTGTCCGCTCGATCTACTCGGCAGCGAAGAATTTTGCAGAAATCGTCTTTTCGGAGTCGGGCAATGCGTTCAACAAGGTGCTGCTGGTCGAATACCCGCGCAAGGGTCTGTACACGCTGACCTTTCAAACCGCATCGGATGTTGGCGAGATTCAGGGGCGCACTGGTGAGGATGTGGTCTGCTGCTTCGTTCCGACTACGCCAAATCCGACCTCGGGCTTCATTATTATTGTGCCGAAAAAAGATGTGATCGAGCTGGATATGGAGGTCGACGAAGCGGTCAAGCTGATCATGTCGCTGGGTGTCGTCGTGCCGACCTGGTCCAGGGAGCGGACAGCCGAGCTGCCCTTGAAAATCGCTGAAATCGACGACGACTAGCGACATTCCCGAGTTGTATATTCGCTGCCCACGCCGTACCATTCCGCCTCTTTTTTCAGAGCTCCATCGCGGAAAACACCATGCGTAGCCACTATTGCGGACAAGTTGATGAATCGCTGATCGGACAGGATATTTCTGTCTGTGGATGGGTGCACAGGCGCCGTGACCACGGTGGTGTGATTTTCATTGATTTACGAGATCGGGATGGTCTGCTGCAGATCGTTTTTGACCCCGACCGGCCTGAAATTTTTGCCGAAGCCGAACGTATTCGCGGCGAGTACGTACTGGCTGTCAAAGGTCTGGTTCGTCAGCGCCCGGACGGCACGACTAACCCGAACATGGCCACTGGCCAGGTCGAGGTACTGGCTAATGAACTGACGGTTCTGAACCGCTCGGAAACACCACCGTTTCATCACGACGAGCAAGTAAATGAAGAGCTGCGCCTGAAGTACCGCTATCTCGACCTGCGTCGCGATGACATGCTCAACAACCTGCGCCTGCGTCATAAGGTCACCATGGCGATGCGCGATTTTCTTGACGGCGACGGCTTCGTCGATGTCGAGACACCGATGTTGACTCGTGCCACTCCGGAAGGGGCACGTGACTATATTGTTCCAAGCCGCACCCACCCCGGCAAGTTCTTTGCGTTGCCACAATCACCGCAACTCTTTAAACAGCTTCTGATGATGTCGGGCCTTGACCGTTATTACCAGATTGTCCGTTGCTTCCGCGACGAAGATCTGCGCGCCGATCGCCAGCCAGAATTTACACAGCTTGATGTCGAGATGAGCTTCGTTGATGAATCTGACGTTACAGGTGAAATGGAAGGCCTGATGCGCCACCTATTCAAAGCTGTGCTCGATGTCGATCTGCCCTCGCCATTCCCGCGCATGAGTTACGCGGAGGCAATGCAGCGTTACGGCTCCGACAAGCCGGACCTTCGCATCGACCTTGAACTCATCGAACTATCGGACCTGATGGGTTCGGTCGAATTCAAGGTTTTCGCCGGGCCGGCGAATGATCCGGAAGGGCGTGTCGCTGCATTGTGTGTTCCTGGTGGCAACGAATTGTCGCGCAGAGTCATAGATGATTACACGGCTTACGTGGCTCGCTTCGGGGCAAAAGGCCTTGCGTACATCAAAGTCAACGACGTGGCGGCTGGCCGCGATGGTCTGCAGTCGCCGATACTCAAGTTCCTGCCTGACGATGTGGTAGGCGGCATCATCGAGCGCACGGGAGCGAAAAGCGGCGACCTGATCTTCTTTGGCTCGGACAAAGCAGGCATCGTTAACGATGCCATTGGCGCCTTGCGCGTGAAAGTTGGCCAGGATAGAGGCCTCGTTGCGGATGGCTGGGCACCGATGTGGGTCGTTGATTTCCCGATGTTTGAGAGAGATGCTGCGAACAAGCGCTGGATGGCGTTGCATCATCCGTTCACGGCACCATCTGTGGACGATGCCGAAGCGTTGAGGGCAGATCCGGGCAGCGCGTTATCGCGGGCTTACGACATGGTATTGAACGGCTCGGAAATTGGCGGCGGCTCAATTCGTATTCACGACCAAAGCATGCAGTCTGCGGTCTTCGAATTGCTCGACATCAGCGAAGATGAGGCCGAAGAAAAATTCGGCTTCTTGCTACAAGCGCTGAATTACGGTTGCCCGCCACACGGCGGCCTTGCGTTTGGCCTCGATCGAATCGTCATGCTCATGGCGGGCGCCGAAAGTATTCGCGACGTTATCGCGTTCCCGAAAACGCAATCAGCACATTGCCCGCTGACCAATGCCCCGGGCGAGGTATCGGGCGCGCAACTCAAGGAAGCCGGCATTCGATTGCGCACGCCGCGGACAGAATGACCAACATCAACACCGTCGTTTGCGTGCACGGCGTGTGGTCGCACGGCGTCAGCATGTACCTGGTCAAGCGACGCCTCGAAAAAGAGCATGGCATGCGCGTGCTGTTATTTGACTACCGGTCGGTCCGCGGCACGCTTGACGAGAATGCCGCGGAGCTTGCAGACTTCATCCACTCAGAAGGTCTGGAAGCTACCCATCTTATTGGCCATAGTCTAGGCGGCGTTATCGCGTTGCGAATGCTTGCCCAGGATGATGCGGCGGTGCCGGGTCGGCTCGTTTGCCTTGGTGCGCCACTGACTGGTTCCCGTGCTGCCGATTTCTTGAGCCGACAGGATTGGGCACAACAGATAATCGGCGACTCTTTGCGCACAGGCGTTGTGCGCGAAGCGGCCAACGAATGGGGCTCGCACGTTTGCAAAGAGCGTGATGTCGGCATCATCGCGGGAACGGTGCCGATGGGTGTCGGCAAGTTTTTTGCGAACTTTGACGGCGAGCATGACGGCACGGTTGCCGTTTCAGAAACAAACCTCGAAGGCGCCAAAGACCACCTCCGAATGCATGTCAGCCATAGCGGTCTCCTGGTGTCGCGTGATGTAGCAGACCAGGCTGCGGCATTTCTCAAGCGCGGTGAGTTCCTGCGAGAAGCGTAGTCTTGCGGGAGCGGGCTCTTACAAGTTCTTGAGCTTGTACAAAGCTGCCAATGCCTCGCGCGGCGACATGGCGTCGGGATCTAGATCGTCCAGAGCATCGCGCAACTCATCACCCCTTTGAGGCTCTTCAACCACGAGGGCTAGTTGCGCCTGCGGGCTGTTCGCTTGCGCTGCCTGCTGTGACTCAAGTGTCTTCAAATAGCTATTCGCCCGGCGAATGACCCCCTTCGGTACGCCGGCCAGCGCAGCGACCTGCAATCCGTAACTCTGATTTGCCGGGCCGGGCTTGACGGCGTGCAAGAAAACAAGCTGCCCTTTGTGCTCGGTCGCATCAAGATGAACGTTGCTACACGCAGGCAGTTCCTTGGCGAGTGCAGTCAGTTCAAAATAGTGAGTCGCAAACAGAGTAAACGCGTTAGCTGTTGCGCCCATGTAGTACGCAGCGGCCCACGCAAGCGACAAGCCATCGAAAGTGCTTGTGCCACGGCCTATTTCGTCCATGAGTACGAGGCTTTGTTCGGTGGCGTTGTGCAGTATCGTTGCCGTCTCGGTCATCTCGACCATGAACGTTGAACGTCCGCCGGCGAGATCATCCGATGCACCAATGCGAGTGAAGATCCTATCGATGGGCCCAATGCGAAGTTTATCGGCCGGGACATAGCTGCCAACGAGGGCCAGGATTGCGATGAGCGCTGTTTGTCGCATGTAAGTGGATTTGCCACCCATGTTCGGACCTGTAATCACCAACAACCGCCGCGACGAATTGAGTGACAAATCATTCGCTACGAAGGGCGTATCAATTACCTGTTCGACGACCAGGTGCCGGCCGCCTTCGATTTCGATGCAGGGATCGGTGCTTAGCTCAGGCCGCGTGAGCCCGAGGCAGGCAGCGCGTTCGGCAAAACAGGTGAGCACGTCCAGCTCAGCGAGGCCCGAGGCGGTGAGCTGTAACTCACCGAGAACGTCATGCAGCAGGTCGAGCAAGCCTTCGTAGAGTAGTTTCTCGCGCGTCAAAGAACGCTCGCGCGCACCCAGCACTTTGTCTTCAAAATCCTTGAGTTCCGGCGTGATATAGCGCTCGGCTGCCTTGAGCGTCTGGCGGCGGACGTATTCGACCGGCGCTTTGTCAGCCTGGCCGCGGCCTATTTCAATGTAGTAGCCGTGCACCCGGTTATAACCCAGCTTCAGCGAGGCAATTCCAGTGCGCTCTTTCTCTCTTTGCTCGAGGTCGAGCAAGTACTGATCTGCGTTTGCCGCGATTGCGCGAAGGTCGTCAAGATCTGCATCGTAGCCGTCTGCGATAACACCGCCGTCACGAATCAGCATTGGCGGATTGTCGATGATGGCCTTGTTCAAGAGCTCGTGTTGCCTGCGATGTTCACCGATGGTCTCGTGCAACTCTGCAAGCAGCGGAGACTCGTGCTCGGCCAGTCGCCGGCGAAGGTCTGGCAATCGAGATAGAGCTTCTGCGAGTTGTCGCAGGTCTCGCGGTCGTGCGGAGCGCAAGGCAACACGAGACAGAATGCGTTCGACGTCGCCGATGCCTTCCAGGCGAGATTGCAGTTCTTCGGTAGCCGCGCCCGTCAGCATCGAATCGATGGCCTGGTACCGACCCTTGAGAACCATGGGATCGCGCAATGGCCGTTGAATCCATCGCCGCAATAGCCGCGAGCCCATAGGGCTCTGGCATCGATCCATCACGCCGGTCAGCGTGAGCTCATGATGGCCGGAGAGCGACGCCTCGAGCTCAAGATTACGCCGGGTGGGGCCATCCATGATGACAGCGTCTTCGCGCCGCTCAACGGAAATGGACTGCAAGTGCGGTAACGACGCTTTTTGCGTGTCGTTTACGTACTGCAGCAATGCTCCGGCGGCCGCTACTCCGCGCGGGAACGACTCGCATCCAAATCCGCTAAGGTCGCGCGTGCCGAATTGAGCGCAAAGCAGACGTGAGCCACTGTCGAGTTCAAAATGCCAGGGCGGCCGGCGAGTGATGCGGACATTCTTGCCGAAGGCGTCGCCAAGCTGTTGCTCTTCGTCGACGATGAGCTCGGCGGGCCGCAATCGTTCGACCTCGCCCAATACCGCCTCAAAGTCAGGAACCTCGGTCAGCCGGAACCGACCGCCGGCGAGATCAAGCCAGGCGACGCCAATGCAGTCGTCCTGGGCAAATACTGCTGCGACGAGATTATCTCGGTTTTCGGCAAGCAATGCCTCGTCCGTGAGGGTGCCAGGCGTGACGATGCGGGTGACCTTGCGTTCGACAGGTCCCTTGCTGGTAGCGGGGTCACCCACCTGCTCACAGATGGCCACCGACTCGCCTTTGCGCACCAGTTTGGCGAGGTAGCCCTCCACTGCGTGGTAAGGCACACCGGCCATAGGGATAGGACTGCCACCCGATTTGCCGCGCGACGTGAGCGTGATATCCAGGAGTTTGGCGGCGCGTTTCGCGTCGTCGTAGAAGACCTCGTAAAAATCACCCATGCGATAAAGCACAATCATATCCGGGTACTCGGCCTTAATGGCGAGGTACTGCCGCATCATGGGAGTGTGGACTGAGGTGACTTCGGCTTTCATTCTTATTGTTGGAGCTGCCCGTCGGCGAACTCCTGCAGTATGATTCAGAATATGAAAATACTGCATGTCGAAACCGGACGCCATCTTTACGGTGGACCTCAGCAGGTGATCTACCTGGTTTCAGGGCTGCGCGAGCGTGGCCACGACTGCACGCTGATCTGTCCACCGGAATCCGGCATTGATGCTGCGGCCCGATCGGTCGGCATACCGGTTCGCAACCTGTTTTGCGCCGGGGATCTCGACTTACCGTTCGCCTACCGCCTGGTGCAGTACCTGCAAACCTCGAAGCCGGATCTTGTGCACTGTCATAGCCGGCGTGGTGCCGACATGCTCGGTGGACTCGCTGCCAGTATTGCCGATGTGCCTGCCGTGGTATCGCGGCGCGTAGATAATACGGAAATGCGCTTGCTGGCCGCGCTGCGGTATCGGCCTTTCAAAAAAATTATTGCGATATCCGAGGCAATTGCCGCCGTACTCAGGGATCGCGATGTCGATGATGAGCGCATTGAGGTTATTCGCAGCGCCGTCGATACAGAGCATTTCGCAACGCCTGCAGACTGCGCGGCCTATCGTGCAGATTTCGGGCTGCCCGAAGGGGCATTGGTCATCGCCGCGGCAGGCCAACTGATACCGCGCAAGGGTCATCGTTACCTGCTACAGGCGATTGCTGAATTGCGGCACAGCCACCCTCATTTGAAGACCATCATTTTTGGTGAAGGTTACCTCAATAATCAGCTGCGCGAACAAGCTGCATCGCTGGAACTCGGCGACGTCGTGCAATTTGCCGGGTTCAGGGATGACCTGGACTCCTACATGTCGTGTGTTGATATCTTCGTGCATCCGGCACTGGCCGAAGGTCTTGGGGTCGTTACACTGAAGGCGGCAGCGGCCGGAGTGCCCGTCGTTGGCTTCAAGGCGGGTGGCCTGGTAGAAGCCGTGGTCGATGGCAAGACCGGTATTCTCGTAGCGCCGGAAAATGTTGATGAACTCCGGACTTCCATCGCGAGCTTGCTTGACGATGCTAACCTCAGGGCCCAGATGGGCAACGCCGGACGAGAACGGATGCAAAATGAGTTCTCGATAGATACGATGGTGGACAAGCACATCGCCTTGTATGAGTCTGTACTGAATGGCTGACCACGAAGCAATCTATGAATTGGCCCATGCGCTGGTCAAGCAGCTCTCTGATGCCGGCAAAGCCGTGGCGACGGCGGAGTCCTGCACCGGCGGTTGGGTAGCGAAAGCAATTACCGATGTCCCCGGAAGCTCTGCCTGTTTTGCCTACGGCATCGTCAGCTATTCAAATGGCGCCAAGGAATCCATGCTGGGTTTGCCGACCCGGATTTTCATCGATCATGGGGCGGTCAGTGAAGCTGTCGTCGAGGAAATGGCCAATGGCGTGCTTAACCTGAGCGGTGCCGACGTTGGCGTGGCCGTCAGTGGTGTCGCCGGACCCGATGGCGGCAGCGATGAGAAACCGGTGGGTACCGTTTGGATAGCCTGGGCCGTGCGCCACGGCTCCAAAATAAACACGGCTGCAAAACTGCACCATTTCGATGGTGACAGGGACGCAATACGCGAGTTGACCGTCGCCCATGCGCTGCAAGGCGTTATCGACAGGCTTGGCTAGTGGCTGGTAGACGGCTGTTCTTCGCATTGTGGCCTGACCATCGGCAGCGCGACCGAATGCGTGACTTCATCAGCCCGGTTGCAAAGCTCGTGGAAGGCAGGGCGACCGAACGTCGAAACTGGCATATCACGCTGGCCTACATTGGCGAATTCCCCGAAGAACGCATAGACGAATTGCATGAGGCGAGGCGAGCGATAAACGTCGAGCCATTCAGGCTGCGCTTTGATCGCCTCGAATTCTGGCCGCGGCCGAAGGTTGCGGCCCTGGTCACGGCCACGGTTCCACCGGAGCTGCAGCGACTGGTTGAGGCCCTCAAGGGTCAGATTCTGGCCGCCGGCATTGAGCCGGAACAGCGCGCCTACCGGCCGCACGTTACGGTTGCAACGAACGCCAGGCCGTTTGAAGTGCTGCGATTGGCGCAGTCCGCGACTATCGACTGGGACAGTTTCGAGCTCGTGGAATCTGTCTCGCAGCCCGGCGGGGTGACTTACCACCCGCTGAAACAATAGCTTCCGCGCACTTCATTACGTTTCTTCAAACAATGCCCCAATTTGCCGCCTTGATACTGTGGTTATGTACAGTTCTTTGTGGAATAATTGGCCGCTACTAACCCACCCACCGGATGAGAACGAAAAATGGATGACAACCGCAAAAAAGCACTCGCTGCAGCCCTCGGGCAGATCGAAAAACAATTTGGTAAGGGCTCGGTCATGCGCCTGGGTGATAACCCCATGTCACGGGATGTCGATGTTGTATCAACAGGATCGATCGGTCTCGACGTTGCACTGGGGATAGGTGGTGTGCCTAAAGGGCGGGTTATCGAAATCTATGGCCCGGAGTCGTCCGGTAAGACGACACTGACTCTGCAGGTCATTGCCGAGGCGCAGAAAATTGGCGGCACAGCGGCGTTTGTCGACGCCGAGCACGCGCTCGATCCCACCTACGCCGAGAAACTGGGGGTCAACGTCGACGAATTACTCGTGTCTCAGCCGGACACCGGCGAACAGGCGCTTGAAATCACCGACATGCTCGTGCGCTCCGGTGCGGTTGACGTTGTCGTTATCGACTCTGTGGCGGCATTAACACCCAAGGCTGAGATTGAAGGCGAAATGGGCGACTCACACATGGGCCTGCAGGCACGCCTGATGTCGCAAGCACTCAGAAAACTGACGGCCAACATCAAACGGTCGAATACGATGGTCATTTTCATTAACCAGATCCGCATGAAGATCGGCGTGATGTTCGGCAGCCCCGAGACCACCACTGGCGGTAACGCACTAAAGTTTTACTCGTCGGTACGGCTTGATATTCGTCGTATTGGTGCGATCAAGAAGGGCGATGAGGTCATCGGCAACCAGACGCGCGTCAAAGTCGTCAAGAACAAGGTCTCGCCACCGTTCAAGATGGCCGAGTTCGAAATTCTGTATGGCTTCGGAATTTCACGCGAGGGCGAGATTATCGATCTTGGTGTACAGCACGGCCTTATCGATAAAGCCGGCTCCTGGTACAGCTACGGCGAAGATCGTATTGGTCAGGGCAAGGAGAATGTTCGCGAATTCCTGAAAACACACCCGGAAACGGCTGTGGAGATCGAGCAGAAAATTCGCGCCAAGCTGCTGCCCAGCACGGTTGATGCACCTGCTGAAGCGCCGGCAGAGAAGAAAGAGGCTGTCGCGAAAGAAGCGTAGGAGCGCCTTTATGCCCTGTGGGTGCCGTGGGTGCGATAGCGGGAGAGGCTTCCCGTTTATCCCTGGGGGGCCGAGATTCTACCTATGCCTGAAGACCGATCCATTCACGACGTCATTGAAGGGCTCGTCCCGCCTCTTGAGGACGAGCGCTTCTGCAACCCGGTGGAGGCCCGCAAAAAGGCGATGGACTATCTCGCCCGGCGCGAGCACGGGCGTGTCGAGCTTCGCAACAAATTAACGAAGTTCGGTTTTGACGCTGACATCAGCGACGCTGCTATCGAACGGCTCATCGATGATGGGTTGCAGAGTGATCAACGATTTGCCGAAGCCTTCATTCAATCGCGCATCAACCAGGGAAAAGGTCCTGTGAGAATTCGGGTTGACCTGTCTCAGCGCGGCGTTAGTGACAGCGTGATCGACGACGGTTTGCACGAGGCGAATCAGAATTGGCGCGCACTGGCAAGCGAGGTTCGTGCGAAGAAATTCGGCGCGGAGTTGCCGCTGGATTTCAAAGACAAAGCACGGCAAATGCGTTTTTTGCAATATCGCGGTTTCGAGCCCGACCAAATTCAGTCTGCTGTACAATCCCCCCGATGAAATCGATGACGAGCAATGAACTGCGCCAGGCGTTCCTGGACTTCTTCCATGACAATGACCATGAGGTTGTTGCAAGCTCTCCGCTGGTGCCTGGCAATGACCCGACATTGTTATTTACGAATGCCGGCATGGTGCAGTTCAAGGACGTATTTCTCGGCTCTGAAAAGCGCAACTATCAACGTGCGGCGACATCGCAGCGCTGTGTCCGTGCCGGTGGCAAGCACAATGATCTGGAAAATGTTGGCTATACAACCCGCCATCACACGTTCTTCGAAATGCTTGGCAACTTTAGTTTTGGCGACTACTTCAAGCAGGACGCCATCAAGTATGCCTGGGAATTTCTCACAGTTACGTTGGGCCTGGATCCGGAGAAACTTTGGGTCACGGTCTTCAACGACGATGACGAAGCTGCGGACATCTGGTTAAAGGAAATGAAGATCGACCCGGAGCGCTTTGCGCGAATGGGGGAGAAGGACAATTTCTGGTCGATGGGCGACACGGGTCCGTGTGGGCCCTGCAGCGAAATATTCTACGACCACGGTCCGGATGTCGACGGTGGGCCTCCCGGGTCGCCGGACGAAGACGGCGATCGCTACGTCGAAATCTGGAACCTGGTTTTCATGCAGTTCGATCGATCGGCCGATGGTGAGATGGTGCCGCTGCCGAAGCCCTCAGTTGATACCGGTATGGGCCTGGAGCGTATCGCTGCCGTTATGCAAGGGGTGCACAGCAATTACCAGATCGATTTATTCGCAAACCTGATCACTGCAACGGCCAAAACTCTCGGCGTAAAAAACGCCAGTTCAAGCTCGCTCAACGTAATCGTTGACCACATTCGCGCTTGCTCATTCCTGATCGTCGACGGTGTACTTCCGGGCAACGAGGGCAGGGGCTATGTCTTGCGCCGGATCATCCGACGCGCAATTCGGCACGGCAAAAAACTTGGTAACAATGAGCTGTTCTTTTACAAGCTCGTCGCGCCGCTGGTAAACGAAATGGGTGGTGCCTACCCCGAGCTGGCCAAAGCGCAGGCGCATGTCGAGAAGGTCCTTGAGAAAGAGGAACGCCGATTTGCCGAAACGCTCGATCAGGGCATGGAGATTCTCGAAGAGGCTATCGCCCAACTCGATACCAGGCAGATCCCCGGCGAAGTGGCTTTCAAACTGTACGACACCTACGGATTCCCCTTGGATCTGACCGCTGACATTGCCCGTGAGCGTGGGCTGACGGTCGATCAGCAAGGCTTCGAGGAGGCGATGGCCGGGCAGCGTGATCGTGCGCGGGCAGCGAGCAAGTTCAGCGTATCCAACGAAGCTGCGCTGCAGACCGATCTGGAAACGTCTTTCTCGGGCTATGAAGGCGTAGCCGGGGAAAGCACCGTTGTCGCGCTCTTCAATGACGGCAAGGCGGTCGATGAATTGGCCGTGGGCGACGACGGCGCGGTAATCTTGTCATCGACCCCTTTTTACGCGGAGAGTGGCGGGCAGGTCGGAGATACGGGTGTCCTGACTTCGAAAGATCACTCATTCACGGTTACGGATACGCAAAAAAGCGCAAAGGCGATTGTTCACTTTGGCTCGGTACAGGCCGGCGGACTTAAGGTGGGCGACAAAGTCGCAGCGAGTGTTGATGCTGACAGACGGCAGGCGATTCGTCTTAATCATTCAGCAACACACCTGATGCATGCCGCACTTCGATCCGAGCTCGGCGACCACGTGCAACAAAAAGGCTCGCTGGTCGATGCACACAGGCTGCGTTTCGATTTCTCGCACTACGAGGGCGTTACGCCGGAGCAGTTGCAGACCATAGAAGACATGGTCAACGGCGAGATTCGCAAAAATGTCGCTGCCGAAACAAAGCTTATGAACTACGACGATGCCGTTGAGTCGGGTGCAATGGCATTATTTGGTGAGAAATACGATGATCTTGTTCGCGTGCTTCGCCTTGGGGAATTCTCGACCGAGCTGTGCGGTGGCACACATGTTGATCGAACCGGCGACATCGGCGTATTCAAAATCACCTCCGAGAGCGGTGTGGCATCGGGCGTGCGCCGGATCGAAGGAGTGACCGGCAAGGGTGCGCTCGAGTGGATCGACTCCCGGCAGAAATCGTTGCACGATATTTCAGCTTTATTGCGCAGCCAGCCCGAGCAGGCATCCGCGAAAATCGAGCAGCTCTTGAAGCGCAATAAAGAACTCGAGAAAGAACTCGCGGCGGCCCGGCAAGCGCTGGTCACCGGCAGCGCAAGCGACCACACTGAGAATGTTCAGGAAATCGCTGGCATCAAGGTGCTCGCGACGCGAATTGATGGTGCGGACGCGAAGACGCTCAGAGAGGCCGTCGATCGCTTCAAGGACAAGCTGCAGAGCGCGGTTGTGGTGATTGGATCCGTCGATGATGGCGTGGTGCGTCTTGCGGCGGGCGTCACCAAAGACAATACCGACCGTATTCGAGCCGGCGACCTCATCAAGCCGGTTGCGGAACAGGTTGGTGGCAAGGGCGGTGGCCGGCCGGACTTCGCGCAGGCCGGAGGCAACAACGTGGAGGCCCTTGATGGGGCTCTGAACTCAGTGCCAGCGTGGGTCGCGGCGCGGCTTAGCTGAGCGTCTGCCAGGACTTCCCGGCGCCTGATTTCCCGCCGTTCTGATACCAATGGGCATCGATGCCCAAAATCGGCTAGTATTACAAGAGTTTAGGACGTACGACGCGTAACAAGAACAGGGGATAACCCCCCCGATGGGCAGGAGAGGAAGTCATGCTTATTCTGACGCGACGCGCTGGTGAGACGGTCATGATCGGGAGCGATATCACGATCACTGTCCTGGGGGTCAAAGGGAATCAGGTACGAATCGGGATAAATGCCCCGAAAGAAGTATCCGTGCACCGCGAAGAGATCTACGAGCGTATTCAGAGTGAAAAGGCCTCGGGAGAGGCAAAAGAGGAAAGCCCGGGCGAATAATGCCTGCGGGGCTTTACCTCTCGTATCCCGATAAGTACTATGTGCGCCCCAGTCCGGAGGCGGGCCATAATAGTGCGTTTTTGGTAGGTCCGGACTGACCTTTAGTGCAGTGATTGTCCAGAGGGTGGGGCCACTGCCACAGACATATCGGAGAGATGGCTGAGTGGTCGAAAGCGCTCCCCTGCTAAGGGAGTAAGGGCTAATACCCCTTCGAGGGTTCGAATCCCTCTCTCTCCGCCACAGAATTTGAAAATGAAACAATGCGCCCGTAGCTCAGCTGGATAGAGTACCCGGCTACGAACCGGGCGGTCGGGAGTTCGAATCTCTCCGGGCGCGCCAATAAAAAAGACGGGGCCCCTGTGGCCCCGTTTTTTTATTGCTGCCTGGGAGAACATTCGAACTCTGAGTTCGCACCGAGGCAGCGAAGCTGCCGTTCCATCTCTCCGGGGCCGCTCTCGGCCACCCATGGCCTCCACGGCACTTGTGCATTCTGCACATCGCGCGCCAAATAAGACAAAGGGGCCCATTGAGGGCCCCTTTTGTTTTTCACTTGATCGATTAGCATTGCGCCGAGGTCATGTTAAAGTCCCAGCACAGTTTTTCCAACCTGGTGGATCGTACTGTATGCTGATAAACACGACTGACGCGACAACATGTTTGAAACTCGATCGAGTTCGAAGCCCGATTTTAACTGGCGGTCGCCGCACTTGACTGATCGAGGTTCACGATGGAACTGGATTTAACCCTGCCGGCGTTTACTCCACTTGCAACAGCGTTGCTCATTGACGATGACGAAGACATCGTTTACCTGCTCCGGATGCTCCTGCTGCGTGATGGGTTTATCGTTCACACAGCGACAAATGGGCGCGACGCGCAAGAGTTTATCGCGACTTCGAAACCAACTGACATTGTCATCACAGACCTGATGCTCCCATACGCGAGCGGCTTCGAGTTGATTACGCAGATTCGCGAAGACAGGAAATGGAAAGATGTGCCGGTGATTGTCCTTTCCGGAAAAGTGACAGAACGCGATGCCGTGAGAGCGCTGGATATCGGCGCTAACGATTACGTCACAAAGCCCTACAACCCGCAGGAACTGAGCGCCCGTATAAGGCGCCTTTTGAATCCGAAGCGGTCAGCCTGACTATGTCCGCACGATGCGCAGACGACAGATTCACGGCGACTGTATTCGGCTTGTTCGTATTGGTCTTATTTGCGGTTGCTTCGGTCGCGGGAGCCAGCCAGGTAAGCGGCGACAGCGCGTCGACGCTTTCAAACGACCAACGCTATCAATCCGCTCGCGCCGCGGCACAGGCCGGCGAATTGAAGCGGGCGCAGCAGGAATACGAGGGCTTGCTGTTGGAGGACCCGAACAACGTCGACTACCTGTTTGGTTACGGGCAAGCACTTTTTTGGTCGAACGATGTACGGCGATCGATTCAAATTCTCGAGAAAGCACGAAAGCTGGCGCCCGACTATGAAGACATCTGGAAACTCGAGTATCGAGCTCTCAATATCGAAGCGGGCGATCAATCAAGCGATTCGATCGATGCGTTTCGGCAACTGGCGGTCGAGCGCTTTCCAGATGCCGACTGGTATCTCGAAAGCGATGAAACTGCTTCAAGAAAATATCGCTGGGAGTTCAGCGCGGGTCGCGAACAGCTGGATAACGATGCTCCGGACTGGGAGCAGGTCAATTTCTTTATCGGTCGCAAACTGACAGAAAAAGCCCTGGTCACGCTGTCAGCCGGCACATTTAGTCGATTTGGCGAGAGGGATACGCAGTTCGGTACTGGCGCGTCGCTTGACGTGGGCGAAGACTGGACCGTTGTTGGTGGATTTGCCGTCAGCTCCTCGCCGAATTTCCTTCCTGAAACCGCGATTGACCTGGGACTAAGTCGACGTTTCGAACGCGGATGGGTTGGTAGAGCCAGGTGGCGACGGCGCGATTACGAAGCCTCATCGGTCGATTCGTTTGGATTAATCGCCGAGCGGTATGTTGGCAAGTATCGATTGGCGTACTCGTTGGACAGCGCGCATCTATCTTCCGAACAAGCCCTCGTCCATGCATTGACTGCTAACTTCTACGCGGACTCGGGATATCAGCTGGGTATCGTCCTGGCGACGGGTGAAGAGGTTGAAATTGTTGGCCCGGGTCAACTCCTCAAAACTGACGTCGATTCAATGGCACTGACCGGACGTTATCCGATCAATGAGTATCTGAGTTTCGGCTGGCTGTTATCCACGCACAGGCAGGGAGATTTCTATCGCCGCAATGCGATCGGGGTTTCCATCTCCGGTGGTTTCTGAACTTTCTTCCAGCGTGGCACTGTTGGCAGTTGCGGTTGCAACGGGCCTGACGACCGTATTGTTTCTCTATGCGCTGGGTCTGCGCGTCGCAAACATACTCCATGCCAGAGATCTTGCTCGCTTGCGAAAACGGTGGTGGCCGATCATTGCCGGAGCCACGATTTCTGCCGACTTCGACAATGCGAGTGACCTGCTTGTCTTAAAGCGGGGATCGCGCGCCAAACTATTGCGCGAATGGTGTCGATTCCGTACTTATGTTCGCGGTTCCAGCGACAGCTCCCTGGAGCTGCTGGCCGAGCAACTTGGTCTGCTTCGTGTCGCACGTCGCCTGATGCATGGACGGTCGGTGAGCAACAAACTGCTTGCCGTTCAAGCACTGGGATTTCTTGGTGACGATGAAAGCTGGGACGATATCGAAGTGCTGCTGGAACACGACAACATCACGATATCAATTACGGCCGCGATCGCGCTAGTGCACATCAATGCAAACAAGGCGATTGGCATGATCATGCCGCTGGTCGGCAAACGTCCGTCCTGGCCGCGTACTCAAGTTGGGCGACTGCTCAATCTCGCAGGTCCGGATATCGTGACTGGCCCGTTGTGCGATGCAATAGAGCTGGCAAATTCCGATGAAGCATGTCGTTTGCTGAGATTCTACGAATCGGCATCCATGAATGATATGGACTCACTCATCGCGCGGCTGCTAACCAGCCGCAGTGAGCCGGCCTTTCTCGCGGCCGCCCTCAAGTCAGTGCGTGGCCAGTTACCCGGCGAGGTGATCGAAGGCCTTGCGACACACGAAGCCTGGTTCGTTCGGATGCAGGCATCGAATTTGCTGGGTCGATCCGGTCGACGTGAGGATTACCGAATCCTCGAACCGCTACTTTCCGATGCTGAGTGGTGGGTTCGGTATCGAGCCGCGCAAGCGATCACAAAATTGCCGTTTCTGGGGCCGAATGCTTTGCGAAAGCTACGTGACCGGCAAGATGATCCCTATGCGCAGGACATTCTATGGCAGGCGATGGCAGAGGCGGGGCTCGAATGAGACCAACCGCATTTCTGCAGATAGCCGAGTGGCTGTTCTTCGGCTATTTCATTCTTATCTATTTTGTCTACGCACTCCTGAATGTCTTCGCAGTTTTTCGAATTCGTCGTTATCTGCAGGTCGCAGAACTCACAGCAGCTGACAACGTATTCTCCAGTCTCGATCTTCCAGTCAGCGTAATCGTTCCTGCTTACAACGAATCCGACTCAATCATAACGTCAACCCGTGCGATGCTTCAGGTCGAGTACCCGGACTACGAGGTTATCGTTGTCAATGACGGGTCATCAGACGATACGCTTCAAAAGCTGATTGATGCATTCAATCTGCGGCCGTTCCCGGAAGCCTACCGGCAACGGGTTCCCTGCAAGAAAGTCCGTGGGGTCTACAAGTCAGCCCTCTTCCCGACATTACGTGTTGTCGACAAGGAAAACGGCGGATCCAAGGCCGACGCATTGAATGCCGGCATCAATGTGTGCCGGTACCCGATCTTCTGCGCCGTCGATGCCGATTCAATCCTGCAACCCGACAGCTTGCGCCGTGCTGTCCGACCGTTTCTTGAAGAACCGAATACTGTAGCGACTGGTGGCACGGTGCGCATCGCCAACGGGTGCGTTGTGCGAGGCGGGTTTCTTGAAAAGGTCGGCTTGCCGTCTAACTTCCTGGCTCGCGTACAGGTGATCGAATACCTGCGCGCATTTTTGTATGGACGGATGGGCTGGTCGCAAATGAATGCCGTCCTCATTATTTCGGGCGCATTTGGCGTATTTGACAAGGAAGCCGTTGTTCGGGTCGGAGGATACAACGCCGAGGCAATCGGTGAGGACATGGAGCTTGTTCTCAGGCTGCATCGGCACTTTTGCGAGTCGGGCAGAGACTACGAGATCACGTTCGTGCCCGATCCAATCTGCTGGACGGACGCGCCGGAAGATCTGAATACGCTGGGGAAACAAAGAATTCGATGGCAACACGGTTTGGGTCAGAGCCTGAGGCTGCACAAGGACCTGCTATTTCGTCGAAATTCCGGCGCGGTTGGGTGGCTGGCAATACCGTTTTTTTACATCTTTGAACTATTCGGCCCGGTAGTCGAGATCGCCGGTTACATATTCATGACTATTGCCGGACTCAGCGGCTGGATTTCCTGGGAGACCACAGGAATATTCTTCTGCCTGGCCATAGGCTTGGGCGTCATGCTGTCAACGAGCGCGTTGGTCCTCGAAGAAATGTCATTTAGTGTCTATCCTCGCGTGCGCGATCTTTTCAAATTATTCGGCGTGGCAATTCTCGAGAATTTCGGCTATCGGCAAATAACACTGGTTTGGAGGATCCGCGGACTTGTTGGCTGGCTGCGCGGAAAGACGCCCGAATGGGGCGAGATGAAGCGCTCGTCGAGCCTTACCGAACCATAGCGCTGCAAATTGCCAGGCTTTCTTGATGCTACAATCGTCATGAACTTAACCCGGAACCAGTGACCGACTTGAACGGTTGTATGATTCAGACTTCGGAATTGTAATAGACATGTCAATCAATCGCCAAGACTGTGTTGTTTTGCTGCTGATGTTGCTGATCAGCCATGCGACTCTGACGGTTCATGTAACGACACACAATCTCGTTGACCAGACGAGCTGCAAGTTTTGTGCGGGGCATGCAGATCCGGGACATGCGATTTCGCCTTCCACAAGTGAATCGCCACAGCCGATTCCGCACCGGGTCAGCGTTGAAAATACCCCCCACATTGCGCGAGTAACGGAACCCAACTCTTACCGGGAACGTGCGCCTCCCACCCTTGTCTGACTATGCATTTGGCTGCCGGTCGCTCGTGTAATTGACCGGCATGGACTTTTCAGATTCAACAAGAGGTGGTGCCATGAGCATCAGATTGAGCGGCATTGCACTTTGTGTAATTGCTTCTTTATTTTTCAACAGTGCATCGGCACAGGGCAGCGAAATTGAGTTGTTGCGCATCGCGATCGACGAACTGCGAGCGGACTACGAGTTGCGCATCGCGGCGCTCGAACAAAGACTGGCAGCTGCGGAGCAGGTGCAGACAGCGGCGGTTAAGCCTGAGCCACGTAGCGGAAGCACAAACTCCGCATTCAACCCCGCGATCGGCGTGATCTTCCAGGGGCAGGCGTGGAATTATGCGAACGACCCGGAAGAATATTCCGTGCAGGGTTTTCCCCTGGGTGGCGAGGCCGGACCGTTTGACGAAGGACTGGCAATAGGCGAGGCAGAGGTCAATGTCAGTGCCAGCGTCGATGACAAGTTCGCCGCGTGGCTTACGGCGTCTCTCGCCATAGAGGACGGGGAGTCAATCGTCGAAATTGAAGAAGCGTGGCTTGAAACCACAGCGCTACCCGCAGGCTTTTCGGCGCGATTCGGCCGGTTCTTCTCCGGCATTGGCTACCTCAATAGCAAGCATGCACATTCGTGGGACTTTGCGGATCAGCCACTGCCGTACCAGGTTTTTCTCGGCGATCAGTATCTCGACGACGGTGTGCAGGTTCGCTGGATCGCACCGACAGACTTGTATGTGGAAGCGGGTGCAGAAGTATTCAGGGGCAGTCGCTACCCGGCGGCAGGAGCGGATCATTCCGGGTTCGGTAGTAACAGTCTTTTTGTGAACGTAGGTGGAGACATTGGCAGCGATGTCAGCTGGCTCGCAGGCATTTCACATCTCAGCGCTCAGAGTATCGACAGAGAGTCTGGCGACGAAAGTGATGCCTTGTTATTCAGCGGCGATTCGGACACTACGATTGCCCAGTTCGTCTGGAAATGGGCGCCGAATGGAAATTGGAAACAACGCAACCTGGTTATTCAAAGTGAGATATTTCGGCGTTCGGAGCAGGGCGATTACTCGTTACCGGGTGAGCTGCCACTGGCTTACGACAACGATCAACGAGGTTGGTACCTGCAAGCAGTCTACCAACCGTTTCCGCGATGGCGATTTGGCACCCGTATCGACAGCGTTTCCATGGATGACGCCGAATCGGTATTCGATGGCACTCCGCTCGCAGCGCCGAACGACGACCCAATGCGGTATAGCCTGATGACCGACTGGTCAAACAGCGAGTTCAGTCGGCTGCGACTGCAGTACACGCGTGATGAGGCAGGGCCGGCTGATGAGAACCAATGGGGATTGCAGTACATCCTGAGTATCGGCGCCCACGGTGGCCACAGCTTCTAGTGCCTGGTGACATATGAAGAATCGAATGACTACGACTTTTTTAATTGCGTTGCTGCCATTCGCTGCACAGGCAGATATCAGCATATTCGCCTGTGAACCTGAGTGGGCGGCTCTCGCGACAGAGATAGGCGGGAGCCATGTGGGTGCATACAGCGCGACGACCGCGTTGCAGGACCCACACTACATACAGGCGCGACCCAGCCTGATCGCCAAGGTACGACGAGCAGACCTCGTAATATGCAGTGGCGCAGAACTGGAGATCGGTTGGCTGCCCGTATTGCTGCGAAAGGCAAACAACCGGGATGTGATGCCAGGAACGCCTGGTTTTCTCGAAGCCAGCAGTTTGGTCGAGCGATTCGATGCGACTGCAAATGTCGACCGGGGAAGCGGTGACATTCACCCTCAGGGCAATCCGCATGTTCAGA
>JAOTUU010000235.1 GCA_029863705.1 Gammaproteobacteria bacterium
CATTGTAGGGAATCTCTTTCTCCGCCAGCGTTGCGCTTTGTGTCGGCGTAATCCCGATGACGATAATTTCTTCCTCTTGCGCACCTGCACCTGTCGTGGACAGGCAAATCGCGCACCATAAAGGCGTCATGCTTCTAATTGGATTTGCGGCGGGCATCAGATCTTCAAGTTCATTCTACCGCCGAATTGCGGAGAACATCGATATGATAACTTCTTGTTATATGGAAAAAAACGGAGTGGCACTGGGTACAGGCGTGTAATGAATCAGAATATTACTGCCTCAGCGCAGATTCTATCCCACGCATACCGTGAAGGCCGCAACCATCCTGTTCGACGGCGCCAGGCCTCCCAGCCGGTTAGGTTACCTGATGAAGCACGTATTGGGCACGCCGCTGGATGCACCTTACACGCTTAGCGACATGGCGGCTGCCGCCGTCGGCGGACTCGAGGCGCTCGACATCGAGTTCGCGTCGTATGGTAGATGCCCTTGAGTAACGGTAGGTGTTGCTGGTTTGGGCACCAAAGCGGGCACTGAGCCACATTACCATCCGGCAAAGGTTGTGGGCTGTAGAAGAAAACCTGAGAAATCGGTTCGACCCCTTTTTCTTTTTCAATTCTGCCCAGCCGATCTTCTCAGAATTGACTGGATCCGCGACCGCGGAATCAGCTTGGATCAACCTCTCCGATGGCGGGCATTTCGACAACCTCGGAATCTATGAACTGGTTAGAAGGCACTGCCGATTGATCATCGTTACGGATGCGGGCTGCGATCCCAAGCATCAATTCCAGGACCTCGCGAATACCATCCGCAAGTGCTGGACCGATCTCGGCGTGCATATATTCTTCCCTGACCTGGACCGCGTGGCACTGAAGAAGGAAACGAAGCGCTACTGCAAAGCGCACGGAAGCTGGGGCGTAATCGAGTATCCTGATCGAAAACGAGGCAAACGCGAACGATTCGGCCTCATTCTCTATTTGAAGTGCTCACTTTCCAAGGAGGAAATGAGCAACTACGTCGACCTGCGACAGTATGCGAGCGTCAACAAGCGCTTCCCCCACCGAACCACAGCCGATCAGTTCTTCGACGAAAATCAGTTTGAAGCCTATCGGCATCTGGGATATTGCATCGCAGAGCGCTACCTGCACGAAATCGAGCCGCTGTTTGATGAACAGACGTGTCGTTTGGACAAGCGCCTGGTATACGACAAAGCTGAGAAGATTGCCGCGCGTCAACCACCGGGCGACAAGGCCGATGCGTCGCATGATACAGGCGATTCCGGCGCGCTTCGGGTAGAAACGACATCGATTATGGTCCTTTCAGAAACAAGCGATTGAGTGCCCCCAGCTCCACCTGTTCAGTTTTGGCGTCATAGGAGGCATCAGACCCGAAAGCGCTACCCGACGTCGGAATGTCGATATCTGCTACTATTTTAGCGCAATATTTCCCATATAGGCTTGGTGCCGCAGCGATTAAGGGGCGACCATGAGTAAAACAAAGAAACGAAGTACCAGCCGGAAGCGCAAACCGGCAGTTTCAACCCACCTGAAGTTTCTGGCGTCCGCACACCCTGCTGTGCGCTCGCATATGACCGGCACAGCGGATCTGCCGACGTTTCTTGCATCTGCCGGGGCTTTGACACTCAGTCAGCGACGGCGCCTGGTCGAGCAAGCACTGGTACTCATCGAGCAAAACTTCGTTCACTTGCCGTTGAAGGAATCGATGCACGGTGTGGATCCGATACAGAAGCTTCGCTTGATTGAGCATCGCCTGAACGAGTCGACGACAGCGACGATGGGCAGTGAGTACGAGTTTCACCGCGAAATGATCGAGGTCTTCACCTCGGTCCGCGATCTGCACACGAACTACCTGCTTCCGGCACCGTTCGCTGACAAGATCGCATACCTTCCGTTCGACATCGAGGAGTACATCGACCAAGGCGAGCCACACTACATAGCAACACATTTGATGCAGGGTTTTTCGCACGCACATTTCAAATCTGGCGTCGAAGTAAGAACCCTGAACGGCGTGCCAATACGACGCGCCGTAGATGTTTCTGCGAATGAGCATGCCGGCAGCAACCTGGCGGCCCGGCACGCACGGGGAATTGATGGATTGACCATTCGGGCGCTGCGAAGTGCACTGCCACCGAACGCAATGTGGGTCGATATCGGCTATGTGGACCGCAATGGCGTGAGCCGCGAAATGCGGCAGGACTGGCTTGTCTCACCGTTGCTGCCGGATACGGGGGTCGTAGATCCGGACGCCCTGGATTCGAACGCAGCCTCTCTTGGGCTGGATGTCGAAGCAGATATCAAACAGCAAGCGCGGAAGATGCTGTACGCCCCCCAGGCCGTTGCTGACGCAAAGCGGCGCAGGAGGCTGACACGTCGTGCTGCATCGCCAGGCGAAACACTGGTGACGAACATGTCGGGCATATTGAATGCCAAGAGTGTTACGACACCATCGGGTGAGTTCGGCTACATTCGGATCTACTCGTTCAACGTCAACGATCCGGCAGCATTCATTGACGAATTTACCCGACTTGCGGAGCTACTGCCCCAGGACGGGTTAATTGTCGACGTGCGCGGCAATGGCGGCGGGCATATCTATGCCAGTGAAGGACTGCTTCAATTGCTGACTCCGGTAGAGATTACTCCCGAGCCCACACAATTCATCAATACGGCGTTGAACGGCAAAATCTGCGACCGGCATAAGATGAATGTCGTCGGCATCGACCTTGGCCCATGGGTCGAATCGATCAAGCGCTCCGTGGAGACAGGTGCAATCTACTCGCGCGGTTATCCCATTACGCCGCCCGAGGTTGCCAACGCAAGGGGGCAGAAGTATCACGGTCCCGTTGTTCTCATCACGGACGCACGTTGCTACAGCGCAACGGACATCTTCGCGGCAGGTTTCAAGGACCACGAGATTGGTCACATTCTCGGCGTCGCCGACAATACCGGAGCCGGTGGCGCCAATGTCTGGACGCATGGGCTGCTTCACGAACTCCTGCGCCGTCCCGCTCCCGCAGATCCTGATACGCCCTACAAGACCCTTCCGAACGGCGCGAACATGAGAGTCGCTATTCGAAGAACATTGCGCGTCGGCGAGCAGTCCGGCACGCCCGTCGAGGATCTCGGCGTCACTCCGCACTCGCGTTACTCGCTTTCGAGAGTCGACCTGTTGGAGTCCAACAGGGAACTCATCGATCACGCGGCGACGTTACTGACGAGCATGCCGGTGAGGACGCTTCGCCTGATGACGAGCCAGACTGGCTCCAGTCTGACGATGACCATCACGACGGCAGGTATTGACCGGCTCGACACGTACGTCGACGGACGGCCGCTTGATAGTCGTGATGTCAACGACGGCAACCATTTATATACGATAAACCTGCCAGATTCAGCAGCACTACTCGAGCTGGCGGGCTATAAAAATGGCGACTACGTCGCCGCGCGGAAACAGGTGCTTTAGAGCACGATATCGCGCACGTTCGTAATCGAGGCCGTACCCGGCCCAGTGGCACGCGAAATCACGTCGTCACCGAACTCGTCAAGCACGACCTCGGCGCCATCGCTACCGCTGAGCAGCCTCTCGCGCACAATCGCGCGGGCATGACTCGTGGTCATAGCGCTAGCGGGTTGCGTGGTATGGAAAAGCAGCGGGTCAAAGGCCCGAAGTGCCGGGAACGTCAGGCCCGTCAACATCTCGATGGTCGTTAGTCTTACTTGTTCCAGAACGGGTGAAAACGGCAACGGCTGATCGCTGTCGTAGTCACGTTGCCATACCAGGAAGCCGGCTGAACGCATTACCCCGCTCAGCTCAACGGAAATGACTTTCCAGAAGCCCGCCGGAATATTGATCGATATCTCGTTCGGACCGTTTGTGTGCTCCGGATCATCCGCGGTAAAGACCGGGCCCGTGAAGACGCATGCTCGTTCCGACTGTCCTTGCACACGTTCAAGCATCCAGTCTTCGATATTGCCCCAGGCATCGTCGTGAAGGTTCTCATGCTGCGGAACGATGTTGGACCACATGTCACTCTCGCGTTCTGCAATCCTCGCATCGGCTTCTGCACCCCAGGACATACTCTTGCGTCTGGCCAGATGGCCCTGGTCCCAGGGGTTGGGTCCGAAGCCTTGCGTTGCACTCTCGCGATAGCCCCTGTCACGGTCTACCTGTAACACGAAGGGCTGAATCTGTGGGTCTCGCTTGAAGCTCCGGCTGGTGTACTGCGATGACGGCATGTTTGCTCCGTCAACGTTGTTCCCAGAGACAAAGGCAAAGCCTCGATCCTGATTGAACAAGAGAGAATGACGTGAGTGATGTATGTATTGGCCGCCGAATGTCGATTGCAAAACCCGACTATTGGGCGTCGGGAGCGGAATCGTGTGGCCGGCTATGAAGTTGGCGTCATACGGCATAATCATCTCCACGCAATCTTCGCTTTCTGATTCACATAGTCATCGCCTGCGAATGCGTTTCGCCTCATATACTAACCTTCTGCGAACGCTCGCTCCAACATAGGTTTGTTCAGCCCCGACGATTGATGGATTGTCGCTGTGACAACCGGTCAACTCGTACATGGCCGGCTCGAAATGGTGCCTCTTCCTGTCTGCAGCGAGGCTTGGATACTCAGAAAGCCGGACCTCATAACAACGAGCACTCACACTGAATAATGGCAAGGGGCAAAATAGACTCGCGGCGCTCGCTCTTCGGGTTTATGCCCTTTAGGGTGCACACTGCGTGCATCTGTCGGAACTGCGCGTCTCGGATGAACCACCGACACGCGGATTTTCAGTCGCGAGCTGGTTCGCCTGAGGCTTTCGGTTTCAAAAAATTACCGGGGCGTCCGTTGCCCAATTTGAATAGCAGTGCAGGACGATGCAGAGCCAGTTCACGCAAAATTCACGCATCGCATCAATGAAGCGTCACAATGTCCGCATCGCACCGATTGTCAGCGAGTTTTGATCGTAAGAAAACTCCGGGCCGT
>JAOTUU010000035.1 GCA_029863705.1 Gammaproteobacteria bacterium
CGGCCATAAGCAATGGGATGGACTCCTCCTCAACCTTGAGGCATCGCGATGTGCCAGACTGGATTGTGTATTCGTTGAAGCGAAAAATCACAGTCACAGGAAGAGAAGGAGTCGGTTATGAAGATTACTCGCGTTGGTGTGGATTTGGCAAAGAACGTTTATCAATTGCACGGAGTTGATCGCCATGCGAAGGCGGTATGGAAGCGACGGTTACGGCGAGGCCAGTGGCTGCAGGCGTTGATCGACAAGGTCGAGCCTGGCTGCGAGATTGGCATGGAAGCGTGTACCGGTGCCCACCACTGGGCCCGGGAGCTTCAGTCTCGAGGCTACACTGTCAGACTGATTGCTCCGCAGTTCGTGAAACCGTTTGTGAAGAGCAACAAGAACGACGCCAATGATGCCGAGGCGATCTGCGAGGCAATGAGTCGACCGCACATGCGCTTTGTCACAGTAAAGAGTATCGAGCAGCAAGATATCCAGGCGACCCACCGGGTCCGCACAGAACTCAAAGATCATCGTAACGCCAAGGCCAACCAGATCCGCGGCCTGGTGGCTGAGTACGGGTTGGTTGCGCCACAGACCTTGCTGGCACTACGGCGCGCCATCCCCGGTTGGCTGGAAGATGCGGAGAACGGTCTGACCGATTACTTCCGCTCCTTGTTACACGGTCTCTGGGATGATCTGCTTACTTTGGATGGCCGCCTCAAGGAACTCGACAAACAGATCGAGACGCTGGCTCGCAGCAACGAAGTGACAAAGCGACTGCAACAGCTACGCGGTGTCGGACCACTGGTGGCAACCGCACTGGTCGCTACCGTTGGTAGTGGCGAGCAGTACAGCAAGGGTCGGCAAATGGCCGCTGCTCTGGGACTGACACCCAGACAGAGTAGTTCTGGTGACAAGTACCGCCTGTTCGGCATCAGCAAGCGCGGTGATGTTTACCTGCGTACGCAGATGATCCACGGCGCCAGGGCGGTCGTCTCGCAGGCAAAACATCGGGACGATCCATTGAGTCGATGGGTGACAGACATCGCCAAACGACGTCATCCCAATGTGGCGGCTGTAGCTCTGGCAAATAAAACAGCACGCATGGCCTGGGCCATGCTGCGCAATGATACAGACTACGATCCCGGCCTCGGCGCAGGCTGAGCCAGGTAAACAAAGGAGAACCTCAATAGCGATTGCTTAAGCAAACTGCTTGATGGCAAACAGGTCGAACCGGCGTCGGCCAAACCCGTGAACGGCTGAGTACTAAAAGTACGAACAAGCGATTGGGAGCTGACGCGCGAATAGCCCATTATGGCCCGGCATCAACGTATGCCAACTACAGAGGCCGGATATACGTATGCAGTCGTGCCACGTCTGACATCAACAGTGTGCTTGCAATGAGGAGGAGTCCATATACGGCCATTTATGTACTTCCCTAATACGGCAAGCCCATCTTGTCGAGGAAGGGCTCCCAGCGTGGGTCGTCATGGAGATTTCTTAGCAGCGGATCGACCAGCATCTCGTTTACGGCATCGTGTATGTCGTAACACCGCTCGAGCCAGAAAAAGGCCTTATCGACCTCGTTTCTAAAGGCATAAATGGAAGCAATCTGGTAGGCAAATAATTTTTCGTGCTTGGCTAGCAACTCATGAAGCGCGGCCTCCGACGCTTCGACATTGCCAAGCGCATGCTGGACGATAGCCCTTCCCGTTAGCCGAAAGCCCTCTGAGTATTCCTGCTCTACCATCGCAAGTGCTGCCTCTACGTCCCCTTGCGCTAGCAGCATCATGCCTAGGTCGAATCGAACTAGACTCATCTCCGGGCTCAACACGAGCGCCGTCCGTAATTGGTCAATCGCTTCCTGCGGATGGTTTGATATGTACAGGTAAATGCCCAATGCATAACGGTTCGTAGGCGACACCGGATCAAGAGCGACCGCCCGCCGGCTCAGTTGGACAGCCTCATCCCGCCGACCAAGTACTCGGTTCAGTCTAGCCGCGAGCACAAGAAACCGGGGATCATTGGGACTTTTTTTCAGCGCCCGACCCAGATATTCATTGGCCGCCGCGAAGTTCCATTCGTAGTTCATTTCGACTTTGGCCATAGCCTTTAAAGCAGCGCCATACTCTGGGTCGATAGCCAGTGCCTGCTCAATCGCATGGCGTGCCCGCTGGAAATTCTCGTCGAAACTCATATCCCCGCCAAATGCAGGGCTCATATAGAAATCAGCCAGCTCAACCCAGGCCGGTGCATAGCCCGGGTCCAGGGATAGCGCGTCTTTTAGCAACGTCTCAGCCAGATCATAATTCTGCGAATTACGCTGTTTAATGAGATGCCGTGCCTGCAAGTAAAGCGCGTAGGCTTCGGGACTGGTCTCTTTGGCCTGAGGTGTCTTACCTGTTAGCGTGGTTTTGAGCGCATTCACCACGGCCGCGGCAATATCGTCCTGAATAGCGAACACGTTCTTCATCTCACGGTCGTAGGTGTTTGACCATAGGTGCGAATCGGACTCGACTTCGACCAACTGTGCAGTAATGCGCAGCTGGTTACCGGATTTGCGCACACTACCTTCCAGCACGTGCGCTACGTTGAGTTTGGCGGCGATCGTCGGGACATCGACATTCTGTCCCTTGAATGAGAAAGCCGAAGATCGGGATGTCACTTGCAGTTCCGGCACGCTGGTCAGCAGGTTTAGTATTTCCTCAGAAATGCCGTCCGAGAAATGCTCATTACTTGCGTCGTCACTCATATTCTCGAACGGCAATACCGCGATGGACTGCTCCGGTGGGGGCGATGTCCACCACTTGTCGTAAGCAAACAGCACAACGGCGGCGCACAGCATCGAGATAACAACAAAGTCCAGGCGCCGACCGGTGATATGGGTTATCGACTCTGCCGCATCAACATCCTTTTCGAGCTTCATGCCCTCGGGCGTCAGCTCATAGAACCAGGAAAGGATCAGGGCGATGGGAAAACCGACGGCAAGCAAGCCGAGAATGGTTGGCCCGATCCATTCCGGCAGGTTGGCGAGACCGATGACTACCTCCGCCACCTGCATGATCAGCCAGGCAGCTACCGCATATAGCACCGCCATACGTAAGACATTGCGGCGCCTGAGTTCTGACACCAGTCCCATACGAATACGTATAGTCCCGCTCTACAGGAGTCGCAATAAGGATCGACCGCAGAAAAAGTGAGCGTCCGCTTTGGGTTGTGACTTCAATCGGTCGTTGCAACACCTAGACTCTACCACTAGAGCGTCTGCTTTCAGGTGTGTAGCAGCCGTTCGCGAATGGCAAGTATTGGCCGAAATTAGCCACCCGCGATTAACGGGTTGCGACGGCAAAAGTGACGGTGCTTTCTATTTTGTGACAGAGTTACTTTTTCAGGTTCACAAATGAACCGAAAAAGTTAACCCTGTCACTTTTGGATCCGTAAGCCATTGAATTGCGGTGTTCGACCCGACGCCTACTGACAAAGTAACTCCGTCACATACGCTGACAACTACGATTTCGCGTGCGGCACCTTTCGGAGAAACTTAAGGGTGGGATGCAGAGACCAGGGCGGTTCAGAAATGGCCAATGGCGAGGTCCGCTGGTCCCCCGATACCAGCCGCTCGAGCGGCCGGTTTCGCAGTATCATTGAGTTCTGCTAATGACCCTTTGCGGACATCGCAATCTGTCGCTCCGTGTATTGGTTGTCGATTCCATGCCGAATAGTTGAGCCGCAAGCTCTATAAGCATTTGTAAACGTGTCACTAACTGGGAGGAAATGTGCAATGAATGCCGAAATCGCATTATTGAGCCTTGATAATCCTGTGTTTCACACATACTTGATCGCCGCCTGCATCATGATCTTGAAATTAATGTTTCAACCGTGGATGACGGTGGTCCGGATGATGAAGGTGGGAGGCGGATTCCGTAGCCCGGAAGACCTAAAAAAAACACCCCTGAATCCTAAGCCACAGGCTGGCCAGCTTGAGGTTAATGAGTATGTAGATCGCTCGCGTCGACTTAACCTGAACGATCTTGAAAGTATTCCCGGCTTTTTGGTTGCTGGATTCCTGTTCGTACTTGTTGGTCCGCCGCTACTGCTTGCTCAAATCTTAATCTGGACCTACGTGGGTTCCAGGGCAGTACATTTCATCGCCTATACGACCGCTCAGATTCATGATATCCGAGCGTTCTGCTGGACTTGGAGTTCTCTATCAGTCATTGGTATGGCAGGATATTCGCTCGTACAAGTACTCTAAGAACCCAAGTATCCCAAGTCTTTTAAAGTCTGATTGTGGCCGACTGCAGAAGTTCGCCAGGAAGCTGAACGAACGTCTGCTAAGCGGAAGTCGGCCTGGTTCGCGCTATAATTTCTGCTTCTGACCCAATCCAGCCGGTCGCAACATGTTCCAAGTTGGGCGTAACTACCGACTTATGATCCAATGAAGACCAGCGTAGCTAACGCGCTTCAGCAAGGGACTGGCCCCGCAGACGACGGCTGGTACTGGTTATACCGTACGTTTGACACACTCGCGCCACAGGGTTCCTTGAGGCGGAGCGCGTTCTGCACGTATTACACCCCTTCAAAGGTCGAATTAGCTAATAACGGTCGATTGTATCGATGGCTCGGCGTTGCCTTGTTTGGTCGCTTCATCCCAACCGGTGGTATTGCAGTTCGCAGGGCGACAGGCACCCGGATGGCACCCTATACATTGGCCCGAAGTACAGTATCGGCAGCAAGAGACTTCTACTACCGAGCATGTGTTTTTGAATCGCTACATTTTCCATTCTTCGTGGCACTACTGCTTCTTGCCGTTCAGCGTGCATCAATTGGCCGAATAGACTACGCGATTCAGGAGACCATTCTGAATCTACTGGTGAATGTCTACCCGATGCTCCACCATAGAAACACTCGGCGCCGTATCTATTCAATATTGGCCAATAAGAAGAACCTCATCGGCGATCTGGTCTAGCGTTGTTAACGCCGCGCGACCGGCTGGTATTGGCCGATTGCAGAAGGTTTCGTTTTCCCCAAACAAGCCGTTCGCACGCCGAATTGTTGCTTTGGCCCAACAATACGGCGGAATGTGACGGAGTTTCCCACCGATCTTGCCGAAAAGTGACGGAGTTAAGTCCTGAGGTTCACAAAGGACAGCTGCCCTGACGGTTACTCAACCGTTACCGATTTTGCGAGGTTCCGTGGCTGATCCACGTCCGTGCCCTTTAGCACTGCTACGTGATACGCGAGCAGCTGCAATGGAACCGTGTAAAGAATCGGTGCCTGGAAGTCCTGAATAAGCGCTGGCATACGCATGGTGTGTATGCCCACGCGGTCGCCGAACTGAACGCGCGGATCCGCAAAAACATACAGCTCGCCGCCACGGGCGCGCACTTCCTGCAGGTTGCTCTTAAGCTTCTCGAGCAGGTCATCATCGGGCGCAACCGCTACCACCGGCATGTCTTCGTCCACGAGCGCCAGGGGCCCGTGCTTGAGCTCACCCGCCGCATACGCCTCGGCGTGGATGTAAGAAATCTCCTTGAGCTTGAGGGCGCCTTCCATCGCAACCGGGTTTTGCACGCCGCGCCCCAGAAACAAAGCATGGTGTTTATCCGCAAAATGTTTCGCCAGAGACTCAATCGCGCTATCTAGTGCCAGCACTTGCCTGATGAGGTCCGGCAATTCGCCGAGCTGCGCGACGAGTGCTTTTTCCTGGCGCTCTTCCAGCCCGTTACGACGTGCCAGCGAAATCGTTAACAGTGCGAGCGCAGCCAGTTGTGTCGTAAATGCCTTGGTCGAAGCAACGCCAATCTCCGGCCCGGCATTGGTCAGCATGACAAGGTCCGACTCACGCACCATCGAACTTTCGGGTGCGTTGCAGATGGTTAGCGTCGAGACGTAATTCAATTCTTTCGCCGCACGCAATGCTGCCAGGGTGTCCGCCGTTTCACCCGACTGGCTGATCGTGACAAACAGCGTTCCGTCCGGAACTACTGGCGAGCGATATCGATACTCACTGGCAATTTCAACCGTGCACGGAATGCGGGAGAGCTGTTCAACCCAATAGCGCGCGACGAGACCCGCATGGTAGCTCGTACCACACGCAACGATATGAACTCCTCGGGTGTTGTCGAGCATCTCAGTCGCTTGCGGCCCGAATGCGGCGTCCAGCACCTTGCCATTCGCGATGCGCTCGTAAAGCGTCCTCGCGACAGCCTCGGGCTGCTCGTGGATCTCCTTGAGCATGTAGTGCCGAAACTCGCCACGCTCCGCAGCATCGGCCGTCAGCTCACTTTCCTTGATCTCGCGAGTGACTTCTTTGTCGGACTCGTCCCAGATGGTGACGCTTTTGCGCTCGACAAGTGCGACGTCGCCCTCATCGAGGAACATGAAATTTCGTGTTACGGGCAACAACGCGGCAACGTCCGATGCGACAAAATTCTCGTCAATACCCAGGCCAATTACGACCGGACAACCCTTGCGTGCGAGCACGAGTTTTCCAGGGTTCTTACTGCTCATGACAACAAGCGCAAACGCGCCTTCGAGCTCGGCAACCGTTGCTTTGACAGCGGCAGCGATATCGCCGCTCTCTTTGAGGTGCATTGACACGCGATGGGCGACGACTTCGGTGTCTGTGTCTGAGGAGAATTCGAAGCCCTGGGCTTTTAGCTCTTCGCGCAACGTTTGGTAGTTCTCGATAATGCCATTGTGCACGAGTACGACATGATCACCCGACATGTGTGGATGTGCGTTTGCTTCGTTGGGTACGCCGTGTGTGGCCCAGCGAGTGTGTGAGATTCCCATGCTGCCACTAATAGGATGTTCCTCGAGCGCTTCGGCGAGTTCCTGAACTTTGCCAGCGCGACGCAAGCGCTCAATGCCATTGTCTTCGAGCACTGCCAGGCCCGCGGAGTCATAGCCACGATATTCGAGCCGTCTCAGGCCCTCCAACAGAATTGGGACTACATTTCGTTCGGCAACCGCGCCGACAATTCCACACATGCGTCTGTTCTCCGAGGCGGAGTTTCAATTGATTGAAGTGTCAGGTCTTTTTGACCGGCTTCTTCCATCCCTTAATCGTTACCTGTTTCGATCGCTCGATGACCAGCTGCTCGTCGGGCACGGATTTGGTAATCGTTGAGCCCGCGCCGATCGTCGCACCGTTGCCGACCTCGATTGGCGCAACAAGGTTAACGCCCGAACCGATGAACACGTCATCTCCGATTGTCGTCTTGTGCTTGTTGGCACCGTCGTAATTACACGTAATTGTGCCCGCGCCAACGTTGACACCCGTCCCAACTTCACTATCTCCGATGTACGTGAGGTGATTGATTTTGCTGCCGTCGGCGATGGTACTTTTCTTGATTTCGACGAAATTGCCAACCTTCACGTTGTTCGCCAGCTCTGCGCCGGGACGCATGCGGGCAAATGGTCCAATCTCGCAGTTGGCGCCCGTCGCCGAGCTCTCGATGTGGCAATTGGAGTGGACCACGGTTCCAGCACCCAGCTGGCTGTCACGGATCAGGTTATTTGACTCGATGTGTACGCCATCGCCGAGGGAGACCTCGCCTTCAAAGACAGCGTTAACGTCGATAAATACGTCTTTGCCACAGGTGAGTTTGCCACGAATGTCGACACGCGCCGGATCTGCGAAGCCGACCCCCTGCGCCATCAGCTCGTCGACGAGTCGCGCCTGAAGTGCCCGTTCGGCTTCAGCCAGCTGTTTCTTGTCGTTGATACCCATCACCTCTACCCAGCTATCTGCCCTTATCCCCTTTACGCCTGTACCGTCGCGAACCGCCATGGCAATGACGTCGGTCAAATAATACTCGCCCTGTGCATTGTCGTTGCCCAGGTTTTTCAGCCAGCGTTTCAGTGGCTCGGCCGGGCACAGCATAACGCCGGTGTTTATTTCGGCGATCGACAGCTGAGCTTCGCTTGCGTCTTTTTGTTCAACGATACCAACTACATTTTCGCCGTCGCGAACGATGCGACCGTATCCGGTGGGGTCATCCATATCCACCGACAGCACGGCTAACTCGTTGTCCGCTGTTTGATTGAGCAATCGCTCCAATGTCGCAGCCGTTAGCAGCGGCACATCACCGAACAAAATAAGCACCCTGTTTTCGTCCGGTGTCTCCGGCATACCTTGCTGAACCGCATGGCCGGTTCCCAGCTGCTGCGCCTGCAGAGACCAGCGAAACTCATTGCCCGGAAATGCACCTGGAACCGTATCGCCACCATGGCCGTAAACCACGCAAACATCGTCGGCACCAAGCTGCTGAGCGGTGTCGACGACGTGCGCAAGCAGCGGCCTCCCAGCCAACGGCTGAAGCACTTTCGGCAAGTCCGAACGCATGCGCGTTCCCTGACCTGCTGCAAGAATGATGACGCTGAGTGGCAAGCCTGAAACTCCCTGTCTCGTAGCCTGCGAATGATACCGCATGTGGGCGCGAGATTACCGTGGCCGGGCTAGCGTTTGCCCTTCATTTTCTGCGCGGCGCGATAGCGGGCGCGGGCTTCGGCGAGCTCCATCTGGGCACGAGTAACATCGGTTTCCTCCGATGCGCCTTCGAGCGCATGCTCTGCTTCCCGCTGCGCCGCAAGTGCGGCCGCTTCATCGAGCTGATCACCGCGCAAAGCCGTGTCGGCAAGCACGATGACCTGATGCGGCTGCACCTCTAGAAGACCACCCGTTATGTAGAACGTTTCTTCGCCACCATCGACGGTTTCGACGCGGACTTCACCGGGCTTCAGCGCCGTCAACAACGGCGCGTGACGCGGGGCGATGCCCACCTCGCCCATTTTTGCCGGCGCGAAAACCATCCGGGCTTCGCCAGAATGAATTTCGCCTTCAGCGGATACGATGTCGACTTGGATCGTGGCCATTCGTTTATCTCAGTTGTCTACTGGAAGTTCTTCGCATTCTCGACGGCTTCGTCGATTGTTCCAACCATGTAGAACGCCTGCTCGGGCAGGTGATCGTAATCACCATTGACGATGCCGTTAAAGCCGCGGATCGTCTCGGCCAGCGTAACGTATTTTCCGGGAGAGTTCGTAAACACCTCAGCAACGAAGAACGGCTGCGACAGGAAGCGCTGGATCTTGCGCGCACGCGTAACCGTCAGCTTGTCGTCCTCCGAAAGCTCGTCCATGCCCAGGATCGCAATGATGTCCTGCAGCTCTTTCAAGCGCTGCAGCACCGCCTGTACACCACGGGCGCAGTCATAGTGCTCCTGGCCGATGACAAGCGGGTCGAGAATTCGTGAACTTGAGTCAAGTGGGTCAACCGCCGGGTAAATGCCGAGCTCGGCGATGTTACGCGACAGCACGAGCGTTGCGTCAAGGTGCGCAAAGGTTGTTGCTGGTGACGGGTCGGTCAAGTCATCCGCAGGTACGTAAACAGCCTGGAACGAGGTGATGGATCCGGTCTTCGTCGAAGCGATGCGCTCCTGCAGTACGCCCATTTCCTCAGCCAGTGTCGGCTGGTAGCCCACAGCTGAGGGCATGCGGCCGAGCAGTGCAGACACCTCGGTTCCGGCCAGCGTATAGCGGTAAATATTATCGATGAACATGAGAACATCGCGGCCTTCGTCGCGAAAGGCTTCGGCCATTGTAAGACCGGTCAGCGCGACGCGCAGACGGTTGCCAGGAGGCTCGTTCATCTGACCATAAACCAGCGACACCTTGTCGATAACGCCAGACTCGGTCATCTCGTGGTAGAAGTCGTTGCCCTCACGAGTTCGCTCGCCAACGCCGGCAAACACTGAGTAACCCTCATGTTCGTGAGCGATATTGCGAATAAGCTCCATCAACGCAACGGTCTTGCCCACGCCGGCACCGCCGAAAAGGCCGACTTTGCCGCCCTTCGAAATGGGCATGATGAGGTCGATGACTTTAACGCCAGTCTCGAGAATCTCGGTTGTCGCTGCCTGTTCTTCGTAAGTAGGCGGTAAACGATGAATCGGCATACGGATCTCTTCGCCGATCTCGCCCGCATTATCGATGGGGTTACCGAGAACGTCCATTATGCGTCCGAGCGTTTCCTTGCCAACGGGTACCGTTATCGGGCCACCGGTGTCGGTAACCGACATGCCACGTTTGAGGCCCTCCGAAGGGCCCATTGCAATCGTGCGAACAATTCCGTCGCCCAGCTGTTGCTGAACTTCGAGCGTTATCTCCGCATCGTCGATCATCAGCGCGTCGTAAACTTTAGGGATTTGACCTGCAGGAAACTTTACGTCTACAACAGCGCCAATAACCTGCACAGTAGTTCCAGTGCTCATCTTTTCTTCCTTAACCTGGTTCGGCGGCATTACCGCCAGTCAGTAAAAAATTCTATTTACCCGGAAACGGCGGCTGCGCCACCAACAATTTCCGAAATCTCTTGCGTAATCGACGCCTGCCGCGCTTTGTTGTACTTGAGCTGCAGGTTGTCGATAATTTCGCCCGCATTGTCTGTCGCAGATTTCATCGCGACCATTTTCGCTGCCATTTCGCAGGCGAAGTTTTCTACAGCGCCACGATAAACCTGTGATTCGATGTAACGCATCAGTACATCGTCAAGCAGTTCACCGGCATCGGGCTCGTATATGTAATCCCAATGTTCCTGCAGGTCCTTGTCGTTGCTGTCAATACCGCTGGCTGGTAGCAGCTGAATAGCAACCGGCTTTTGCGTCATCGAATTAACAAATTCATTGTGTACGAGAAATAGACGATCAATTTTCCCTTCGCCGTACGCATCAAGCATGATCTTGATTGAGCCTATCAGGTCGTTAATGGTCGGCTTGTCACCGAGGTGCGATGCCGTACCAAGCACGTTGCCGCCAAGTCGCCGGAAGAACGCGACAGCTTTTGCGCCGACCAGGGCCAGGTCAACCTGAACACCTTTGTCTTGCCAGTCAGCTATCTCGCCAATCAGGTGCTTGAACATGTTGACGTTGAGGCCGCCGCACATACCGCGGTCGGTCGAAATGACAATGTATCCGGCCCGCTTAACTTCGCGCTCCGTCAGATACGGGTGCTTATAGTCGGGGTTGGCGTGCGCCAGATGGCCAATAACGCGACGAATGCGCTGCGCATAAGGACGCGACGCCTCCATCTGATTCTGCGCTTTGCGAATCTTGCTGGCCGCAACTTTTTCCATTGCGCTCGTAATCTTCTGCATGTTCTTTACAGAAGCGATCTTCGAGCGGATTTCCTTCTCACCTGCCAAGTTCTGAGTCCTATCTTGTTAAATCGTTGCTAATGTCAAAAAACGAATGGTTGTGCCAACTTACGTGGCTCAACTTAATAAGCACCTTTCTCGGCGAAGCCGTCGCAAATGCCTTTCAGGCTTGCGGCAACGTCGTCGTCATAGGCGCCGGATTCGTTAATGCTGTCGAGAACCTCTGTGTAGTTCGAGCGCGCAAAGTCATGTAGCGCCTCTTCATAATCGACAATCTTTTCGACTGTCACGGAATCCAGATAGCCCTCGTTGGCTGCGAACAATGACAACGCCATCTCGGCAACCGACAGCGGTGAATACTGCTTCTGTTTCATTAACTCGGTTACGCGTTCGCCACGTTCAAGCTGATGGCGCGTTGCCGCGTCAAGGTCCGATGCAAACTGTGCGAAAGCCGCAAGCTCACGATACTGGGCAAGCGCCAGTCGCACACCACCGCCGAGCTGCTTGATGATCTTGGTCTGCGCCGCACCGCCTACACGAGATACCGACAAGCCGGCGTTAATTGCCGGGCGGATACCTGCGTTGAAGAGGTCGGTCTCAAGGAAGATCTGGCCGTCGGTAATCGAAATTACGTTGGTCGGCACGAAAGCGGATACGTCACCTGCCTGCGTCTCAATGATCGGCAATGCCGTCAATGAACCCGTCTTGCCCTTGATCTTGCCTCCGGACACTTCTTCGACATGTGCTGCGTTAACGCGAGAAGCGCGCTCAAGCAACCGCGAGTGAAGATAGAAAACGTCACCCGGGTACGCTTCGCGACCTGGTGGGCGACGCAGCAACAACGACACCTGGCGATACGCCCACGCTTGTTTCGTAAGGTCGTCAAATACGATCAGTGCGTCTTCGCCCTTGTCGAGGAAGTACTCACCCATCGATGTGCCGGAATACGGTGAGATGTATTGCATGGCGGGGCTGTCGGCCGCGGCCGCAGAAACGACGATCGTATGCGCCATCGCCCCCTCTTCTTCGAGCTTGCGCACGATGCCAGCAACCGAAGACGCTTTCTGCCCAATAGCGACGTAGATGCACTTAACTCCTGTGCCGCGCTGATTGATAATTGTGTCAATCGCCACAGCGGTCTTGCCGGTCTGACGGTCACCAATGATCAGTTCGCGCTGGCCGCGACCAATCGGCACCATCGAGTCAATCGACTTCAGGCCGGTTTGAACTGGCTGGGAGACAGACTGGCGCTGAATAACACCCGGTGCGACCTTCTCGATCGGGGCAGAGCTTTCAGCGTTGATCGGGCCCTTGCCATCAATCGGGGCGCCCAGGGCGTCAACGACGCGACCGAGCATTGCCTCGCCAATTGGCACCTCAAGAATGCGCCCGGTGGTCTTAACCGTATCGCCTTCAGAGATATGCTTGTAATCACCCAGGACAACCGCGCCGACCGAGTCCTGCTCGAGGTTAAGCGCCATGCCAAAGGTGTTACCCGGGAATTCGAGCATCTCGCCGTAACGCGAATCGGCAAGGCCGTGAATGCGAACGATACCGTCGGTAACGGCGATAACCGTACCAACGTCTCGCGCTTCCGCGGTCGCTTCGAAATTCTCGATGCGCTCTTTAATCAGCTGGCTGATTTCAGAAGCTTTGAGTGCCATTTTATTTCCTCTTTAGTTGATCAACGCGTTGCTCAGGCCATCGAGCCTTGCACGCAGTGATCCATCAATAACTACATCGCCGGCCTTGATAACGGCGCCACCGATGAGGTTTTCGTCAATTTCAGTATCGATGTGGACTTCGCGACCCAGTCGCTTCGTCAACATCGTCGATATTTCTTTCTGTTGTGCCGCGCTAAGCGGGCTTGCCGATGTAACAAGCACATCAACTGTGCCCTCTACGTCAGCTTTCAACGCCTCAAAGTGTTCGGCTATCTCGGCCAACACCGCAACCCGGCCATTTTCGATAAGCAACTTGAGAAAATTCGTGCCTTGCTTGTCGCTTCCTGCCAGAACCGTGGCTTTCGCCGTGGCAAACAGCCCCGTCAGAAATTCGAGGCGTTGCTCGTTCGAGAATGCCGGGTTCGATAGGTAGTCGGCTATCTGGCCGTCAGCCGATAATTGCGCGGCGGCGCCCAGTGACTCCGACCATGTGGCGAGCTCGCCCGCCTCATGCGCCAGGTCGAAAACGGCCTGTGCATAGGGTCGTGCGACTGTGTTGTTATCGGCCATTGCGGATCAAAGCTCCTGGGCCAGCTTGCCCAATATTTCATCGTGCTCAGCAGCATCGATCTCGCGCTTGAGGATCTTTTCAGCACCCGAAAGCGCAACCGCCGAAACCTGGCCACGCAACTCTTCGCGTGCGCGGTTGGTTTCCTGCTCGATCTCAGCTTTCGCCGCCGCAAGCTGACGCTCGCGCTCTTTCGTACCATCAGCCTTGCCATCGGCAACAATCTCGTTTGCCCTTGCATGGGCCTGGTCGAGGATGCCGGTCGCCTGCTTGCGTGCTTCGGCGATGATGCCCTCGGCCTCAGCGGTCGCTTTCTCAAGTGACTCCTGCCCCTTGTCGGCTGCGGCCAGACCATCAGCGATTGTCTGCTGTCGATCTTCGATCGCTGCGAGCAGCGGCGGCCAGATAAACTTCATACAGAACCAGACAAACACGATCATGGCGATCGTCTGGCCGATGAGAGTCATATTAATATCCACTGGATACTCCTAGCGTGTATCTCTAAAAAACCGGTCGCTTTCGCGACAGTTTGAATTTAGCCGCCTGTTGCAGCCTGCAGCTGACCGATAAACGGGTTTGCGAAGGCGAAGAACAACGCGATACCAACACCGATCATCGCAACAGCATCGAGCAGCGCGACAACGATGAACATCTTCGTCTGCAACATCGGCGCTAACTCGGGCTGACGTGCAGCGCCCTCGAGGAAGCGGCCGCCCAAAAGACCCATGCCGATGCCAACGCCAAGGGCGCCGAGGCCGATCAAGAGTGCGACGGCAATCGCCGTGAAGCCAATAACAGTTTCCATCAGTTTCTCCTACTTGGATTCAGGTCCAAATGTATTAAATAAAAAGTTAGTGCGATTCTGACGCAAGGCTCAAATAGACTATGGTCAGCATCATGAAAATAAAGGCCTGCAACGTCACGATAAGTATGTGAAATACGGCCCAGCCAAAGTGCAGCGGCAACTGGTAAACGCCCAGTAAAGCAATAAGGATAAAGATGAGTTCGCCGGCGAACATGTTGCCAAACAATCGCAGGCTCAGTGATACCGGCTTGGCAATCAGGGCGACGCTCTCAAGAATGAAATTAAAGGCAATGATGAACGGCGCGGCCAGCAGGCCCAGGCCCTTCGTGGGCGGTGCGATGGGATGCAGCGTTAACTCAGCAATGAAGCCTGTAATGCCTTTGTTCTTGATCGTGTAGAAAATGATCAGGAAGAAAACGGCTATCGACATGCCGAAGGTCACATTGACATCGGTTGTAGGCACGACCTTCATGTAGGGGATGCCGGCCGAACCAGCAAGCATTGGAATCCAGTCGACCGGAACGAGATCCATAAGGTTCATCAGGAAAACCCAGACGAAGATGGTGAGGCCCAGGGGTGCTATGAGTCGGCTCTTGCCGTGAAACGTGTCTTTTACAGCGCCGTCCACAAAGTCGACGATGATCTCGACAAAAGCCTGAAACCGACTCGGCTTATCTGACGAAGATTTCCTGGCGGCGCCATGAAACAGAGTGATAAAAACCAGTCCCAACAGCACCGACCAGAACATCGAATCGACGTTGATCGCCATCGGGTTGCCAGCACATTGGTTCCACACCCATTCGCCTGCCTCGTCCTTGCAGACCTGCAAGTTTTGCAGGTGGTGTTGAATATACTCGCCGGATGTTTGCGGGCCGTGTCCGCCTTCACTCGCCATTCTTAGTACTCGTCTGTCCGTTATCTGTCTGTCCGTCGCGCAACAGAAGACCGGCGAAGGTCATTAGCTGCGCTGCGATAAAACCTGCAAAAAGCGCCGCTGCCGAGAGCGGCCGTACCAGGACAAAAACCATACTGAACATCAGCACGGTCAACCCCAGCTTTCCAAGTTCACCAATGTACGCCGCCTGAACCAGGGCACGTGCCCCGGGATCCCGGCGTGGTACCGCCAGCCGCAACGCCAGGAAGGCATTCGGAATGACGCAGGTCAGGCTGCCAAGCAGCGCCGAGTACCCCGCGACGTCTCCGTATAAACCCCAGAGCGCGACCGTTAGTACAGCCCCGATCCCGATTTGCCCGACAAGCACCTTGAGCATTTCTTCTTGTCTCCGGCACTAAAAACGCCACGTCCGTCGGCCTTGCCGGCGGCTGGTGGCGCTTGTCTTATCGGTGAATCAAATCGAGCCTGTAATTAGCTCGCGCATTATAGTGTCAGCCCCCCGGCATGGCAACCGGATCCCGGCCTCATTTTCGCCCCTCAGAGCCTGTTTTTTCCGGGGTTCAGTGGCTATGGAGCACCTGCACGAGCGCCCCGCGGGCGCGCTCGCGAGTGCGGCCCGTTGCTACCGGATGTGTTTGAGGATGCCGTCGAGCTCATCAAGGCTGTTGTAACTGATAACAACCTTGCCCGAGCCTTTCTTCGTGTGCTTGACGCTCACTTTGGCGCCGATCTTCTCGGACACCTCGATCTCCAGCCGACGAATATCCGCGCTACCGGTTTCCGCCCGCTTGACTGGCTTCTTGCCGGCCGCGTTGTCGAGCATGTGCCGGACCAGCCGTTCCGTCTCGCGAACAGAGAGGCCTTTTTTGACGACCTGCCTGGCGGCGTCAAGCTGCTGTACCGCGTTGCTGATGCCCAGCAACGCTCGAGCGTGGCCCATTTCGAGCTGTCGCGACTCGAGCAGCGGCTTGACCTTGTCCGAAAGGTCCTGAAGCCGCAGCAGGTTACTGACCGCCGCGCGGGATCGCCCAACCGCTTGAGCGGCCTCGGCGTGCGTGAGGTCGAATTCGCTAATCAGCCGGTCCAGAGCGCGAGCTTCTTCGAGGGGGTTGAGGTCTTCACGCTGGATATTCTCGATGAGTGCCATCGCAATGGCGGCCTCGTCGGGAATTTCCTTGACCACTGCCGGGATTTCCGCAAGGCCTGCCAATTGTGCGGCGCGCCAGCGGCGCTCGCCCACCACTATTTCATAGCGTTGGGTACTGCCCTCTTTGCCAACGGGCCTGACGACGATTGGCTGCACGACGCCCTGAGCACGTATCGAGCTCGCCAGGTCTTCCAGCGTGTCCTGGCGTATGTCGACACGCGGCTGATATTGGCCGCGTTGCAGCAACTCAACGGGCATTTCGCGCAGGCCATCGGAGCTTGCCTTGCCGGTAACCGCCGCCGAATCAGCAACGGGCTTGCTCAGTAGCGCATCGAGCCCGCGGCCCAATCTCTTTTTTGGTGTCATTATCGCTATTCCATTCGAGCCAAACGGCCGTCCTACACGGCCTTCAGCTGGTCTTCTCGAGCGTCTTCGCGACGCAGTATTTCCCCGGCCAGCGCCAGGTAGGAGATGGCTCCGCGCGATGAACGGTCATGCAACAAAACCGGGCGTCCAAAACTCGGCGCTTCTGCCAGGCGTATGTTGCGCGGTATGACTGTCCGAAAAACATGCCTGTCGAAGTGTTGCAGTAACTGCAACGACACTTCATTGGAGAGGTTGATGCGGGGATCGAACATCGTTCGTAAGATGCCGAATACTCCGAGGTCCGGATTCACTGAATCACGCACCTGTTCGATGGTATTCAACAACGAGCTCAGGCCCTCGAGGGCATAGTACTCGCACTGCATCGGAATAAGCACGCCATCTGCCGCCGTCAACGCATTAATAGTCAGCATGTTTATTGAGGGCGGGCAGTCGATGAGGATGAAATCGTAAAGCCCTGCGACCGGCGCAAGCGCCTTTCGAAGCTTCATCTCCCGGCCGATCTCCTGCAGCAGCTGAACCTCCGCAAGTGTGAGGTTTTCGTTGCCCGGCATTACGGCGAAACCGCCTTCTGGTGCTGACACAATAGTGTCTGCCGCTGTCGCCTCGCCGAGCAGCACTTCACACGATGAGTTTTCGAGCTCCATCTTGTTAATGCCACAGCCCATCGTCGCGTTGCCCTGCGGGTCCATGTCCACAAGCAGCACGCGGCGTTGCGTCGCCGCAAGCGATGCGGCCAGGTTGACGCAGGTCGTCGTCTTGCCGACCCCGCCTTTCTGGTTTGCTACTGCAATTATTCGTGCCATTGATTCACTTCAGCGACATCAACACAGCATGCCGGGAACCCGCCTCAAGTCCCGGCACTTTGAGCTCCATCACTTTGTAGTCCCACGGTTCAGGTACTTCTTCTAGTTCTTCTGCCGGGTAGCGCCCTTTAAGCGCTACGAACACCCCGTCCTCTCGTACGTGGTGGCCGGCAATCTCCACAAGCTTCGGCACTGCAGCCAGAGCCCGGGCGATCACGGTATCAAAGCGATAGCCGGGTGCATAGTCCTCGCTTCGCGTCTTGACCGCGGTAACGTTGTCCAGACCCAGCAGCCCCGCGACGTGCTGGACGAACATGATCTTTTTGTTATTGCTGTCGATGAGGTGAAATTCGCGTTGCGGCTCGGCAATTGCGAGCGGCAGGCCCGGGAAGCCGGCACCTGTCCCGACATCGAGAATGCGCCCTCCTCGCAGAAGCGGCTGCGCCGCCAGGCTGTCGTCGATATGGGCCGTAACCATCTCGCCGCGATCGCGAATCGCGGTGAGATTGACCTTTTGGTTCCAGCGCTCGAGCTCATCGAGTAGCGCGTCGAATTTTTCTCTATGTTCAGTCATCGGCAAAACTAAGGTCGAACGCGCGAACGCCGCAACCAACCGGGCGACCCATTCACTCGCCCAGCAAGTTGACTTTAAGGAACAGGACTGTGGCCTGTTGGTAAATGTCGCGATTTTCCTTTTTGCGGTAGCCGTGACCTTCGTTCAGTGCGTTCATGTACCACACCGTTTCACCCCGGTCGCGCAGCGCCGCAACCATCTGGATCGACTCGGTGACCGGCACGCGTGGATCATTCTCGCCTTGCACAATAAATAGCGGGATGTGGATTTTCTCGACATTGTTAACCGGGCTGATTTTCTCGAGGTGTGCGCGCATTTCGGGATCGCGCTCGTCGCCGTACTCGACGCGGCGCAGGTCACGACGATAATCCTGGGTGTTCTCGAGAAACGTTACAAAACTCGAGATGCCGACGATATCGACTGCAGCCTTGAGCCGGTCGCTGAAGTGGACCGCGCTCGCAAGCACCATGTAGCCGCCATAGCTGCCGCCAAACACTGCGACGCGATCCTGATCGAGGTCTGGCTGCGTCTCGATCCAGTCGAGCAGCGCCCCAATGTCCTTAACCGAGTCCTCGCGCTTGAGGCCGTTATCGAGCGAGACGTAAGTCTTCCCGTAGCCAGCTGAGCCGCGCACGTTCGGAACAACGACAGCGACGCCGAGCTTGTCCAGCCAGAGCTGGTAGGTGCTCGCGAAAGCGGGGCGCGCCTGACTTTCGGGCCCTCCATGGATGGAGACCACAACTGGAAACGGCCCGCTGCCACGTGGCCTGTAGATCCAGGCTGGAATCTTGCGTGGAGCGCTACCCACTTCGTCGAATGTCGGGAACTCGACTAACGCGGGCTCGATGAATGTCGTAGTATCGAGACCACCCACCTCGCTTTGCGTCCAGCGGACAAGTTCGGAGTAATCAAGCGCGCTGCGGCCCAGTTCAAGGACATGCGTGTCGCTGGGCGAGCTCGCTGTATTGATAGTCATCGCGAGCCTGGAGTCGTCGGGGCTAAACTCAAGGCCACCAACCAGCCCAACTGGGATGCTGTCGATTCGTCGGTACTCGCGCGTGTGCGGGTCGAACAGGTACACAGCGGTGCGGCCATTTTCATTTACGGTAAAAGCGGCGCGACGGCGATCATGCGAAATAGCGCCGCCGTCCACGTTCCACGGTATGTCGCTGCTTATGTACTCAGGCTCGGCGCCCTCTTCCAGGGACTGCCAGGCAAGCACGCTGAACTCGCCGGCGCGATCCGTGATGAACCAAAAGCCGTCGTTGTCATCGTCGAACGCCAGCGGAACATTCACGCTGGGGTTAGCAGCGTCGCCGGCGAGAAGTGTGACATTGCCCGTATCAAGGTCCAGCAGGTTGACGCGAGAGTCGGTGATGCTCACGTAATTGGTCACGAGCATCCTGGTGCCCGTCTGAGAAAACTCAGTGGGCCCCCACCAGCTCCCGTCCGGTGACTCGAGGACGACCTTGGTGTCCGCCGGGTTTTCCGGGTCCGCCAGCCAAATGTCGTTGGACGCACCGTTGCGCCTCGTGCTCTGGTAGGCAAGCCGGTGACCTTCGCGGTCCCAAAGTACGGTGCCATTGCGCGACTCGCCGTCCGTAATCATTTGTGCATCACCGCCGGCCGGGTCGAGCAGGAAAATCTGCGAAAACTCACTACCGCCCACATCGCGCGTGAAGATCAGCTTCGAGCCGCCGGGCTGCCGCGAGACTTCGCCCACGGGCTCATTGTAAAAGGTAACCTGGTGGCGTGCACCCATCGGCATGTCGACACGATGGAGCTGACCGACGTCGCCGAATCGCGTGTTGATTAACAAGCTCTCGCCGTCGCCTGACCAGGCTTGAAACGACGCCGAGCGAACATTCTGATATTGATTAAGACTATCAACGATATCGGCCGGGATCTCCGGCACGTCTTCCATAACGAGGTTGCCATTATTGGCAACGCGCCTCTCGGCGTCGGCCGCGGCCGGTAGCACAAGCAGGAAGAATAGTGCGGTCAGTATCGGTGTTCGCATGGTTGGCTCCTTGGCGTTGAGCTGTGAATTCAGACCACAAGCAGTGCCATGAAGTCATCGACAGCCGTTGCGGCGAGTTGCTCGCGATCGACGCACAGTTTATTAAGCGCTTCCCACTGGCCGGCCGCAAGTTTTGGTGACACGCTGTCCACAAACTTCTGCTTGAGTACCGGTATTCCCTCTTCGCGCAGCCCCCGGTGGCCAATCGGAACATCGACGTCGATGCGATCTTTGGCTTCGGCATGCTGCGTCATCGCCGCTTCCACGGCGGTATGCGGGTGAAGCTCCGCCGGGCAGCCCATCTCGCCGGTCATGGCGATCAGCGCAAGGCGCACGGCGCGACTGGTCGCGTCCCCGGCCGCCCAGCTCTTGCGTGATCCTGTGTTCGACGCGTATCGATCGGTGCGCAGCGCGCCGCCGTCGATCCATGCATGCGACAGAGCATTTAGGACCTGGCCCCTGTCACCACCAAGCATGCGCGTGACAACAGCGGTCGAAGCGACGCAAACGCGGTTGTAGTTGTTCTCGAGCGCAAGCACGCCTTGAATCTCGTGTGCCTTGACCATCGCAGTCAGCACGTCCTGCATGGTGAGCGGCGCATTGCCTGCCGCGCGATTCTGGCGGCTCATGTAGTCCGCCACGGCCAG
>JAOTUU010000237.1 GCA_029863705.1 Gammaproteobacteria bacterium
CGAAGACCGCCGCTTTTCTTTTGGTGGGGCCGTGCAGCACCTGCTAAGGGTCGCAGCCAGATCCGGAACCTATGAACAGGAAGCAGCTTTCCTGGAGGAACACGCGCCGGGTATTCTCGACGCATATGAGGAATCGCTGCCGCCGAAAATCAAAAGATCTCAATTCTCTGCGCTCGAGGCATGGTACGTGACATTGCCAAGGGATGAGGTATTGAAGCGACTGGATGCATTGCTGGAATTTGCAGTTGCCAACGGCTTTAAAAAGGAGCACCAACCCAATACCCATATGACCATTTTGGCGTTCCGCGGCGAAGTGCAAGAGGCGATCAAAATCGGGCTCAGCGAAGTATTCATAGGTTCGGTTGCCGAGAGGCTGAACTGGCGGGAAAACTATTCTCAGCCGTATTTCGCAGAGGTCGTTGCAGATCCTCGTGTTCAAGCCGCGCTGCAACGCTGGGAAGAGGAAGAGGAATCACTGCGCGGGCAGGTGCAAACGTACCTGGCCGACATCCACGCATCGACCTAGAGCCAGCCATAAAAAAAACCCCGCACCTTGCGATGCGGGGCAGGCGGGGGTTCTGGAACTAGGGCTCCAGCAGATAGATGCCTAGTTTGTAAGCGTTGAAGGTGTTTGTATCAACGTCGTACTTGCCGTAGGCGTACATCGATCGTGCGGCCGTCGTGCCGTTTCCAAGGCTGTTGATCAGGTCACCCACAAAGTCGTCCCAGTCTGAGTAAAGACGCAGGCTGTCTTGCGATTTGATCGAGAACAACATGCGACCCGTCTCCCGCGGGACAATAACCGTGTCCGAATCCAGCGATGTCAGGTCAATGAGGACCGGGCCCTGCTTGATAAAGTGACGTTGACCGATGTCGCCATTCTGGTTGTTCAGTACCAGGCCACCTGTACCCATGCTGCTAAACGGTGCAAGCGTACCTTCGCTGCCCCAGCCAACACCCATTGCGCTGCGAACATCCGTGTAGTCGATGACGCTGCGACCGGTGAAGTCAGGCGGTGCCATGCCGAACGCAGTTGGGTAACCCCAGACGACGATCGGTTGGCCGGTCGAGAAGTCCGCCAGTGTCAGGTTGTCGGTGCGCACCTCGTAATTTTCCGGATCAGCGTCGAGGACGTCAGATGGGCCTGTTCCGGTGAAGTCGAAGATTGCAACACGCCGACGATCGATCGAGTGCAGCGTGATGTCCGTCTGACCGGGCATTACCGTATTTACCATGCCCGCGAGATGCGTAACGTGCATGCGCACAGCGCCTTCAGTGGCGTCAAACAAGATCTGTGGCGCGAGTGCATCGGTTGTTGGCGTCGGTTGGTTACCACGAATCGTTACGCGCTGGCCAATTGACAGGGCGTCGATAGTCAGGCTCGAAAGCCGGTAGCCGTCCTTGAATACCCTGGTATTCGGCCCGACCTCAACAACGACATCGTCGTGGAAATGCACGCGGCGATCGATGCTGACGGCACGAGGAATAATCGTTGCGCCGCGTATTGTCAGGAAGTTGCCGTGGCGTTTGATGATGTTGCCGACTATGGCATCCCGGTCGTGACCCGGTACGCTCGATCCAGCGAGTACGAGATCAGCGGTAAACGTACGATCCGTAACCGTCAAGGTGCCTTTTGCGACAGTTGGAGTGCCCTGGCCCGCGGCACTCAATGCCCGCAAACCATCCACGCCAACAAACATTTCATCGTTGACTTCAAACTCGGTCGTGTTAATCACGTTGACAGTAAATCGGCCGAAGTCACCGGCGCGATCGTGGAAAGGTCGAACGGCGATGGTGTAACTCATGCCGTCCTCGTCAACCTCGATCAGTGGGCCGCGGACGCGAATGTCTTTTTCGTCAACCGGGTGAACCTCGGCGACAATAAATTGCTCGGCAACGGCGGTAGCCGGCGTCGGCGCAATGTCGACCACGTGCGATGCTTCGAGGTCGAAGTCCAGTTGCAGGAAATGTGCGCGCCGCTTCGTAACGGCGAGCTGGTCGCGATCGGACAAGACGATCTTAAGGTCGGTTTGTCCGAGGGGCGTACCGGTATTATCGGTTACGACCGTTTTCTTGGCGACTTCCGATTCCTCAACGTAAATTTCTGCATCGGTGTAGTCGAGGCGAATGGTTCCAGCCACATAGACAGCAGGCGGTATAGCTGCAGCCGTCACCAGTTCAGCAACATCAACGTAGTCCGTAAAGTTGATGCGGGTCTTGCGAGGCATTACCTCAACGACCCGGCCGTTCGCTGTTTCCAGCGTCAGTGAAAGAACATCAACGGTGTAATTGAGAAAATCACCATCGGCGTCCGTGAACCCGATCAGAACAGTGCCGCATTCGTCAAACGTTGCGGAATTGGCTGGGTCGCAAGAGGCGACAGGGTCTGGGCCAGATGCCGTTGTGCTGGCACCACCACCGCAGGCTGTGAGCATCAGGGCTGCCAGCAGTGCCGCTGCGCGCCCAATCCTTGTGAGTTTCATGCGTCTCTCCTTGGTTTGCATATGTCCGTTGCTTAGTTGAACAACGCCGGTGAAGGAGAATGGTTGACGCTACAGACGCGAAAGCAGGTTTTTGTAAGACCGCGAGTTACCAGAATGTAAAAAAAACAGCGACTTAGCTTGTATTCCTGACTCAACATGTCACAATTCTTTCCCGTCTATATGAAGGATTGCGCACGGGTTACCAGCATTTGACAAATCCACCAGACAGCAGTGGAACCAGCAGTGTTCGTCATCGCAGACCGCGGGCCGGTACGCGCACGCGCGGAGCTGCCGATGCGCTACAGACCAAGATCGCCGTCGGCGTCCTGAATCTCGACGCCAGCAACTACCAGGAACAATTACAGGCCAATATCGGCGAATTGCCCGATGCGGCGGGTTGTGACGCTGCGTTTGTCGCTTTGCTGAGCGACGATGGCGTGAGCCTTGAAACTGTAATTTCCGAGAGTAGCGGCTTCGCCCAATGTAAGGCCGAGGTCCTGAGCGGCGAGGCGCTGGAGTCCTGGCCGTGGTTGCGCCAGCGCCTGGGTCACCTCAGAGTTATCGAGGTAGCCGATACGCTCAAAGGCCCCAGATCGTCGAAGATAGAACTCGAACGCCTGGCCGAATTGCACATGGGCTCGGTGCTTATGATCGGGTTTTCGGTCAATGGCGAGATCGCCGGGTTTCTGGCGCTGGCGAATGAACGTCCGGTTGAATCGTGGGATGCGAATCTGCATCTGCTGCTTAAGTTGGTTGGCGCTTCACTGGCGTCTGGTCTCGAACGTATTCGTGACCGGGGCTTGCTCGATGAAATGAACCAGCGCAATGAACTCGTTGCAGCAACCGCCAACGATGGTATCTGGGATTTTGACGGCAAATCCAAACGCATCAATTTGTCGCGGCGTTGGAGGGCGATGCTCGGTTACAGCATCGACGACGAGGACGTGCTGCTTGACTGGTATCACCTCGTGCATCCAACGGACATGGCGCGCGTTCAAACGAGAATGCGGGAACATCTCGAGGGCAAGTCGCAGTTCTTCGAATCGGTGCATCGCATGAAACACCAGAATGGTGATTGGCGCTGGATGAGCAGTCGTGCCAAGGCAATTCTGGATGAAAACGGCCGCCTGATCAGGTTGCTGGGTGTTGAAGTCGATATTACTGAGCGAAAACTTTATGAGGAGGCACTTTTCCGCGAGAAGGAAAGCGCCCAGATAACGCTGCAGTCTATTGGTGATGGAGTTATTACCACCGATTCGAGGTGTCACGTCGAGTACATCAATCCTGTCGCAGAAGATTTGACGGGGTGGAAGGTTGACGACGCGAGCGGCCGGCCTATCGACGAGATATTCCGTGGCTTTCATGAAGAAACCTGCGAGCCGCTCGAAAACCCGCTGTCAGTCTCGATACGCCGTGACCGTGCTATCAAATCAGTACGACCGACCTTATTAATTCGTCGCGATGGCAACGAACTCTATATCGAGAGCACGGCGTCACCGATTCGCGATGGCAAAAGCAACGTCACGGGCGGTGTATTGGTTTTTCATGATGTTAGTGAGTCGCGCGAACTTAACCGTCGCCTGAGTTATCATGCGAGCCATGACATTCTTACGGGGCTGGTTAACCGCGCCGAGTTTGAGAACCGTCTCGAACGTGCGCTGAAGAGCGCCAAAGCCCGCGAAACGTCCTATGCGCTTTGTTACCTCGACCTGGACCAATTCAAAATCGTCAATGATTCTTGCGGTCACAGTGCAGGTGATGCGCTGCTCGGCCAACTTGGCGCCTTGCTTAAATCGAAAATTCGCTGGCGGGACACGCTCGCGCGTCTCGGAGGTGATGAATTTGGTGTGCTGCTCGAAAGTTGTTCGCTTGACGAGGCGATGCAGGCGGCCGAGTCGCTGCGAGTAGCAATTGGTGAATACAAGTTCATGTGGGACGAGCGTAGCTTCCGCCTTGGCGTCAGCATCGGTGTCGTGCCAATCGTCGCAGAGAACGAGGATGTCGCGGCCTTGCTCAGCGCCGCCGACAGTGCTTGCCAGGCCGCAAAAGAAGCCGGCCGTAACCGTATTCACAGTTTTCAGGAAAATGACATTGACCTCATGCGTCGACGTCGCGAGATGCAGTGGGCGGCGCGGATCAATAACGCGTTGGAAGAAAACCGCTTCGAATTATTCCGCCAGACCATTCAGCCCTTACAGGCTGAAGAAGAGGGCGCACACTATGAGATTCTGCTGCGCATGCGCGATGAGACGGGCGGCATTATCTCACCAGGGTTGTTTATTGAGGCAGCCGAGCGTTATGGCATTACGCCCAACATAGATCGCTGGGTGATACGCAGTGCATTCCGTTGGCTGGTGTCGGAGGCGGATGAGCGTGAAAGGCTGGCATTGTGCTCAATAAATCTGTCTGGCCAGAGTTTCAGCGACGAAAAGTTCTTGCCGTTTGTTGTCGATC